>CAMLKF010000057.1 GCA_946480575.1 uncultured Nitrososphaera sp. | reverse complement strand
AGGAAGTGTTGGGACGGGTGCAACAAGAAGGAGTGAGAGAGATCGCAGTAATATGGATCTTTTCAAAAAGCACGAGTGCGAGGCATGCGGCAAAAAGTTCCGCAAGGTAGAGGAATTGATGCAGCATCAGCAAATAGCGCATGAGCAAAAACTATACGTGTGCAAGGAATGCAACATAGGCTTTGAGGGAATGGAGCAGATGCGCGATCATGCAAAAAAGTTTCATTCGTACAACAACAGGGTGAAGGAAGAGAAGAAAAGAGAAGAAAAAAGGGCTGATGATCATTAGATTGCCTTTAGCTGCTTTACTATCGGCGGCCTCGCCTTCCGGAAGACCCTAAAGCCGCAGATGCACTTTATTTCTGGCAGCCTCGACAACTCCTCGACCGTTACCGGCGTGCCGCAGCGCATGCACTCGTAGATAACGTTGCTACCTGCATTTGCGCTTGCCATTTGCAGGATTTGCATGTGTGCCTGCCCAAATTTTAAGCTATAGGGGAGGGAGATGACGCAGTTTCTTGTTCTGTTTTATTGCCGACTGGGCCGCTGCCAGGATGGCAATGGGTATCCTGTGGGACGAGGCGCTCACATAGTCGAGGCCGGCAGTGCTGCAAAACTCTATCGAACGAGGGTCACCCCCGTGCTCGCCGCATATCCCTATCTCAATATCCTTTTTCGCCCCCCTTGCCATGTCGACTGCCATCTTCATCAGCCTTCCCACGCCCTTTGTATCGATGGTCTGGAACGGGTTGACTGCCACGATACCCTTCTCTAGGTAGAACGGAAGGAATTTGCCTTCAGCGTCTTCCCTGCTGAAGCTAAAGGTGGCCTGCGTAAGGTCATTCGTGCCAAAGCTTATGAAATCGGCAAGGTGGGCAATGTCGTCTGCCACGAGGCACGCGCGCACGACTTCGATCATGCTGCCAAACTTTATCTTCAGTTTTATCTTGTGCCGATGTTCGATCTCGCGCTTGACCGACTCGAATATCTGCCGCACGGATGCGAGCTCCTCTACCAGCCCCACCTGGGGCACCATTATCTGCGGCTCGACTGCCACGCCTTCCTTTGCCAGCTCGGCAGCCGCCTCGCAGACCGACCTAATCTGGGTCTCGTAGATCTCGGGGAAGGAGATACCCATCCTGACCCCCCTGTGCCCAAGCATCGGGTTTATCTCTGACAGCTCGTGCACGCGCTTCAATATCTTTTCCATATGCGCAACCTCTGACTCCTTGCTGCCGGACGACTTCATCTCGAATATCCGCTGCATTAGATCCTCCTCGTTTGGCAAGAATTCGTGCAGTGGAGGGTCGAGCAGCCTTATCGTCACTGGAAGCCCGCGCATTTCCTTCAGGATGGCTCTAAAGTCCGACCTCTGCAGGGGTTCAAGCTCGTCAAGCGCCCTGTGCCTCTCGTCTTCGTCTTCTGCCATTATTATCTTTACAAACTGCATTATCCTGTCGTGCTGGTTGAACATGCGCTCCGTCCTGCAAAGCCCTATCCCTTCAGCGCCGTACTTGCGCGCAAGCTCCGCGCTGTCCCAGGTGTCGGCGTTTGCCCTTATCTTGATCCCTTTCATCTCCGAAGACCACTGCAGTATTTCTTTAAATTCAGACGATATTTCCGGCTCGACAGTCGGCACTTCTCCAATGTAGACCCTGCCGGTCGACCCATCGATGGTTATCCTGTCGCCTTCTTTTGCAGCCTTTTTGCCGTTGACGCTAAAGCTGCCGTCTTCGTAGTCGATCTCTATCTGAGAGCACCCAACCACGCAGGGCTTGCCCATCCCGCGGGCCACCACTGCCGCGTGCGAGGTCTTGCCGCCTCTGCTAGTCAGGATGCCGACTGAGTGGAAGAACGCCGGCACGTCGTCCGGCTTGGTATCTTCCCGTACGAGGATCACCTTCTCGCCCTTTTTGCCAAGCGCCTCGGCGTGCGCCACGTCAAAGATGGCGATGCCGCTTGCCGCCCCCGGCGACGCCCCGACGCCGGTCGCAAGCGCCTTCTGCTTGGAGTGCGGGTCAATCCTGCGGTACAGGATCTGCTCAAGGCCCTCCGGGTCGATGCGCTCAAGCGCCGCCGTCTTGCTTATCAGCCCTTCATGAAAGAGGTCGACTGAGGTCTTGACTGCCGCAATAGCGTTCATTTTGGCCGTCCTTGTCTGCAGGATGTAAAGCCTGTCCTTCTCTACAGTAAATTCGACGTCCTGCGGCTCCTTGAAGTGGTTCTCTAGCTTTTCGCATACCTCCATCAGCTGCTTGTAGACTTCAGGCATTTCGCTTATGAGCGAGTCGATATGGTTTGGCGTGGTCTTGCCCGAGACGACATCCTCGCCCTGCGCGTTCATGAGGTAGTCGCCGTACAGCCGCTTTTCGCCTGTCTCCGGGTCGCGGGTGAACACGACGCCGGTGCAGCTGTCAGAGCCCATATTGCCAAAAACCATCGTCACTATCGTGACCGCGGTGCCGCCGGCACTGTCCGGCGTGATATTGTATTGTCTTCGGTATTCTACTGCGCGCTTGCCCATCCACGATCTAAAAACAGCGTCGATAGCCAGCTCCAGCTGCTTGTACGGGTCTGCAGGAAATTTCCTGCCAGTGTCTTCGCAGAGAGCCATGAACGATCCTACAATGTCGCGGAGGACCTTTGGGCCTGACAGGTCCTTGCCGGCAAGGATGCTGTCAAATTTCCTATCGTCTACTCCAAGCACTATCTTGCCAAACATCTGGATAAAGCGCCGGTATGCGTCCCACGCAAACCGCGAGTCGCTGCTCTGCCTTGCCAGGCCCTCGACCGTCTGGTCGTTCAGCCCGAGGTTGAGGATGGTGTCCATCATGCCCGGCATAGACACAGGCGCGCCGGATCGCACTGACACCAGCAGGGGATTGTCAGAGTCGCCGAACTTTTTGCCGGTCATGCCTTCAAGGCGCCTTATCGACTTGCGCACTTCGTCCATCAGACCGTCGGGCAGGCGCTTGCCTGCCTCGTAGAACTTTTCGCATATCTCTGTAGTAATTATAAAGCCTGGCGGGATGGGCAACCCCAGCTTGGTCATCTCGGCAAGGCCGGCGCCTTTGCCCCCAAGCAGAATCTTGTTCCTGCCGTCTGCCTCGTCGAAAAAGTATATCGGCTTGACGATGACAGGAGCTCTGCCAAAGCTGCCTTCTTCAGACATATGTTATGATGATATCTGCCTTCTCTAGTTTAAAACGTTGTGCGCGTTATCTGCACGTATATACATCTATGCGCGTATGTGCGCGCGTTTCGAGTGGAGCATGTGGTAGAGAAATTGCGCAAAAATTGGTTCTTTTATATACTAGCACTTATTGCCGTCCTGTACACGAGCTGGGTGCATCTAGCCCCTACCTTGGCAGCACTTCCTCCCGCTTGATTTTGCGTGCCTATGCATATTTTGAGCGTGAAAAACAGCATAAAGCGAGCATGAAAATCCATAACTGCAAAATCATTATGCATTTTTTGCCGCTGCTGGAATAGCCCGGAATAGCCTTGTTGTTCCATCTGTCACGCTCAGGCTTCGAATAATATATTCCAAAAATGGAATAATTTGAGCACGAAATTGAATATTATTCCAGAGAAAAAACTATTTCAAACTGGTTGGTCTTATCATAAAGCTGGCGCTAGCTGACATTAATGAGAGTGTATATGTTGCATTTACAATTAAAGAACTAATTTTTAGGTTGAGTTTGCGCGACTTTTAATTAAGTCACTTTTAAACTGGATAACCTGGCATCATCATCATCATCTTCACCGATAATTTCAAATCTTTGCAAGCGCTGCGCTACAATGGTGTAGGGGCGGGGGGGGTCGGCGGGCATTGCAGGGTGATAGTTCTGTCTGACGTCGCTTTGCCGGTTCCGCTGCTCATACAGGTTCTCGACCTCTTTGGCACGATGGCGTTTGCAGTCACAGGCGCCTTCAAGGCGATAGAGCACAAATCCGACATCGTCGGCATAATCATACTTGCCACCATAACAGGCGTTGCAGGCGGCGTGCTCCGCGACATTATTTTTGGCCGCATCCCGCCAGTAGCCGTGGCCAACCCGTGGTACCTCATAATCACGGTTGCGACGGGCGTCGCTCTGTTCTTCCTCTACCGCACGCTGAAAAAACACTGGAATTTGTTCTTGAAATTCGATGCAATCGGGCTTGGCGTGTTCACGATAATCGGCGCCACAATTGCATACAACCTGATGGGGTTGAACTTTCTTGCAATGGCGTTTGCCGGCGTCCTCACCGCGGTTGGCGGCGGCATCCTGCGCGACGTGTTTGTCAACGAGATCCCGATAGTGTTTGTCAAGGAGCTGTACGCGTCTGCAAGCTTTGTCGGTGTCGTGATATTCTTCGGCCTACTTGCTGCGGGTGTTGACCTGAATGTGGCGGCGATCCCCAGCATTGTTGCGGTGACAGGGCTCAGGCTGCTTGCGATGAAGTACAACTGGAATCTACCACGGCCAAAAGTCTGATCCGATATTATCGCTTGCGATAGTAATTGACGAGGAAAAAGAAGTTCTGTTGCAAACGCGGTGGTTCCTGACCGCGGTTGCTGTGTGGTTATTTTCGTTGCAGCGCGGTCGCTATACCGCCGCACTATCAAGTATAGTCAAAATATTACTGATTCAGTAATTGCTTACTGCCACTGTGTTGTTTAATATCCGATAATGCACTAGGTTAGCTATATGAGATCAGCCCAAATGAAGGGTTATGGAAGCAGCGAAGTAGTTGAAATTAATCAAAATGCAGCTGCACCAAATGATCCCTCTGATGAAAAAGTTCTGGTCAAGGTAAAAGCAGCTGGCGTTAATCCCATAGATTGGAAAATCCGCGAAGGCTACATGCAACAAATGATTCCCCTTCAGTTTCCATCGACTCTGGGAATGGATTTTTCAGGTACCATTGAAAAGGTTGGAGCTGGTGTTTCAGGCTTTAATGTTGGTGATGATGAGGTATATGGACAAGCCTCAGTAACGCGTGGAGGTTCAGGAGCATTTGCAGAGATAGCTTTGGCAAATGCGGACAGTATCGCGCACAAGCCAAAAAGCTTGAATCATCAAGAGGCCGCGGGTTTACCCCTTGTAGGCGTTAGCGCTTGGCAGGCACTTGTAGAAACTATCGGATTAACAGACGGTCAGAAGAAGATTTTGATTCATGGCGGGGCAGGAGGTATAGGGTCTATCGCTATCCAGTTGGCCAAGCGTCTTGGCGCTTATGTAGCCACAACCGCAAGCACAAACGACAAGCAGTTTGTAAAGGAGCTCGGGGCAGATGAAGTAATAGACTACAAGACGCAGACTTTTGAAGACTTGCTGCCGCATGACTATGATGCAGTATTTGATACAGTGGGAGGCGAGACCTACAAAAGGTCATTCGAAGTATTGAAGAGAGGCAGTGGCATGATTGTATCGATGCTAGAGCAGCCAAACCAACAGCTGATGGAGCAATTTGGTGTAAAAGCTATATTTCAATTCACACAAGTAAACAGAGAGCGGCTGACAAAATTGGCACAATGGGTCGACCAAAATAATATACGTGTAAATGTTGACAGGACGTTTCCGCTTGAGGAGGCTGGCAAGGCACTTGACTATCAGAAAGACGTGCATCCAAGAGGCAAAGTAGTCTTGGCAATTTAGAAGGGGAAAGGATGGATGGGTATACCTGATGACTAGCAAATGAGCAAGCTTTAATCCAGCAGCTATATCTTTACCGTTAGCTAGCCAGTTGAGCCCTTGCGCTCTCTCTCGCAATATGTCGTTGATTTCGCACCAGCCTTTCTTTTTGTCGAACCATGTCTTATTGTTGCAACAATAATTATTATTTTCTACTTCATTCCAGAGGCAAGCTCGGCTATCTTGTGCTCCCACGAGTTGGCCTTGACCACCCCGCTTGCAATGAGTATCCCTTTGGAGCCCAGCTTGATGGCTGCCCTGACGTCGCCCTTGTCAGTGATGCCGGCGCCGCAGATGACCCTTGAGCGCGACCCGGCGGCCTCTATCGACCTAGTGATTATTGCAGGGTTTTCCTTTGATACTGCCCTGCCGCTTCCTATCAATTCCGGAGGCTCGATGGCGATAAAGTCCGGTCCAAAGACAGATATCTCCATCACCTCGTGAGGAGTGCGGACGCAAACTATAGACGTCATGCTCAGCTTGCGCATCCTCTCGACGAGGCTCGCTATCGACTTCATCTCGATCCTATGCTCGCTGTGGTTTATCAAGGAGCCGACGGCGCCGTAGGACTTGGCTACTTCGGGTACGAAAAAGCCGGTGGTCGAGCCCTGCTTTTCGTCGTCGACATGCTGGCATACGACCGGTATTTTTTTCACGCTCTTGGCGACCAGCGCAAGTGCCGGCTGCGGTGGCGCAACGATGATCTCGACCTTGAGCTTCTGGGCTACCTTTTGCGCGGCCTTGGCCAGCTTGACACTATTGGCTGCCGAAGCCTCTTCGTAATTCTTGAAATTGATAATGAGTGGCCGCTTCATCATCAACGCTTGCTGCCAGCTTTAGCTTTCGCAGCCGCTGTCTTTTTGCTGCGGCCCTTACCGTTCATGATTTCCTCGATGTCTTTGAACTTGCTTTCAAGTTTGGCCATGCGCGCCTCGTAGCCCTTGTTGTATTCAAGCTCGTCTGGCACGAGCGTCGCGGGATGTATGAATCCCTGGCTGCGCATAATCATGGCGCGCTCGGAAGCCCTCATCCTCTGAAGGTCCCAATCGGCGGTGCCAAAGCCATCGTGCGGCCCTGTCAGCTTGCCATTGTGCATGCTAAAGAGCAGGCATGAAACTATAGGAATAGAGTAATTCAAGGACGCAGCCGAGTTCAGCTTCACAGGCATGAGGGGCATATGGTGACTTCCGCGCGTGTTGCCTGCGACATAGTGGGGCTCGTTGAACGCGCTGCCCGCTTCTTCTGTTGCGGGAAAGTTCTTTTGCGTCCTTACTATCGCTATTGGGTCGTCCTTGCCGACGTACGTGCCGGCGATGTTATGCAGCCTGTCTGTTGATGCAGATACTATTTGCTCGGCGCCGTCGCCTGACATCACAGAGTGGACGACGAACCTGCCGGGGTACATCAGCGCCGCTTCAAGCTCGGTCTTGTCCTGCCACATTTTCAGCTCTGCGACCTTGCCAGTCATTACGTCCATTATCCTGAAAATGACGCCTTCTGCCAGCCTCTCGTTGATCAAAATGCCTGTATTGCTGCCGGCGTCTACAAACATACGCCAGAGCGGCAGGTTGAATGCTCCCGGCTCGGTCTTGTCCGCTGCAAAGATGCAGAACACTTCGCTTGGGCGCTCCTCCATTTCGATCTCGGCGACGCCGGGCCCCATGCCCTTGACGTTGCCAGAGAACGAGTCCTTGAGCAGGTCTTGCCCTGCACCGTACAGCCCCTGCTCCTTTGCCAGCTTGGTCCCTTCAGTAAAGGCGTCCCACGCCAGCTTGTGGATCTTTTCACTGTCCACGCCATGTGTGTGGGTCATTATGATGTGTATGTCATCGCCCGTGTACCCGATGTAATAATCGACAAGCAGCCCCTTTGCGTTCCTTACAACAAAATTTCTGACAGTCTCTACAAGCTCGTCGCTTGGCCGCGTGTGGCCGCCGACTCCGCCAATGTCGGCCTTGATGGCGCTCAGTGTAATTCGCATACTGAGAAAAACTCATTTGATATGGTTTAAAACTTTTCCGATAGCTTGTTAGCTAGGACTGCGACACCATGAGAGGGTGTAAAAACTGTCCAAGTTTTGAAGGACTTTGCAACAATCCGGGGCGAAATACAAATAAAGCCCATGAAGCGTTCTTGCTCTATGAGCGCTAGCAAAAAGCCACACATGAACTTGGTGGTTGTAGGTCACGTAGATAATGGTAAATCAACTATTGTAGGTCATTTGCTGGTTGATCTGGGTGCCATTGACCAGAGAACCATAGACGCATACGCCAAGGAATCAGAAGCAACAGGAAAGGGTGATACGTTCAAGTATGCTTGGGTACTGGACAGCATCAAGGACGAGCGCGACAGGGGTATCACGATCGATCTCGCTTTTCAAAAGTTTGAGACACCAAAGTATTTCTACACGCTGATCGACGCTCCAGGCCACAGGGACTTTATCAAGAACATGATCACCGGCGCGTCCGAAGCCGATGCAGCCGTCCTGGTCATCTCTGTCAAGCCTGGTGAAATGGAAGCGGCTCTTGAGGCTGGGGGGCAGGGAAGAGAACACGCATTCCTTGCAAAGACACTCGGGGTCAATCAGCTCATTGTTGCGCTCAACAAGATGGATGATGTTGGCTACGCCGAAGCACGCTACAAGGAAGCAAAGGATGCTGCAGAAAAGGTGTTGAAACTTGTTGGTTTCAACACTGCCAAGATCAACTTTATTCCGATCTCTGGATGGAAGGGTGACAACTTGGTGAAAAAGTCAACGAATATGCCGTGGTACAAGGGACCGACCCTTGCAGAGGCGCTTGATACACTCGAGCCGCCAGAGAAGCCGGTTAACAAGCCGCTAAGAGTCCCGATACAGGACGTATACTCCATCACAGGCGTCGGCACTGTGCCGGTAGGCAGGGTAGAGACGGGCAGGATGAAGCCAAACGACAAGGTAGTCGTCATGCCCTCTGGCGCTATTGGCGAAATCAAGTCCATTGAAACGCACCACACCCAGATGGAGTCTGCCGAATCAGGCGACAACGTCGGCTTTAACCTCAGAGGTGTAGACAAGAAGCAGATCAAGCGCGGCGACATGATTGGCCCGGCTGACAACCAGCCGACTGTCGCAAAGGAGTTCGAAGCGCGCCTCATAGTCATCCACCACCCGACAGCAATCGCCCCGGGATACACGCCAGTCCTGCACGCTCACACAGCGCAGGTGGCGGCGACAATCTCGTCATTTCTGTCCAAAATAGACCCAAGGACGGGCGCAACCACAGAGCAGGACCCCAAGTTCCTAAAGACAGGCGACGCGGCAATCGTCAGGATAAAGCCGGTAAGGCCGCTGGCAATCGAGACATTCAAGGACTTTCCAGAGATCGGAAGGTTTGCACTCCGCGACATGGGGACGACAATTGGCGCAGGAGTTGTCCTGAGCGTCACCGAAAAGTACGACCCGAGCAAAAAGTAAGTGAGAACTATAGATGCCTCAAGCAGCCAGAATAAAGCTCACGAGCACAAACCTTGCAACGCTGGAAGGCGTTTGCACCGAGATAAAGGGGATGACTGAAAAGTCAGGCATAAAGCTCAAGGGACCCCACCCCCTGCCGACCAAAAAGCTAAAGGTGGTTACGAGAAAGTCTCCATGCGGCCAGGGCACTAACACCTGGGACAAGTATGAAATGCGCATACACAGGCGCGTTATCGACGTTGGAGCAGACGACAGGGCCATTAGACAGTTAATGCGCTTGAAAATCCCAGACGACGTCTATATCGAAGTCTCTCTAACGCAGTAATAATTTTTTGTACGACCTTTTTGGAACCTTGATGCGCCGCGAGGCTCCGGGGTGCGATATTTTTGCCATTATCTCAAGTCCCACAATAGTGCGCGGCCCCGGCTTACTGAAGTACGAGTTGGCATCCACCGCGTATACGCTGCCTGCTTTAACCGCGCGCAGCGACTTCCACTTTTCGCTGTTTGCAAGCGGAGGCAGCTCTTTCAGTGTGCGCTTGATGTCAAAGCCGCAGGGCATCAGCACGATAATGTCCGGGTCAAACTGAGCAGCTTCGTCGATGTCCATCCGGCGCGAAGGCTCGCCGGCAACACTGATGCCATTTATGCCGCCGGCGTACTCGACCATCTGGGGAACCCAGTGGCCGGCAGTAAACAGCGGGTCGAGCCACTCGATGCAGAGCACCCTTGGCCTGTTCGCTATCTTCATGCCCCTAACGGCGTCTATGCGCTTTTGAAGTGAGGTCACTAGCTTTCTTCCTGCCACGACCCTGTCCACCTTTTCGGCCATGTCCATTATGCTGACAAGGATGTCGTCAAGGTCATGCGGGTCGAGCACCAGAACGTCCGGCCTGCCACCCAAAATGTTGACTGCCCGGCTTATCTCCTTGGTAAAGGGCGAGCAGACCTCGCAGAGACCCTGCGCTACGATAAGGTCAGGCTTGGCTTTTTTGAGCGCCGCGTCGTCAACTATGTAAATGTCCTTGCCGGAGCGCATCAGCTCGACTATCTTGCTGTCTATCTCCTGGCCAGTCATCCTTCCCGGGTCAAAAGACGGGCGTATCACCCGGGGCTTTTTTCTTGCCCCAGATGGAAAATTGCACTCGTGTGTCACCCCCACTATCTGGCTTGCGGCTCCAAGCTGGTAGAGCGTCTCAGTAGCGCTTGGGAGGAACGAGACTATGTGCACGCCTAGTTGTAAAAATTGCATTGCTTAAAAACTCTGCTTTCTGCATGATTTCTACAAAAGTATATTCTTTCAAGAATATATGCATGCTTCATCGTATGAAAGCAACCCACATCATGGATGATGATTTTGCTCTTTCTTTGGCTTTCCTGTCTTAGCCTTCTGATCTTGGAATACAGATCTAGCGTCTGCAATTTCTCTGCGTTGGCTATAATCTTGCTGCTATAATCCAGAATCTTAGTCTTTTGTTGTATTTCCCATCAAGTTCCAAAGCCACGCATAGTGATTACGAATTTCCATCGAAATTTTAGCCCTGCACTTAGTCTGTGTCTGTTGCACCGGCAATCTGTTCTGCTGTCTGCTCAATTGTCTGTCTAATCTGCGCTTTGTCTTCAGCGATCCTGTCAAGCACACTGTTCATCCGATCTGCTGCGATGACGAGATGACCACCGAAAATGTCGTCTAGTATGTTTGTGAGAACGTTGCTTATGCTGTTCCTGTCTATCTCGTCGCTACTACTGCTACTGCTACTACTGCTACTGCCGTCTTCTTCACATCCCACGCCATCGTCATTGCTGTCGAATCCGTGCGGGTCAGATCCGCGCACCTCAAAGTCCTCTTCATCGATATCGCTGCATTCTAGAACAGGTGGCGGGGAAGGGATACATACATCG
>CAMLKF010000056.1 GCA_946480575.1 uncultured Nitrososphaera sp. | reverse complement strand
GGGATATGGCGGCCCAGCAAAAACCCCCGGCAGCAGCAGCTGCTGCTGCTGCTGTGGCAGACGACGATTCACTTGAGAAAATTGCGGCTGAGGTAAGAGGCTGTCCGCTCTGCAAGCTGTCAAGGACGAGAAAGAACGCCGTCTCCGGCGAAGGCCAGCTGGCGGCCAGGATAATGTTTGTAGGCGAGGCACCGGGTAGGAGCGAAGATGACAAAGGCAGGCCGTTTGTGGGTGCCGCCGGCAGGATCCTTGACGATCTCCTCAAGAAGGCAGGCATTGAGCGCTCGCAGGTATTTATCACAAACGCGGTCAAGTGCAGGCCGCCAAACAACAGGGTGCCGGAAGAAGACGAGGCAGCCGCGTGCAGGCCGTATCTTGATAGGCAGGTATCGCTTATCAGACCAAAGGTCATATGCATACTTGGCAGGACTGCCTATTCCTCCCTCTTGGGTGGCGGCTCGATAACTGCAAACCGCGGCAGGATAGTTGAAAAGGCTGGGCAAAAGTATTTCCTGACCATACACCCCGCGGCGGCCATATACAACAAGAGCCTCCTATCAGTGCTTGAAGCCGACCTCAAAAAGCTTGCAAGGGAAGTCAAGCGGATGGATAAGGCTGGCAAGAGCTCCTTGGAGGACTACATGTGATGGTTACCTGCCCCGGCACTTCATTCTATTCAAGGCCGACGGACCTGGTAGCGCGCGACCTTGTAGGCAAAAAGCTGGTGCGCATGCTAAAGCTGGACGACAGGGCTCTCAGACTCTCGGGCATCATCGTTGAAACAGAGGCGTACGGGCACAGCGACGACGCGGCAAGCCATGCGCACATCGGCAGAACGGCAAGAAACATGGTCATGTTTGGCGACATCGGGAGGGCTTATGTCTATTTTGCGTACGGCAACCATTTCTGCGTCAACGTGTCTGCAAGGGCAAACAGGGTAGGGGCTGGCGCGGTCCTAATACGCGGGATCGAACCTGTTGAGGGCATCGACGTAATGAAGCACTTCCGGCCGGTTGAGGATGCTTTTTCGCTCACCTCGGGGCCGGGCAAGCTCACGGAGGCACTCAACATTACTTCATTACTTAATGGCGTAGACATGACTGACGCAAGGTCAGAGCTTCACGTTGAGCACGAAGCAAAGCCGAGGAAAGTAATTGCCACGCCGAGAATAGGCATCACCCGCGCAACTGAAAAGAGCTGGCGCTTTATCGATCCCGCAAGCCCTTTCGTATCACGAAAGATAAAGATCAAGGTATAATGACCAGACAGTAAGCTAGAGCTTGCATAGCCGGTTTTTACTGTAATTCAAAACTCATGGGTGATGCAAAAACAACAACGGGTGTCGTCGACCTACCATGTCATGATGGACGACGACAAGCTTGGGATCAAGCCCGAAGTATTTGTCGGCATGTACAACGTCATTGACTCAAAGGCCAGACAGCTGGCTCCGGAGGAGATAAGGAGCGAGCTTGCGATATCTCAGGACGGCAGGATCAAGACAAAATTCTACGTGGCAGTGTCCAGTAGGATGGCGCCATACTTTATAGCAGCGATCCAGCAGCACGTTGATTCAGAGTACGGCATCGGCCTCAGATCGTACTTCCACAAGCTTCAGGAACAGATAATGTCTCAGATGTTCACTTAGTTGGAGCAAATCATTAACTTTTAGATTTCTGCGCGGCCTCGATAGAGGTCTCGTATTCTTTTTCGATAGCCCTCATCAATTTCTTGCTAGTAGTGGCCCTTGTCTTCAGCATGGCGACTATCGAAGCGCCGCCTGCGCCGACTCCCTCCTTGACAAATCCTTTTGCAAACGCCTGTAAGCCCGGCTTGCTTGATTCGCCCAGATGCAGATCGCACGAGAGCACCGGCACCTGCTGCGACACCGAGTGGACAAGGCCGGCCAGGTCCGAGGACGAGTCCTGAGCGACGTAGGCAGTAGTGCCTATGCAGAGCCCCCCAAGCGGCCTGCCAATGCGCTTCATTATCGCAATGACGGCGGCCATTTGCGTGCCGCCTGCGAGCATGACCCTGCCGCCTGACGCCAGCACGCCGTCGGCAATCCCGGCCACAGACGGCATCATCGGGTCGCCAAAAAGCGCGACGGCTTCAAAAGGCGAGCTGACGCCACCAAAGGACACTCTGGCTCGCCTCATTGCTGATTCCACGACCCCATTCTTCAGCCCATGAGGGTTCTCAGGCATGCTGCTGCTTACCTTAAACCGTGCATCTACTCCGAGCGCCTCAAGCACTCCAAGCGTCGTTGTCGTGCCGCCGGGTATGCTCTCGCCCATCACTACCATATCAGACATTCTGGCCAGCTGCCTGCCAAGCAAAGCCCCATAGTCAAACGCGCGCCTTGCCACTGCCTCCTCCATCGCATTTTCTTGAGTGATATTTCTTCCCGGCTCGAGCCCAAATGACAGGTGTGGGATCGCTGGCTTGATCTTTGCGCCGGCGTCCACCACGAGCAGCGGGATCTCTGCCAGCTGCAGGGCGGCGCGCGTGATGAGCGCTGGCGTCGGCTTGCCATCAGGCGTCGCCGGCACGAAATCGATGCACCTGCAGCGGCCGTAATAGAGGAATTCCGCGTCTGCCGGCGACGTGTATTTCACCAGCTCGGGGTTTGCCCCTGCAACCGTGAGCCCCTGGATCTCGCTTGTTGCAGTATATGAAATTGTGCACACAAAAACCGGCTTTTTCGCTGCAAATTTCCTGACAACAGATCTGTCTGACGTGGATACATCTTGCACAGCTAGTCACCAGCAGCCATGAATTCCAGAAATTCCTGCTTTGTCCTTGATTGGAGCACGTAATTTGTCTTTTTTTCATGACCTATTGTCGATGTCGGCATTGGGCCGTAGTTGTGGCCTGGATATACAGTGAGTGTCTCGTCCAGCTTTGCCAGCACGTCAAACAAGCTGTGATACATCTCGCCCGGATCGCTGCCTGGCAGGTCCGTTCTGCCGCAGTTGCCGACAAAGAGTGTGTCGCCGGTGAATACGAGCTGGCCATCAAGCAGCAGGCAGATACTGTCCTTCGAGTGGCCCGGTGTATGCAGCACTCGGAGCTTGACGTTCCCTATTTCGATTACATCGCCGTCTGATACTTTAACGTGGTTCTTAAGCCCAGAGTTCTTGTGCTGTATTATCTTGGCGCCCGTCACTGCGGCGATCTGATCGTTGCCAATGACATGGTCAAAGTGGCCGTGGGTATTGATGACGTATTTTGCCTTCCAGCCGTTCTTTTTCAGCGCGCTGAAAACCTTGTCAAGGTCCCACGACGGATCTATCACGGCAGCCTCTTCGCTATTTTCTTCGTCTGCGATGATGTAGGTAAAGTTGGCCATCTGGCCAACCGGGATTTGCAGAACCCTGTAGGTCATACGATTCCCTTTTCCGCCTCCGGCGGTATCCCTATCCATTCAACGCGCACCGGCCCGGTATATTTCCGCCCATTCGCAAGTCCCACCTTGAGCCGGTGAAACGTAATCGTGGCGTCGGCCTTTATGCACTTGTCGCCATGCTTCTTGCCTGTGTTGGGGTCAAATCCAGACGGGACGTCGATGGCAAGGACGTACGCCCGGGAATCGTTTATCGCGTCTATCGCAGACGCGTGCGGCTCTCGGATTTTGCCCTTGATTCCTGTGCCAAATATGCCGTCGAGAATGATGTCTGCCTTTTTTATGCGCTTTTTAACTTCGTCGCTCAGCTCTCTGCCAAATATTATCTCGATCGAGTCCATCTTTTCTATTATCCCCCAGTTGAGCCTCGCTTCCTCGCTCCGCAGGTCAGATGGGCTGCCAAGCAAAATTACGGTTATTTTTGCGCCATAGCCTGCAAGGTGGCGCGACGTCACGAACCCGTCGCCCCCATTGTTGCCGGTGCCGCACACCGCGACTACTTGCCTGTTCTTTAGTTTTTTGAACTTGCCGGCGATAAAGTCTGCCGCGCCGTGGCCGGCGTTTTCCATCATCAAATACCGGCTCATGCCAAGGACAGAGTGGCCGTTCTCTTCGATCTTGTACATCTGATCTGATGTGATGGCGGCCTTCTTCAACACCTGAGGGTCTGCGCCGCCAACATAAAAACTATTGACGGAATAGAAAAAGATTAAGATTTTATTGTTATGCCTCCGGAGAGACCATTTCGCCGGCCTCGTCGTAGGTTCTCATAAAGCAGAGTCCCTTGTCAGTCATCTTTATTTCAGTTCGCCTTCCCGCTACCCCAGCAGCCCATTCTCCACCAGCACCGACAGGTATTCCTTTAGCTGCGCGTAGGAAAGGTGCGCCTTGTACATACATTATCTTGGTCTTTGTAGCGCCACCATTTTTGCCGCATCTAGAATCGTCGCAACAACGTCAGCTCTGCCGCGATGATACTTCATATGCTGTTAAGTTACAAGGCGCAGATTCATAAAAATAAGATGAAATAGTGGTACAGTAGAATGTTTTAACCATCTTGCCTTTGTTGCTCAAGATACTTGCGGAACTCGCTGCTCATGTTGGCGACTTCGCCAAGCGTCAGCTGATCAGGCAGTTCTTTGCGCACCCAAGTGATGTAGCCTTCGGTATCTATGACTATCGCCCTGGACCTCTCAAGGTAGCGTATTATGACATTTACCTGCAGAGGAGTCAGCGACGGCAGCATCCTGCCAAGGTCCTTCAGTTTCGGGTAGCCTTCAAAGCTCTTGATGGCATCCAGTAGAGCATTGATGTCGTCTTCCGAGACCTCGTTTGCCGGCCGCTCTTTCTTGCGCGATTTTTTTCTGTCCCTGATAAGGGAAGTACACGCCGGCTTGGCCCTAAAACTTTTTCTTGCAGGATTTCTTATATTTCATATGTACATATGCGCTGCTCCGGATCCCGGCACTGGGCATAGCCCTCACGTGCAAAGTCTGCGCCAGCTCGCAGGCCAGGGAGCATGACTTGATGATCAACCGCTAGGGCAACGTCAAAGGGACATGGTACTGCGCCAGCGGCCACAGAAACGAAACAAGCTAGCTAGCTAGCTAGGCGGGAAAAGAAAGGGTCGACTTTTCAAGCCCAATTATTGGAACATACAGCGACTGCGTGTCTGTGCCGATGGTGTCGATGTAGGCAAACTCGCCAGAAAGCCTCTTGAGCTGGATGAATTTTTTCGTCGGCTTTTCGCTCTGGACAACGTAATGCACGGTCACGCCTCCGACTGCCCCTGTCTGTATGAACATAACATGCTTGTTATTGTGTTTGATGTAGTAGAGCATCGGGATGACTCCGAGCATCGACTGTGCAGAATAGATTATCACCTTCAGCATGTCTTCCAGATTCTGGTACTTCAGGTACACGATGTCGTTGTTATTTTGCGCCATATGTGTGTCATTGATAGGGTCACAATGTCATATTTTTCTTTTGGGTGGGGGCGGTGTCTGCAAATTCGCTTATCCGCTCGAGCGCGGCGTCTATATATTCCTGATTGGTCTCGTAGCCCACAAAGTGCCTGCCAGTCTTGGCTGCCGCTATGCAGGCGGAGCCGACGCCGCAGAACGGGTCCAGCACAAAGTCGCCTTTGAAAGTGTACAGCTGGATGCACCGGTAAGGAAGCTCCACAGGGAAGGGAGCAGGGTGCCCAACGCGGTTGGCCGATTCTGCTGGGAACTCCCATACGCTTTTCGTGTATGCCAGAAATTCCTGCTTGCTTATCGTGTCCTTTTTGCCATTTGCGACGCGCGAGAAGGATCCCTTTGAAAAGACCAGGATGTATTCATGAGTGTCTCTCAGCGAGGGGTTTGCGGCAGACTGCCAGCTTCCCCACGCAGTCGACGCGCCGGCGCTGGACCCCTTGTTCCAAATGATCTCGCCCCGCATCAGAAACCCAGCGTCAAGCATCTCGCTGATGACGTAGCTGTGAAGCGGGATATACGGCTTTCTGCCAAGGTTGGCCACGTTGACGCATGCCCGGCCGCCGGGCACAAGCACGCGGTAGCATTCAGCAAAAACAGCCCTGAGTAGCTGCCTGTACTCGGCAAGGGTAAGGTCCTTGTCATAGGTCTTGCCGACATTGTACGGTGGCGAAGTCACGACGAGGTGGATGCAGGAATCCGGTAGCTCATCCATCTTCTCGCTGCTCTTGCAGAAAACCCTGTCAGCGCATTGCTGCGGCACGGCATTATTTTCTGTGCTTTGTGAGCCGGCATTGTTCTTTTCGCTTCTTGCGTACAGCTTGCGGCTGTAGTACTTGCTTGCATCATGGCCTTCGCGCTTTGATACGCCAAAGCTGCTGGTCTTGGTTGATTTTCTTCTGGTAGTACCGGCTACCACTACACATTCCACGAGCACACTCAAGAATAATAGTTTTTAGTTCGCCATTGCGACCTTGACTTTCTTTACTAGCGTCCCCACGTCCACTGGCTTTCTAAGAAAGCCGTTTATTTTGACAGGCGATATTGAGAATTCGAGGTCGCTTATCTCAAATGCAGACATGAGCAACACCTTGGCGTCTGGCTTGATAGACTTGACCTGCGCCACGAATTCAAAGCCGCTCATTCGGGGCATGCGTGTGTCAGATATGACAAGGGCATAATCCTGTGCGTTGGACCTGAAGTGCTCAAGGGCCAGCAGCGGGTCAGTGAAGCCAAATACTTCGTAGCCTTGCCTGCTGAGCGCCTGCCTGAAAATTATCACAATGTCCAGCTCGTCATCGACTACCAGAATGTACCGCTGCTGCCTTTGTTGT
Source organism: uncultured Nitrososphaera sp. (assembly GCA_946480575.1). Next base: position 4,402 of record CAMLKF010000056.1, on the reverse strand, counting down.
TGTGACACCATAGGTCAGACACTCTAGATTTGACATGAGCCGCGCAGAGCGTACGAAAAGCGTGTGCAGCAATGTCAAAGCCAAAATTCAGACAAAAAACGAGCTTATATCGCATCCGAATGATTATTCTAGAATACGGCCAGCAAAAGCACCCTTCAAGTATCGACTTGTAGACGCCCGGCCATCACATGGTGGTGTGTTGCACTCTGCTCGGTTCCGGCTTTTTCCTTAAGTTTTGCCCGCGGAAGCTCGTAGCCAAGCTTTTCTAAAAAGTGCTATAGCGGTTCTGATCCTGTATCTCTTCCAGCACCTCGTCTACGAACCTCCTGTTGGCATCAACCCTGCCCTATATCTCTTTGTCCAGAAGGTCGCGCAGCGTCCGTTTGCTCTTGTCACTCTCCATCCCAACCGCAGCAGACACTCGGGCACCAATGACTTAAAAGGCCACATAAAAGAATCTTATGGCAGAAAAAAAATAGACATATTATTGTGTCTGTGGCGCCATATGCCTTCGTTGGCGGGAACCTCTGTCACGCACATCGACGCTCTAAGGGATATGGAGGCCTAGAAGAAACACTACTAGATCGGCTGCAGCCACCACTAGCTTGAACTTGCTTGCCTCCAAAGAAAAACGCATAACATGCGCGATATATATATATGCGGCAAGAGTTGGTCCTATGTGCAGGACCGGACTATTCTGAGCCACATCCGGTCTATGCCGCCGAAAAGGAATAGCGGCGTTTTTATTGTAGAATTTTATCCATGTATCACGTGCAGGCTTCTTTTCGGCTGCCTTCCTCTGAAGAGCTGTGGCAGGCCGGCAGGCAGGAGAGGATGAACATTTTCCGGCGCTATTTCGCTTTGAGCCGCTACAACCGTCTGCTCATACAGCAGACGCTAGTCAAGTCTGCAATAGATGGGTCGCTTGCGGCCAGGGTTAGAAAGCTCGAGGAGGATCACAATATGAATTTCGCAGAGACTGTCGAAGCTGTCAAAAAGTACGGCTACCTTGACGAGTTCATTGCGGCCGTGAAGGAAGAGGACGAGGCGCTTCAAAAGATAATCGAGGCGTACAACAAGAGGATGAATAGCAAGGGCGCGTAAGCTGTTGCGCGTTCCCCGGTAAAACACAATGCATGAACAAAAAACACACACACACACACACAATATATCTTGAGAGCTACTCCGCCTCTATAGCTCGGTCGCGATGATCTTCTTCAATTCAACAGGCGTTGTAGGCTTGCGGGCGAAGCACCTGAGGTGCAGTTTTGGAATACCCTCCGGAACTCGTCATAGTACACCTCAAGCGCAGTGAGAAAGCATACCCTTACTTACCTACGGGTCAACATCCCCTATTTCCCTGTACAGCTCAAAGCCGTTCATCTGGGGCATGCGGTTGTCGAGGAGCAAAAGGTCGCACCGTACGAATTGCGCTTGTAGCTAGTCGCTGTGCCAGCAGAGTCGTTTGAGGCGGTTATCTGAAAGCCATGTTGCTCGAGCCCTTTCTTCAGTATCGTAGTAATGTCCGACTCGTCGTCGTCGACCACGAGTATTCGAGGTTTTGACTTGAGCTTGCTGGCAGAGGAAGTGCTAGCTTCGCCTTTTTTTGACAATTGCAGAGAATTACGGACACTAGCCTATAATCCTTTGAAGGCAACTGGAAGCCCTGCTATGGGTCTTTCCTTGTCATATAGTAGAGGGCTGTTTATGGAGATCTCAGCTTCGAAAAAAGATATAATACCAAGCGCAGGGTTCTCAACCTAGTTTAGTTTGGCGCCGAGAAAATTCCAGTGCAGCTGCGGCAAGGCCATAGAATACATAGACCGCGTCGTCGGAGGCAGCAACGCTCAGTCAGCCATACTTGTTTGCAGAAAATGCCAAAAAGAGCACCAGATCACATTTCTTGGGTTCCTGAGCGAGATCAGGGGCGCCGCTCTCAAGCGCTGATCATAGAAAGAATTTTACTATAAATCTTCTCTCTCTCTGCGTGGGCTAATGAATAGACACTACTATGCAATACTGTGTTTGGCAATGGCAGCTACTCTGGTCTTCGCCGCCAGCGCAATAGGCACCACGATGGCAGCGGCGCAAAACAACAACAACAACAGTAGCAGCAGCAGCAACGCTGACAGTCCTTCGATTGTTTACATGGAGAACATGAAATACCGCGACTACAAAGACGGCGTGTTCAAGCTCGTTGACACTGGCGCCAGTGTCTAATTATAATGACTGGACAACCTGCAAGTTAAGCCTTTTGCTCCCGGCCTAGTGACGCCAGCTGGCCGGGAGATGATCTTTAGAGATTGATGTTGTCTCTAAAAGATGTTTTGCTGCTGGCGCCGACTTTAGGATACGAGGACAAACTAAGTAAACGTTATTTTACCTCACTCTAGATTTTGGATCCTTTTTGACAATGGGATACGCATAGCCGGGCAGATAGATAGACGCGTCGGCGTCAAATAATCCCGGGGCAGAGTTAAAGCCTATCTCCGAAGATATCACTACGAATCCAACCGAAGTTCCAATAAAGGCTAGGTCGATGCTCAGTTGTTTTCGTACATTTCTATACTGCAAACTGCTATTTGAATTATACCAAAGAAATTTTCATAGATGTCTGATATTCGGTTGTCAAGCTGAGCTTGGAGCAGCACTCCACAACTCTTAAAATTGCTATTGCTAGTACTATTGTTGTATTATGGGCCTATTAACTTGGGTAGTAATAGCCGTAGTCATACTGGCAATTATCGGGCTTGGGTGGCAGACGTTCGTTTCAGGGGTATGGCAGGGGGCGCAGAAGGTGGGCCAGAACCCCTTGGTGCAGAACCTAACCAGGGAAGTCAAGGATAAGGTCGGAGACACAATCCCGGACTCTACAAAATAAAAACTTATCTCCAAGAATATTCACATCTAGCCGTGTCGATCGAGGTTTACTTTGACGGCCTCTGCCAGCCGGTGAACCCTGGCGGCATCGCCTGCTATGCTTTCGTGATAAGACGCGACGGCAGAAGTATTCACAGCGACTACGGAATAGCCGCAGAGCCATTCTCAAAGGACGCCACTAACAACGTAGCCGAGTACATGGCGCTTGCAAAGGCGCTTGAATGGCTCATTGCAAATGGGCTCAATAACTCGGGCAGGGTCGAGGTAAAGAGCGACTCGCAGCTGGTCGTCAAGCAGATGAAGGGGGAATACAAGATAAAGTCAAAAAGGATAATCCCGCTTTACAGGCAGGTCCTGCTGCACAAGAGCAAGTTCCCAGATGGGGTCGAGATCAGGTGGGTGCCAAGGGAGGAAAATAAAGAAGCTGACGGTCTGACCAACAGGGCTTACAACAAGGCCCTGCAGGACAACCCGGAGTACTTAGACAGAGCGCTACGGAGGTAAAAAATTCAGACTGACGACGTGTTTTCCGTCAGCTCTGCGTTTCCAAAGAGCACCGAGAACGATTTGCACTATATGAGCACGGTGCCGTACTTTGACAGGTCGGTGCCTTCACGTATCTCATACTTCTGGTTGCCAATGTTTGCTTTGAACCTGCCAAGCTCGACAAAGTCTGACGCCTGCTTGTCAGTCGACAGGTACACGTACAGGTCCGGCCCTTTTGTCGACTTGAAGTAAGTCTCCAAGCCTCAGAATGTTGTTGTTGTTGTTGTTGTTGCTTCCGTCGAGCGGGATCACCTTTGCAACGCCTTCGGCGTTGTGTATTCCGTCACCGACTCCTACAAAGTTGCCTGACAGGGATTTTTCCATCATGGAGTTGCCGGTCTTGTCGGCCATCGAATTGTCTTCCGTCACATTGTCTTCGCCTGCGGCGACTGGCAGCTGCTCGCCTATCATGGTGTTTATGAAAAGCGGCGAGGCTGCGTAGACCCTAGCTAGTATTGCAATCGCCGCCGCAATGACTGCGATTATTATTATTATATTCCCTTCTTGCTGCTGTTCATGGCGCACGCATATGGCTGGTGATTCTAAAAATGATTATTTCAGATCGTGTCGAGATCTATTCCAATTGCGACTGGGCTGCGACAGTCTTCTGCCGGGCAAGCCTCTCGGATATCGCAAACGAGCCCAGCGTTATGAGGAAGGCAAAGAGCAGGACGTTTCGAAGAAGCCTGATATTTAGGCAATGATGCCGCCAGCCATAGGCCCTATTATGGCAGCCACGCTGACGGCAGATTCCAGTAGCGCGCTCGATGTTGCTTTTTCCTCGTTCTTGTCAAACAGGTAGAGAAGCGATCCTATGTAGAGGAGGCTAAGTGGAGGATTGGTATACGGCGGTATAGAGCAGAGTAATGTTTTTTGTAGTAATTTCTAGTAATGGGGGCAGAACAATCTGGTTCTTTTAGAATTGCATTCGCAATGGAAAAAGAGGAGCGCAAGCTTGCTCTAAAAATGGGAAAAA
>CAMLKF010000055.1 GCA_946480575.1 uncultured Nitrososphaera sp. | reverse complement strand
TTATGATCTTGCTGGATTATTCTCTATAACTACTATACCACTACCACCACCTGAAGACAGAAATACTCTTCAGCAGCAATCCCGCCTATGGCTGATGATGATGACATTGCTTCAAGCTATCAGCGGCAGACCATAATCAACCTGCACAATTCCGGGATACCGCTAGAGATAATTGCGCTGCAGATAGACGTCAGCCAAGAGGAGGTCAACAGGGTAATCGCAAGCGCCGCTGCAGAGGATGAGCAAAAGAGCACATCTGCCAAGCAAGCCTCTGAAGCTCCGTCAATGGCCTCATTCTACCTCGACGCTGTGGTCGACATTGGCCAGGCGATCAGGCTTGCACAGGAGCGGGTGTGGAAGGCCCTCAAGGTGGAATCGCAGTTCAACCTGTCGATTGAGGAAACGCAGAACATCCTTGCAAAATTTGCAAAATCAAGAGTGACATTTGTGATACTGCACATCGACCTTGTAGGGTCGACCCGGCTGTCGATGACGCTCCCTGTGGATAGATTGGCGACGATAATACAGGCTTTCACGCAGGAAATGTCGCTGACGATTTCTGCTTACGGCGGCTACGTGCTAAAATACGTGGGCGACGCCATCCTCGCGTTCTTTCCTGCGACCGGCGACGACTATTACCTGCCCTGCATCAACGCCGTCAACTGCGCCCGGTCGATGATCAAGATAATGCGGGAGGGGATAAACCCGATCCTGAATCAGTACGACTATCCGGAGATGAGCGTGCGGGTCGGAATCGACGTCGGCGAAAATGTGGTGGTGCAGTACGGATGGGACACGCACACGGTGGAGGGCGGCAGGCGGCTGAGGGCGCCCCATTACGACATCTTGGGCTACACCATCAACGTGGCGACCAAGATGACCATGCTTGCCAGGCCCGACCAGATAGTGATAGGTCAGATGGTCTACGACGTGCTGGACGAGCGCCAAAAGTCGACGTTCCACCAGCTGCAGGTCAGCCCCGAGATGTGGAGCTACGTGAGCAACTACTCTGACGGCGGCATATACCGGCTCTATGGAACGGCATGATTCTCGCATTCCCAACAGTAACTATATATCGGCAAAATGACTAGCTATGATAGTACTAAATGCGTGCTGCAGAATACGAGGGTTCTTTTGTCAAGATAGCCGGTTTGATCGGAGGCGAGGAGTACATCAAGGTGGCCCGGGCTCTCCTGAATCAGGAGGACGTCACCGACGAGGAGATCGCAAGCGCCACCGGCCTCAAGATAAACATCGTCCGTAAGGTCCTCTATGACATGTTTGGAAAAGCGCTGATAACCGGCATCCGCGTCAAAGACGAAAAGAAGGGCTGGTTCGTCTACCGCTGGCGCGCCAAGCAGGATCAAGTCGACAATTTTATCGACAACCAGAAAAAGAAGATCCTCGACAGGCTGCACAAGCGCCTTGAATACGAGGAGTCGACAGAATTCTACCACTGCGGCAACCGCGATTGCCCGAGAGTGAAATTCGACGTGGCAGTCGAATTGTTCTTCAAGTGTCCCAACTGCAAGGGTCCGCTCAACATGGTGGACAATACCCGAGTCAAGGAAGCGCTGCGCTATAAGATAGACCAGATAACGACCGACGTCAACTCGTCCAAGAAGTAACATTTATTTCCTAATTTTCACACATGCCTTTTAACTCTATAATCACCCAGACGCTCTTAGCTCAGGGTAAGAATCCTCTCCAATGTATGACCATAGAATCCTGCCAGACCTTGCATCTACGCAATAATACATCGGAGAACTCCTTCCATCAGATCATCTACCATCTATGACGTATACCAAATGGCCATTGACCCCTTCAAGCACCTTCTTGTTTCCAATAAAGCATGGGAAATCCACAGATGACGTGCAGCTTGCGTCTATGACGTAATTATTAGTGCCGTTGATGTAAAATTGCGTGCTGTTCTTGTGAAAAATCGCTGTCATTTCTATCCACATGGAAAGGATACGCCAGCTGGGATGCTTGACTCCTTCAGAAACAGAGACATGCCTGTCTACCCAGTAGATAATTTCAAAATGGCCTGGGTATCGATTAACCTCTACTTCTGCGTCAGGATATTTAGAAAGAAGAAGCCTGACTTCCTCAATATCCTTTGTCTTTCTAACTAAAATGCCAGTGCTAGCCGAGATATCGACTACTTTGGATGATTGTATGTTAATCAGTGCTGACAATAGGGACATCTTCTTCTTTGAGTTAGACTTGTCTGCAAATAGCATAAGGGCACACCTGTTGATGGGGCATATTTTGTGGCATGGCTGATGCCCCAGTCTCTTACGTATAATACGACCACCTCTCTTCCTTCAAACAAGTTTTGAAGCGTCGAGTTTTGCATTGCTATTTCAACGACTGCATCCTGGTATTTCCCGGGTTCTGCACAAACGCAATTCCCGCAGCCAATCCAGCTGCTACTGGCGCAGCTGTTCCATCATTATTCATAGGCAGCAGTTAACATGGTAATGCCACGCATAGTTCAGCATTGCGCATCTGGCGTCTACTCGCCAGCCACTAGTGTGCACTGCGAATATGGTCTTGTAATTCTTCTTTGTTGCGCGCTGTCAGTCCGCATACTTTACAGGTTTCCTGCCTTGTTGCAAAAGCTTCAATGGCCTTATGTCCACTTACAATCTCGTTGTAGCTGTCATCCGCATCATATGCCTTTATTCGGGTGTGGCCTTCTTCCTGCTCTTTAATGCCGGGAAGCTGATGGTTTTCTTCTACAGCCTGCTCTCTGCCACTATTATTATTGTTATCGCTAGATGTCTTGTTCAGGATCTTCTTTCTGTCGCCACTGGTCGGAGCTACTTTGTAATCTTCATCCGATACCTGCTCGGGAGTTTTGTCATTTTGCTCGCTCATGTCTCTACTGCTTTTGGCGCAGCATGCTTCATTATGCTATGCCTGCTCCTCGCTTGCCCTTTTTTAGCCGTGGCCGGATAGGATCGCAAAGTAATATCCCTTATTTAGTTTGACAATGTAATTAGTGCATGAAGAAGCCAGCAGGCGCTAACCAGCAGCGCTCGATAGAAGTGTTTGATTCCCCGATAACAAGAAAGCAGACCTACACGTCGATTCCTCGGCCGGTCCAGTGTGCGCGGTGCAACAATGTCGCACACTGCAAGATGATGTACGACTTGGGGCCGGTCATCAAGGTAGAGTATCTCTGCAAGTCATGCTGCAACGAAGCCACCTAACTAATTATTTCTCCTTCTTTTATATTGTTATTATTAAAATTATCTGGCGTAACCCTCGCTCAAAATCGCTCTTGCAGCCCTGAAGATGCCGATCCACATCTCCCACGTCAGCTTGCCCGTGTTGGTGTTCTGCCTGCTCGGGTGGTACGAGGCAAGGAGCGTCTTGCCTCCGCCGGCGGCAGGATAGCAGGCTCCATGGGCAAAAGCCAGCCCCTTCAGGCCCGCCGCCCTGCAATAGGCGTCAAACCCAATTTTGCCAAGCGCAAGGATGACCCTGACGCTGCTCATTATCTCAAGCTCTGCCCGCAGGTATTGAGAGCAGCTTGTCAGCTCGGACGGCAGTGGCTTGTTGCCCGGCGGCGCGCACCGAACAGCTGCGGTGATGTAGACGTCCTTGAGCACCAGCCCGTCGTCTTTTGACCTGCTAGTCGGCATGCTTGCGAACCCGGCCTCGTGCATCGCCCTTGCGAGCCAGTCGCCCGAGCTGTCGCCGGTGAACATACGCCCTGTCCTATTGCCCCCATGTGCGGCGGGCGCAAGCCCCACTATCAAAAGCCGTGCGTTTGGGTCGCCCCAGCTTGGCAGCGGGCGCGCCCAGTACCGCTCACCTGCGTGCCTTTTTACTTTTGTCTGCCCGATCTTCCTGATGTACTGCGAAAGCCTAGGGCAGAGCGTGCACCGGATCACTCTGCCATTAAGCCTGTACAATTGATCATAGGTCACATGTGGCGATAGTGGCAGGCTCTATTATTAGCATAATCTTTTTATCACCTGTCAGAGCGTTCAATCAGCGTTTGTCCAATACTGAAAACAACAATAACATTGTTGCCGACGATAGCGAATTGACATGGATCGCCGGCTCTGTAGTATTGAGCGAAAGCCCGCCGCAGCAGCTGAAATTCTGGAGGAAAAAGTTCGGAATCAAGCAGGCAGACCTTGCACGCAAGATGGATATCACGCCCTCTGTCCTAAGCGACTATGAGAACGGCCGCAGGCCGTCGCCTGGAGTGAATTTCATAAAGCGCTACCTCCTTGCGCTCTATGAGCTGGCCAAGGCAAATGGCCACTCTGCCCCGGAAGTTGGAATAGCGCCGACGCCGGTCGCTGATGCACATATAAACCAGCCAGCATAAATCCTTCCACATATATATGCCTCTCATTCTAGTGTCGATGTACCCCGGCAGGACCAAGGAGCAGAAGGACGAGTTCGCCGAGGCAGTGACTGACGCTGCGGTGCAGATACTGAAGACAAAGCCAGAGCATGTAATAGTGGTTTTTGACGAAAAGCCCAAGGAGAACTGGTTCCAGTCCGGCAGGCCGTTGTAGTAGTAACAGGCACAAACTATTTTTATTTTCGGCACCTTTTCTTGCTCTGCTTGAAAAAGAAAGTAGTAGCAGTAGTGCAGATGCGCTTGTCGGAGGACAAGCAGGAGAACCTGAAAAAATCAGTCGAATTTATCGGCGAAGCGGCCGGCAAGGGCGCAGACCTTGTATGCTTTCCGGAATTCCAGATGGCGTTTTCGCCCGGCAGCCAGTCCGCTGGCCAGCTTGCACGCGTTGCCGAAACCATTAGGGGCGAATTTGTCACCACGCTCTCAAGGGCCGCAAAAAAGAATGGGATAGGCGTCGTCGCCACCATCTATGAAAGAGCCAATTCGCCGCAGCGCGTCTACGACACTGCGGTTATAATAAGCCAGACAGGATCGGTATCGTCCGTCTACCGCAAATTGCATTTGTACGACGCGCTCGGGTTCAAAGAGTCGGACAAGCTGATGCGTGGCAAAGGGATTGAAAAGCCGGTCAGGACACGGGCAGGGAGCGTTGGGCTCATGATCTGCTACGACCTGCGCTTTCCAGAAATGTCGCGGATATTGACAGTCAAGGGGGCGGATGTGCTGGTCGCACCTTCGGGGTGGGTCGCAGGCGAAATGAAGGAGGAGCACTGGCAGACGATGATAAAGGCAAGAGCGATTGAAAACGGCTCGTACGTCGTCGCGCCGGATCAGGTGGGCAACATTTACTGCGGCAGGAGCATGGTTGTTGATCCTTTTGGCGTGGTGCTGTTAGACATGGGCCAGCGCGAAGGCGTCGAGGTTGTAGAAATCGATAAATCGCGCGTCCAGCAGGTGAGAAGGTCGCTGCCGCTATTGAAGAACCGCAGGACGGACGTGTACAAGCTGTCTCACAAGTGACAAAGGCTAAGAACTAGCCTCTATAATATAATAATCCTGTATATGCTATTTGGCTTTGGCAAAAAAGAGGGGGAGAAGCAGGCGCTGTTCAAGACAAGCCTGACCGATAAAGAGGATCTGGAAGAGATCAAGAAAATAGCTAGCAGGCTGGAGCAGGATGAAGAATTGCTGCTGGTCGCCAAGCAGTCGAGAATGAAGCCTGGCGGCTCGGTAACAGCCACGCCCAACGTTATTTTCGCTACTGATAGAAGAGTCATTATTCGGAACCCAACGATGCTTGGCATGCGTGAAAACATCGATGATATTTCATATGACAAGATCATTAGCGTAAAATTGGAAAAAGGCGTCTTCTCTGCCACCATACTTATTCGAGCTCGTGGACTAAGCGAAATGAGCAGGCTCAGTAAACCGAGCGGATTATTAGCTTGGAGTCGAGAAGGAGACGGTCAGATTGATGCCATCTCGAAGGACAAGGCCGAGCAACTTTTAACAATAATGAAGCAGAGGATGGAGCGAGCCAAGCTGCGCCGCAAACCTCGACCGTCGTAAATCAGCACATTTCTGTGACAGACGAGCTGGCCAAGATAGCCAAGCTCAAGGAGCAGGGGGATTCTCTTGGAGGCAGAATTCCAGCAGATGAAGCAAAAATTATTGAAAAAGCTCTAGCAGGTCAGCGCCAGAAAGTGGTCGTTGTGGTATTCTTCCACTTGCATTCATGCTTATCGCGCGGACAGGAAGACTTTGCAGTATTCGCAAAGATGGGCATGATTGCTGTACAACATCAATAGTAATTGCATGCAGTTTTCTTATTAGGTTAGTGAAGGCATGTTAGCGAAACATATTCTATAGCTATCTTTTCTTCAAAGGACAGTGCATGTTAATGCAAATTTTCCACGGCTTTGTCTGGCGCGCAAACACGACCCCGACCACTGGCCAACCGCATTCCGGGCAGGCGTTGCCTGTCGTCCTGATGGCGCCTTTCTGCGGCAGCGGCGCAATCGCCTTGCACCCAGCAGAATAATTTGAGCAGCCGACAAAGCGTTTTTTCGTCGTCCGCGATCGTATCATGCGCAGCTGGCCGCTCTTGCAGACAGGACACGCGCCTATCATGGCAGCCTTTGCATCGTCTGCGACAGCTGCGCCGCTTATCCGCCTGCCGATGTCAGGCTCATTTCCCATAAATGCCTCCAGCGACTCGACGAGCCTGTCCACCGCATTTTCAATTACAAGAACGCTGTCAGCTGAGCCCTGCTCCACCTTCTCAAGCTGCTCCTCTATCGACCTAGTAAGATCAGTAGAGACAATCGCCGGGACAAATGCTCTCATCAACTCTGTGACGGCAAAGCCAAGGTCGGTGACTTCGATTCTGCCCTGCCCGGCGGCGATGTAGTTGCGCTTGAAAAGAGTGGCGATAATGTCCGCCCTCGTCGCCTTCGTCCCTATCTGTTCCTGCTCCATCTTGGCTAGCAAGCTTGCCTGGCTGTGCCTGTGGGGCGGCTGCGTGAACTTCTCCTCCATTTCTATCCCCAAATTTTCCAGCCTGTCGCCGGCGCGCATCTCTGGCAGCTCGTGCTGCTCCAGCTGGATATGTGGCTTGTAAAATGCCATCCACCCTTCGTAAACCGGGACCTTGCCCTCCGCCCTAAACGCGTAACCATTGACGTCGATCGTCACTTCTGTGCACTGGCTTATCGCCGGGTCGCCAAATGTCGCAAGGAACCGCTTCACTATCAGGTCGTATACTTTGAATTCAAGCCCGCCCAACATACGCCGCGGCTCAACGCCCGTGGGGTAGATCGCCGGGTGCGCAGGGTCAGTCATCCTGCCCTCGTTTGGCGCAAGCTTGCTTCTTTTTGAAGAGAGAAGCAATGATGTCAGATTGCCGTAGCTGCTGATCTTTGAAAGGCTGGAAATGATTTTTGCATAGCCTATCGAAAGCGGCAGCTTCTGACTCGACGTCCTTGGATACGATATAAACGCATGCAGATACAGCTTTTCGGCAATCGCAAGCGTGTATCCCGGAGAAATCCTGAACAGCCTGTACGCTTCACGCTGGAGATCGCCTATATTGAATGGAGTCGGCGGCCGCAGAACAACTTGCTTGCTTGCAATGTCGCGCACAGTCCCGTCCCTGCCGATGCATGCGTCAACAATCGCCCTGGCTTCTGCCAGTTTTTCTACCCTGGGCTTTTCGTATTGCGCTGAAAATTTCTCGCCGTCCTCGCTGCTGAACTGCGCGGCTATCGTCCAGTACGGGTCGGGGACATACAGCCTGATCTCGAGCTCCCTGTCGACTGCAAACGCAAGGGTCGGCCCCTGCACCCTTCCGATAGACAGGTTGCGGTACCTGCCTGATAGTTTGAATGACCTGGCAAGCGCCCGTGACAGGTTGACGCCGTAAATAAAGTCAAGCATGTGGCGCGACCTGCCTGCCTCTGCGAGGCCGTCGTTTGGACTTGCGAGGCTGGCAAATGACTCTTTTATCTCGTCGTCAGTCAGCGTCGAGAACTTGGCCCTCAATGATTTCTGGTATTTGCCGCTGCACGCGTATTCCAGTATGCTGTGCCCTATGACCTCTCCCTCCTGATCATAGTCACAGGCGTGCACGAACGCATCAGCATTTTTTGCCAGATCGGAAATGGCCCTGATGGCGCGCGCCGCCCTTGCGTTTTTTGCGACCGGCGCCCATTCCAGATCAAGCACCGGGTAAACGCCTCTGTTGCCCGCAACATCTGCTAGGCCGTAAAGGTGGCCAAGCGCCGAACACACTTTATAATGGCGGTTGTCGCTGCTCGCCACGTCGAAAACCGGGACTCCTGCCAACCTTGATTCCTTGGCATCGCCGAGAGCCTGCGCTATCCGCCTGGCCGCATCCGGCTTTTCGCAAACGACAAGCGTATACAATTAGTAGCAGCCGATCTTGGCAGACCTGAGCATATTAATTAATAGGATCCTGTTTTTGCTTAATAACCAACAACTTGCTGGGTGATGGCCACAGAAAGTAAGTGTCGCATTCGTCAATTCTGTCAAACCCACTTCGAGCGAGCATTTCCATGCCAGTAGTCCAAGGCCAGAATGTATGATCGTGATACTGGTTAGGGAACCAAGAGCTGTTTTTCCTGCTTTGGGCTAAACATTGTCCATGATTGTTCTATTGCAACAGTAATCAAGCTATTTATAGCGCAAAACATCTCTTTTTAAGAGATGATAAGCAACAAGGTTTGCATTCTTGGCGCCGGCAGCACGAAATACGGTAAACTGAGCGAGAGCATCATAGAGATTGCACTGAGTGCAGCCAAAGATGCCATCGAGTCTGCCGGGATCACCCCGAAGGACATTCAGGCCGGCTACATTTCAAATGTTTTCGGGATTGCTGACAAGCAGGTGCACATGGCCCCTGTAATCATGAGCAACCTTGGCATTTCCCACGTCCCCGGGCTCACTATCGAATCTGCATGCGGCTCCGGCTCTGTCATGTTCCGCGAAGCGTACGCCAACGTGGCGGCCGGTTTCTATGACTGCGTGCTTGCGCTCGGCGTCGAAAAGGTGACGCACACCGGGACGGCCCACAGTACCACGCTCTTTTCGTATTGCTCTGACTTTTTCTATGAAGGCGGCAATGGCGCGTCATTTCCGGGGCTGTTTGCGTCGATGGCCCGCGCCTACATGACGACCCACAAGGCGACGGAAGAAGACCTTGCGAATGTCGCCGTCAAGAATCATGAAAACGGCGTCCTGAACCCAAAGGCGCACGTCCGCAAAAAGATCACAGTCGACGACGTATTAAAGTCTCCAGTGGTAGCGTCGCCGCTGAAATTGCTTGACTGCTGCCCGTTCTCTGACGGCGCGTCTGCAGCCATCCTGTGCAGCGAAGAGTTTGCCAGAAAGAGCGGCAGGCCATACGTCGAGATAATCGGCTCCGGCAGAGGGGCCTCGCCGGCAGCCGTTCAGGGGCGCGAGGACATCACCACTATCCCAAGCACCGTCGCCGCGGCAAAGCAGGCATACAAGATGGCCGGCATAACTCCCAAAGACATCGACTTTGCCGAGGTGCACGACTGCTTTACCATAGCCGAAATAATTGACATCGAGGATCTAGGGTTCTTCCCCAAGGGCAAGGCAGCTCATGCGGTGAGAGACGGCGCGACCCGCCTCGCAGGCGAAATTCCGATCAACCCATCAGGTGGATTGAAGTCAAAGGGTCATCCGATAGGCGCCACAGGCGTTGGGCAGGTGGTCGAAGTCTTTGACCAGTTCACCGGCAGAGCCGGAGAGAGGACCGTCAGGGACGCCGAGATTGCCCTTACGCACAACTTTGGAGCCACGGGGGCGAGTGCGGCAGTCCACATATTCAAAAAAGTGGACAGGAAGTAGAAGATGATGGAAAAATTGGCCGACCACCACCCCAAGTCAGGCTCTCGTGAGAGGTTCATAGCGGCTGCCAACAGGAAAAAGATACTGGCCAACAAGTGCGTCAAGTGCGGCCACCTCATGCTAGAGACGGTGCTCTTTTGCGAGAAGTGCTCCGGCGGCAAGTTCGAGGATGTCGAGCTTGAGGGAAGCGGCACGGTTGTCACCTATACCATCCAAACGGTTGCGCCGGAAGGCTTTGAGGACGCCGGCTCGTACGCGTGGGTAGTGTTCAAGATAGACAACGCGCAGTTGAGAGCGTCAGGATTTCTCTCCGGCATCCCGACTCCAAAGGACCTGCCGATTGGGACGCGCGTGAGAGTGACCGGCTACGATTCAAAGCATGGCCTCATGCTGCAAAAGCAGTAGCACAGAGCTGTGTGTATGTAATAATACTGCACTGCACACAAGCTTTTTCTTATATCCCACGCCCCCATCATCTAAATGCATGTATGTGTTTGAGTCTAAGGTGTATGAGTGCCGGGCATGCCACGAGTTCTTCTTCAAGCTAGACGCTGACGAGCACACAAGACGCACCAGCCATTCCGACTTTAAGGTGACAGACTGGACTTCGCCAGCGAGTCAAGCCCGAGGCTCGACAGGGGCGGCGGCAAAGATATCAGCACCACCGGCGGCAAAAAGGTCCTGTTGCCTGAAAGTTAAGGTGGTAAGGAGTCTGGGAAGCCTCTTGAATGGCTTTATTATAAGAAGGTATACCTCTTATAATATATCATGGAAGAAGCTGAGTCTGAATTTGTTTCCTCGGTTCAAAATATATTCCGTGTTATCTAGGAAATTGTAACGAATGTAAAAGGTACTCATTGCAACTGCTCCAGCCACGGCCACTATCATCATAAGTCTATTCACAGCCTATTCCATCTCCCTCCCTATCAAACCGATGGGGGTCAGACCCCACAACCGCAAAGTCTCGCTCTGAAATATCAGGATAATCTAGGTCTGGCGGTGGACTAGGTATGCAGACATCGGAGTAAGAGGGGTCGCAGTCACCATCGCCGTTGTCGTCGCTAGTGTCGTCCTTCCTCTAGGATAATAGTAATGATGGTGATGCTGCCTCACAAGCCCGTAGTTTAGCATCGATTCATAGAGATCTCTTCCCGCGTACCCCACAGTGCGTATCAGCATATCGCTCATGAGGTCCTGCATCAGATGGTTTGCAGCAGCAGCGTGCATCCCCTCTTTTCCCCGTACATGTAGCCAGTCATCATTGCGCTCATCCAGTTGTGGTTCTGCTCCCTATGGCCATACTTGCGTAGCTCCGGGATATCGAATGCATGTGAGTGTCCGGATTGTTTCAAATAACTATTCAAGCCTATCGACCAAGGATCCGGATTGTCCATCGCCCGATTAACCCTATAAATCACCTTTGGGTCGGCACCGGGGATCATCATACCCGATAATCTGTCGTCTCCCAGCGCATCTCTAATACTTTTATGTAACAAGAAGCTATTATAAGATACCGCTAGATATGCCGGCAAAGTACAAAGCTGTCAATGCATA
>CAMLKF010000054.1 GCA_946480575.1 uncultured Nitrososphaera sp. | reverse complement strand
TGCATCTTGGGCAATAATAAACGAGAACTACAGAATATATTCATTCCTGCAGACCAAGATAATTCATCATTCATCTGTACCCAAGGGACGTGGCCAAGGAGTCAGCGACCTCGCGGCTGTCGTCATGCACCACAAAGTAATGGCTCAAACCTACTACCAATCAATGCTCGAAAGGCACAATCTTGCTGCTGAATTGCGGGCTTGCTTGGGCTTAGAGCGGCTCGCCCTTGCAGTAGACCTGTCCGGTGATCCTGCTATGGTAGTTCCTGCACACGTAGCACTGGATAAACGCGACTTCCTTTTTCAGCACGGGACAGTCCACGGCCTCTAGTTTCATGCGTTTTATCATCTTGGGGCTAGCGCCTTTCAGCTTCAGCTTGCCCTTTTCATCCATCATACCGATGCTCTGGAGCTCTGCCTTCGCCTCGTCGGTAAGCTTGATCGACTTTTCTACCTGCTTGACTGGAACCAGATGCTTGATGCCTTCTGGAAGATCGCTCATCTCTATTGGATTTGCTCGTAGCTCTGCTATATGACCCTTTGGGAGTTACGCAAAGTCGGTGATCCGGGTCTGGCTCTTGGCACTGCTCCACAGCCTGCTCTTGCGTGCGATTTCCTGCCTTGACAAGGACATGCTTGCAGACGCGTGAGCCAGCGCGCTGTCGAAGGTCTCGAATTTTGCTGGCGGCTTTTTCAGGGCTTCCCTCACCGCTTCCCTTATCTGCCAGACGCCCACAGGCATGACGTACTCCGGGTGGATTTCGCGAAGCACGAGCGCTGCTGCCTTTCGCCGCCGGCGCGACAGGTGCTCTGCAACTGCAAGGCGAGCGGCAAAATACGCGCCAGCAATTGAAGGGTAGTGGTCAAGCCCCCTTGCGTCTTCATAGTCGGAGCCGGTAGCGATCTGGCTGCTGTTTGTAAACCACGACTCTATCATTTCAAAGCTCCACACGTCGTCAGGCACAAGTATCACAGAGTAGTTGTTGGCAAGGTGTGAATACTGCGTCGCTTCAAACAGGTCTATCGCTTGATTAATTTCGTTCTCCTTGACCAGCCTGCCTGAAATGACGTCATCCGTAGCTGAAATGCTCCAGCGCGTCGGCACCAGCTTGCGGTTCTTTTTCAATCCGAGCATCCCCACGCTGAGCACCCTCTGTACGCTGCTCGTCTCCACGCCGCGCCTGTACAGCTCCATGATTGCGTCGGCCGCGCGCAAGTCGGTGTCATAATGCGCCGACTCGATGCGCTGGTCCGCGGAAAGCGACGACGCCCTGAACGTTTTTATCGGCGCCGCCGGCCCAAATGGCGCAGCCTCAGCGTTGAGCCTGAGCTCTTTTTCCAGCTCAGCGTCTGCAAGCAGCCTCTTTTCAAAGCTGGCCTCGCTATCGGCGGGCCGCTCCGACATGGCAAGCTCCTGTAGGCTCTCTAGGTACCGGCCCGAAGTGTCGTTTACCTTCAGGCTGGCCACTCCCCTTACAAGCGACAACCGGTAATTCGCTATTTCTTCAAGGCTCTTGCCGGCCCAAAGCTCTGTCCTGTCATAAATCGCAGTGTCGCCATGCAGCGGCGGGATCATTGGCCCGACCCTCACTTTTGGGTAGCCGTACCTACCGACAAACACGGACGGAGGGCTTGAGCCGTCTATGCTGTCAACCGAAAGCTTGGCAGAGTTTTCCTTGAGGAACCGGATCCAATTCTGCTCAAGCCTCCTCTTTATGTCGGCCGGAGAAGACACAATAGTTACAATTGCGGGACGTAGCATTTATAGCATTAGCAGATCACCCATGAATTCGCTATTGGCTCGTAGTAGCAGTGGAGGAGATTTCAAGACAGATGGACCCAATTGACAAGACTGTTCTCACTGCACTTTATTCGAGCATGCTCGACCCTTCGATCTCTGCGTACGATAGGTTGAAGGCCAAGCTATCAGTAAGCCAAGAGTTCTTTAATTCAAGGATATCTGCGCTTGCCAAGATGAGCTTTGTCGAAAAGGACGACCCGACAAAGCTGACGTTTATCGGGCGCGACGCGCTCAAGGTGGTGCTCGTCGGTGGCGTGTTCGACCTTATCCATCCAGGGCATATCCACACGCTCAAGGCCGCAAAATCGGAAGGCGACGTGCTCGTGGTTATTGTCGCAAGGCAGTCGACTGCACAAAAGATCAAGAAGGACAGAAAAATCTATCATGACGAGAGCCAGCGAAAGGAGCTGGTTGCTTCCCTCAATTTTGTCGACTTGGTGCTGATTGGCAGGGAAGGCACACTTTACGACACAGTCGAGTACGTCAAGCCAAATGTCATTGCGCTTGGCTACGACCAGGCGCACAGCGAAAAGGACGTCGCCGAGAACTGCAAAAAGCGCAACCTGAACGTGCATGTGATAAGGTTGCCGACTCCAATACCCGGCTCTAAGAGCAGCAAGATGAAAGAAGAGCTGGGCGACTCTATCTACGGCATCTGAGCAGGAGCAAGCTGCACCTGCACCTTTATCCTGTCGCCGTTTTTGATGCCCGCTGCCTGCTTGATAGACACCGGCGCTATCACTTCAAGCATGCTATCGTCATAGTGCGTCCGCTCAAGCACAAGGACGGCGGCGTTGTCTACCGCCCCGTCGTTTATTATTGCCCTGTAGCACTTGACCCAGCCGTACGTGCGTGTGCTGTCACTGAAACCATCGACAAATATTGACGGGTGCCTCCCAAGCTCGCGCCGGGCGTTCATGTACAGCTGGTCGACCAGCCGGACGTTGAGCGTTCCGGGGTACGGCTCGTAGCCGAGCTTGTCTTTGAACTGCCGTCGGTATCCTTCAAGCGACATGTAGTATGCGCCCTCGCCCATGCCCGAGACGACGCTTCCTTCAAAATCAATTGCTGCCGGCGACGACTCAAGTGCCGCGTGCAGTGACGAAAATAGGTTCTGGATTTCAGTATGGCCCTTGTCAGTGACCCTCACTGCAAACTTTTGGCCGCGCCTGATCCGTTCGATGTAGCCTGAATTTTCAAGTTCCAGCAAATGCTTCGACGCGGCCTGTTGCGACCGGCTTATGTTTTTACCAAGCTCCGCGGTCGTGACTTCGACAAAATTGTGGCGGGCCCCCTTTGACAGGAGCTCCACTATCGTTAGTATGTGCTGCAGCTTGATGTCGTCGGCGGTGGTCGGCATTATCCTCCGCTACTACTAGTTGTTTATCCCGATGTCGCCGAAGGTCCTGACGCGGATGTCTGCCGGCTTTTTCAGCTCTGCCGTCCTGTGCCCAATGATATACTCTATTCCCACCCTATCTGCCGCGTCGACGAGCCTCTGGGTGACGATCCCGTCCAGCACCAGCAGTTTTCCGCCTTCAGCGCTGTCAAGCCTCTTGATGACTTCGGAGACCGGCACTTTGAGGAGCTGGTTTAGCGAGCCGTCCAGCACTACCGCCTCGAGCGTTTCATTTATCTGTGGGTAGACATCCCGGACGGCTGAGACTATCTCTGGGGCGTCTTCTGCTATCACTTCTTTTGACGGCTGGGCTGGTTGTGTTGGTGGTGGTGGCGAGGGCGGAGCGCGGTACTCTTCGCGTGGCTCGCGTTCTCTTCGCGAGTGCGAATGCCTCCTATCCTGAGCGTGTTCCTGCCTCATCTGCGGCGCAGCAGCTTCGATTAAAAAGGCATCCTTTAGAATTTCGGATATCTCTAGCGGCGTGCATTCCTCGACCTCTTTGCCCGGCGGAGCCCTCAGCACCTTGTCTATCTTGACTACGCCATGAAGCTCTTTGAGTATCAGGTCGCCGGCCCTGTCGCCGTCAAGGAACGCGACCACTTTTTTGCCTTCGGTGAGCTTTGTAACGGTCTCGTCGATTCTGGCGCCCTCGATGGCGATCGCGTTGTCAAAGCCTGCACGGAGCAGGTTTATGACATCTGCCCTGCCCTCGACCAGTATTATCCAGTCAGAGTCAAAAACGCCTGTCCCGCACGCCAGCTGTGCCTTGCCAAAGCTGGTGAGCTTGCCCGGCTTGCTGGCGTCATAGACGTCCTTGAGCATCTCCTCGCCTTCGCTTATCGTCCTCGTGGCCCAGTCCTGCACTATCTTTTTGGCGCGGTCGACGATGATCTTCTTCTTTATCGCACGTATGTCGTCGATCCCCATCAAGTTGAACTTGGCCTGAAACGGCCCAACCTTGTCGATGCTCTCAATGGCCGCGGCAATGAGCGCTGCGGTAGAGATGTCAGTGCTCATGGGTATCAGGGCGTCTCCCTTTGCCATGTTACCCTTTGTGTCCACGTTGACTTCGATCCTTCCAACCTTGGAGACTTTTTGCAGCTCGTTCAGGTTCATTTCCGGTCCGAGGAGGCCTTCGGTCTGCCCAAAAATAGCACCGATAATGTCGGCCTTCTCGACTAAACCATCAACTTCAAATTTTAACTTAACATGATATTTTACAATACCTGTGCTAGGCAATTTTTTCATAACCTCGTAATTTGGTTGCTATATAACAAAGTTTTCTTTGCTCGAATATAAGTGCTATGTCAGCTTCAAGAGTTCGCCGATTGGCTTATCAATCATCATGTGTAAAAGTACAGATCTTTGCGGCTGCCAGTGATCCCCGAGAGATGAGGAGCATACGTTGACAAGTCCTCGACGTGGCGCACCTTGCCATTTGTTATCCTTGCCAACGTCTTTTTGTAGAACAGGCTGACGTTATGCCTGCGGGACTGAAGCTGCGAAGCGAGCCTGCTTGTCAGGTACTTGCCCGTCCTGTCCATGTCAAGAAGCAGGATTATCTTTTTCCGCTCGCTATCGTGGCTGTCCAAGAAATCAGCGATCCCCTTAAAGTGATGGAAGACTGCAGGGTTGCCTGTGAACCCTACCCGGGCAAGTGCTTCTGCATCACGCCTGCCCTCAACCACGATTACAGAGCCTCTCTCAAATTCTTCATTGAGCATGCCGACAAAGCTCCTCAGCCGCTCGACGGTCTGGTCGTCAACGTTGAATTGGTAGTAGCCCATCGGCCGGTTGTTATGTAGCTCTTGCGAGATTTAACATTTTTGTCTCGCAACATAATAAATACACCGCACGATCTCTCATATGCCATGCAGTTGGCGCGCAAGATATTGTCTGTGCAAAACATCGAGTGTGAAACCCTGGGCTCGCTGGAAAACATGTTCAGGTCAGACAGCTTTCAGATCGAGAACATCAACGCGCAAAATGATCATGTGCCGGCAAGCGCAAAAGACTACTCTGCGGTAGTCATACTTGGCGGCCCAATGGCAGTCTATGACAACCTGCCATATTTGCAAAAGGAGCAGGATCTCATCAGAGACGCGATAAAAAATGACACACCGGTCCTCGGCGTATGCCTCGGATCACAACTCATCGCGCAGGCTGCCGGTGGGCGCGTCTACAAGGGCAAAAAGAAAGAGATAGGATGGCACAGCGTTTACGTGACGCCAGCCAGCAGCAATGACATTTTCAGAGGCGTAACCGACAAGACAATCAAGGTGTTCCAGTGGCATGGCGACACATACGACCTACCACTCAATGCAAAAATTCTTGCATACTCTGATCTTTACCCCCAGGCTTTCAGGATCGGCTCGGCTGTCGGCATCCAGTTCCACCTTGAAGTCGACAAGAGCCTGATAGAGCGGTGGATACAGGAGTACAGCGCCGAAGTGAGCGCGGAAAAGATAAGGCCAGAAAGCATAATGCCAGCAGCAGGCGACATTGAAGAACTCTCTGCCAGATGCAGACAGGTGTACAGAAACTTTTCCAAGGTGCTAAGTTGACTATTGATTGTAGTTCTCCGGCTTTAGGTAACTATAAAAGAAGCTGAACAGGTTTTTTGTCTCGATACAAATGGCTAATGAGGAGGTCCAAAAGATCTTTAATGACGTTTTTTCAACCAACGAAAAAGTAATCACAGAAGAACTCGCTAAAAAGATTTTGACTGAATATGGTGTCAAGGTGCCCAAGTACGCGCTGGTAAAAAGCGCGGACGAGGCTGAAAAGAAGGCGCGGGAAGTAGGCTTTCCACTTGTCGCCAAGATAGTCTCGCCTCAGATACTTCACAAGACGGACGTCAACGGCGTCAAGGTCGGCCTGAACTCCGAAGCTGCCGTAAAGGAGACGTTTAACGACATGCACGGCAGGCTGAGCAAACAGTACAATGTCAAGGGAGTGCTTCTTGAAAAGATGGCTGCGCCAGGCGCAGAGCTCATCGTGGGCCTGCAGAACGACCCGCAGTTTGGACCTATCATAATGGTCGGCATCGGCGGCATCTATACCGAAGTTTTCAAGGACGTTACTTTTCGGGTTCTACCGATAACAAAGGAAGACGCTGTGAGCATGATGGAGGACCTGAAGGGCAAGCAGATACTGAAGGGCTTCCGCGGTGCCCCGCCAGTAAGCATGGACGCCCTTGCAAACGCACTTGTTAGCATTGGCAATCTCGGAACCGACATGGCGCCGTACTATGAGAGCATCGACTTTAACCCGGTGATATTCTACGAAAAAGAGTATGTCGTTGTGGACGCCAAGATCCTGCTCAGGGACGATCCCGACCTGCAGGTAATATCAAAGGCGCAGCCAGACTCGGAGTTCATGGATCTCTTTTTTAACGCCAAATCGGTGGCACTCATCGGCGCGTCGCCGGAGGCCGGCAAGATAGGCAACTCGGTCCTTGAAAGTCTGGTAAAGCACGAGTACAAGGGCAAGGTGTACCCCGTCAACGCAAAGGGCTATCCAGAAATAATGGGCATCAAGGCGTACAAGAGCCTTGAGGACATACCCGACAACGTTGACATTGCCGTCGTCACGGTGGACCTGAAGTTCGTGCCCGACCTGCTCAAGGCGGCTTCAAAGAAGGGCATCCACAACTTTGTTGTAATCTCCGGCGGAGGCAAGGAGCTTGGAGGCGAGCGCGCTGCTATTGAAGCGCAGGTAAAAGAGCTGTCAAAGCAGCTGAGAATAAGGATAATCGGCCCCAACTGCATCGGTATGTTTAACGGCGCAAACCGCCTTGACTGCGCGTTCCAGGGACACGCAAGAATGGTACGCCCCAAGAATGGCGACGTGGCATTCCTGTCGCAGAGTGGGACTGTCGGCATTGCGTTCATGGAAAGCTCTGACTCGTTTGGCATGAGCAAAATGATCTCGTATGGCAACAGGTCTGATGTCGACGAGGCAGACATGATATGGTATCTATCTGAGGATCCACAGACCAAGGTCATTGGCCTGTACGTCGAGGGTCTCGGCGACGGCCGCAAGTTCATGAACACGGCGAAGAGGGTAATCAAGGAGCGCAGCAAGCCCATCGTAGTGTTCAAGAACGGCAGGAGTGCAAGGGGAGCCAAGCAGGCCGTGTCGCACACTGGTTCTCTTGGCGGCTCGTACGGCGTGGTCAAGGGCGCGTTCGACCAGGCAGGCATCATTTCAGTAGACAATTATGAAGAGCTGACGGCAGCGCTCAAGGCGCTCACGTGGCAGCCGGTGCCCTCAGGAGGCAGAGTGGCGATGGTCACAAACGGCGCCGGTCCTATAATTGCGGCAATTGACAACTTTGAGAGGCTGGGCCTACAGGTGGCAGATCTGAGCGACCAGAGCAAGAAATCGCTCAAGGACCACTACCCGCCGACTTATGTCATCGGCAACCCCTGTGACATCACCGGCTCTGCAAACGCGGACGACTATCGCTTTGCAATCCAGACATTCATTGACGACCCAAGCGTCGACATCGTCATGCCGTGGTTCGTCTTCCAAGACGACCCACTTGAAGAAACCATAGTAGACGTGCTGGCGTCGTTCCAGAAACAAAGGAAAAAGCCGATACTGGTTGGCGCGATGGGCGGCCCGTTCACGAAAAAGATATCGCAGCGCATCGAAGACGTAAACGTGCCTGTCTACCATTCTGTCGCAGAGTGGGTGACGGCGGCAGGCGCGCTGGCAAAATGGTCGAGGGTGAAAGGCAGGGCAACAAAGTAGAGTAGGAAGAAGCCCTTTTCCCTTTTGATTTAAATTAGCTTGCGGCGCCATCAGCATTGTTGGAAAATCCAGCAGTCGAGACGCGCCGGGCTTTTGGGTTCCTTTTCATATGCGTATCAATAGCCGTCGGCACAGCTTCACTCATTAGCGAGATTGCGTACCTTAACAGCTCGCCATTCTATTACTATGCCATCATATGGCTTGGCATCTTTGGCGCAGTGTTTGGAGCAGGGTTAGCAAAATTCCGTAAGGCAGCCCCGGCTATACGTGGCAGAATGAAGAGCAGCGTGTCATGGTCTGCTGGCGCAAAGGCGCTCAACGCTGTGTGCTGGGCCGGGCCGTTTGCCGCAATCCCTCTATTTTTGTCGCTGTACCAGTACCTTATCCTGCTTGGCATTGGCCTAGGCAATCTGTGCACCTACCTGATGATAAAAAAGTATAGCGGCGCAGACAACCGTGAGCAGCTAGTAGTCGCGGCCATTTCGCTTGCCGCAATACCGGCTGCAGTCGCAATCGACAGCTCGCTCTTTGCCACTCATCAGGATATCGCGGTGATGCTGTCAAGAATATTGATAGCAGTGGCCTATGCCGCCGGTGGCGCGTTCGCCCTTTTCAGAAAAGGAGAAAAAGCGGGCCCGGTGGGCTTCGATCCCACGACTTCCGGCTCTCTTCAATAGGATTTAGAAGGCAGGCGCTCTATCCATGCTGAGCTACGAGCCCGTCGGCGCTGTATCCACCCTTGTCGTCCTGCCAGCGAGAGCCGCACATGCCGTATCGATATATTCGCCTTTTTTTGCATCCTAGACGATACTGGAGCAAAGTGCAGCGAGGAGGGAACAACGCAATTTGTGGTTTGAAAGAATCGATATATAAAATGTGCCCAGCAGCAGGCTAGAGCGTTACCTTGGTAAGATAATGAACTATGTGAACAAAAGTACAATGCAGCACACATACCATATATTAGTAAAAGATGGACCGGGTGGAATTTGAACCCACAACCTCAGCATATACTCTTTCATGATCAGTCTATCGTCGATTGAAAGCTGCTTTAATTCCAGCCCGCCTCATTCTTAAAAGCTCATTTTGCTAATGACTGATGTGTGGTTCTGTCGACGGGAATTTTTTCTTCCAATAACCCCATGAATAGAATTCAAGGTGTTTGGTCATTGCCTGATAGTAGGAGTTACGGAAAATCATCGCTGAAAAAAGAAGAGCTCTTCACAATCTCAATCTGACTTCCAAGCCGAGTGCAAGACAAAGCAGAGAGAGGAAGAGCAATGAGAAAAAGAAAGATTACGCACAAGGAAGAGAAATTTATTTATAAGCTTTCGACGACGTGAGAGCATCAGATACGAGGTGGTCAAAAGAGAAAATGTCATTTCCGAGAGGAGGCGGTGGTTTCTCTGGGACATCATCGCAACCGCAAGTCCCAATTCTTGTCCTGAAGGAAGGAACCTCAGAGACCAAGGGTCACGAAGCTCAGCGAAATAACATCACTGCAGCAAAGGTCATTGCAGAGCTTGTGAGGAGCGCCTTGGGACCGAGAGGTATGGACAAAATGCTTGTTAGCCCTGTGGGTGACGTGACAATAACAAATGACGGAGCAACCATTCTCAAAGAGATTGACATTGAACATCCCGCAGCAAAGATGATGGTCGAAGTTGCCAAGTCGGTGGACAATGAAGTGGGAGATGGCACAACTTCTGCAGTCATTTTGGCTGGCGCGCTGATTGAAAGGGCAGAAGAGCTGATCTTAAAGAAAGTGCATCCAACTTCCATAATTGAAGGGTATGAGATGGCTTCTGAAAATGCAATTGAATCTCTGAGGTCTGCTGCAACAAAATTGGAAGACCCTGCTGGCAAAGACAAGGATATGCTGCACAGGATCGCACGGACGTCGATGGCTTCTAAGCTGATTTCAGCAGAATCCGTCCAACTGGCAAAGATTGTGGTTCAGGCAGTATTGGATGTCGTGGAAGAGCGAAGAGAGGCAGTGGCAGAAGAAGGCACCGGTCAGACGGAAAGGGAACTATCTCTCTTGCGAGTAGATGTTGACAACATTAAGGTGGAAAAGAAGGCTGGCGGGTCAATGTATGACACTCAGCTTGTCTCTGGAATAGTCTTGGACAAAGAAGTTGTGCACGCGGAAATGCCAAAGCGAATTCAAGCGGCTAAAATTGCCTTGCTCAATGCTCCAATAGAAGTCGAAAAGACTGAAATGAGCGCCGAGATACGCATCTCTGACCCGCAACAGATGCAGATGTTCCTTGAAGAAGAAAACAGAATGCTGAAATCGATGGTCGACAAGATCAAGTCGTCAGGCGCAAATGTAGTGCTTTGCCAGAAAGGCATTGATGACATTGCACAGTATTATCTGGCAAAAGCTGGAATCATGGTTGTCCGAAGAATCAAGGAAAGTGACATGCTGAAGCTGGCAAAAGCCACAGGCGCCAGATTAGTAGACAACATCGAAGAGATAGCTGCTTCTGACTTGGGGTCTGCGGAGTTAGCAGAAGAACGCAAGATAGAGACTGACAAGTGGGTATTCATTGAAGGATGCAAGAATCCAAAAGCAGTCACTATCTTGATCAGAGGAGGTTCACAGAGAGTAGTTGACGAAGCGGAACGCTCGGTGCACGATGCCATAATGACTGTCAAGGATGTTGTAGAGTACCCATACATCATTGCAGGTGGCGGCGCTCCAGAGGCTCTGGTGGCAACAAGAATAAGAGAATGGTCGAATTCACTCTCTGGACGAAACCAGATAGCAGCTTTCAAGTTTGCAGATGCTCTTGAAATTATTCCAATAACATTGGCAGAAAACGCGGGCATGGATCCGCTAGATGCGCAGGTGCAACTGCGAGCTAAGGTTGCTGAAAGAAGAGAAAAAGCAAAGAGAGAAGGAAGCGCCGAGGTAAGCAAAGCAAAATACGGAGTTGATGTCATGGAAGGGAAAGTTACCGATATTTGTAAGTTGAACATCATTGAACCTCTGGCAGTCAAAGAACAGATAATCAATTCTGCCACAGAAGCTGCCAATATGATTCTGCGCGTTGATGATGTGATTGCTGCTTCAAAGGCAAGGACAGAAGGAACCAGGGGAGGACCTTATGGTGGTGGAGGCATGGGTGGCGGCGGAATGGGAGACTTTGAATAGATGAAGATATAGAAGGAGAGAGAGAAAAAGGTCACAGTGATCTGTTAATGCGATCTGCAAAGCTGTTGGCAAGATAGAGAAGGGCAGGGGCGAAGTAGCCGCCAGAATAGACGGCAAGAAGGAAGCGCTGTAAACAAAAATTTAGCAGATTTTCTTCAAGGGATTCTCTGCTCTTGCTGGATATTCTAGAGGCTTTGCTCATAATCTACAACTGTCCAATTGCCATTTACGACTTGGCGCTAAAGTCATTTTTCTTCGTTAAACTCATTGCATTCATGAGTGGAACCAAGCTCATATCAATCTCATGCTGGAATTTTTCTTGTAGGAAATCCTTAACGCATTTCGTGCAGTAACTGTTGTCATTCAAGACTCTAATAGAGTAAAATCATATTGTGGAATTTTACAAAATCCATATAACAACAATATAAACTTGTTTTATGTGCGTATAGCATCGTTTCTTCCTAGAATCTCATTATTATTGTTTTCTGTGATTATTGTTGTGATGAGCAGCAGCGGCAGCATGCCTGTTTTTGGACAGCAGTTAACTGATCCAAACCTCAGGCTTGAAGTTGTTGCCCGAGGTTTGAACCACACTACAGCAATGGCATTCTTAGGTAATTCTAGTAACGACATTTTGGTGACAGAAAAGGACACCGGAGAGGTAAGGAGAATAATAGATGGCAGAATACAGCAAGAACCCTT
>CAMLKF010000053.1 GCA_946480575.1 uncultured Nitrososphaera sp. | reverse complement strand
TTGCAAAGGCGGTCGCGACAGAGTCAGAGGCCAACTTTATCAGCGTAAAGGGTCCCGAGCTTTTGTCGAAGTGGGTCGGCGAGTCTGAGCGCGGCGTCAGAGAAGTGTTCAGGAGAGCAAGGCAGGCTTCGCCGTGCGTAATATTCTTTGACGAGATAGACGCTATAGCGCCGACAAGGGGACGGATGGAAGGCGGTGGTGGCGCTGCCAGCGGGACCTCTGACAGGATAGTATCACAGATCCTCACTGAAATGGATGGGATCAGCGAGCTGCACGGGGTGGTTGTCCTTGCTGCAACCAACAGGCCAGACATGGTCGATCCCGCACTCATGCGCCCCGGCAGGTTCGACAGGATAATAGTGGTGCCAAACCCGGACAGCCAGACGAGAAAGAAAATAATCAAGATCCATTCAGAGGGCAAGCCCATGGGTCCTGACATCGACCTCCAGAGGATAGCAGACATGACCGACGGGTTTAGTGGCGCAGACACTAGCGCAGTTGCAAACACCGCTGTGTCGCTCGTGCTCCACGAATATCTGGCAAAGTACCCGACACCGGAAGAAGCTGCCAAGCACGCTTCAGAGGCGCAGGTCATGATGCGCCACTTTGAAGAGGCAGTGAAGAAAATAAAGACGCAGAGGGAAATGAAGCCGAATGAAAAACTGTCACTGTCGCACTATAGATAGATAGATAGAGATAGCAAGGCAGACTTGGCTTGGCTTGGCACTGTTCACGACGGCGTTTTTTGCGGACTTACTGCTACTGCATCATATGAGGGTATATTTAATAAATAAAAATACAAACCTGCGACAAATAATAATGGCAATGAAATCAGTAGCCTCTATGTACATATGATGAGGCTTGATCAGGATCTCGAATTAGCTGCCGCGGTGCTTCACGACCCTGACTGAGCCCTCGTTTGGGCTCACTATCACCTTGTCAAATTCTAAGTCGTCTTCGGTGTCGGAGGATATCGGGACGCCAGCAAAAGGTCCTATGTCTCGTTTTCGAATAAAGCTTTAATCCCTTGCGATAGAGATCCGGAGTATATATGGATCAGGGTGGGCTGTCGCAGCTTGCGGGCGAGAAGTACATCAGTATAGAGACTTACCGCAAGAGCGGCCAGCCTGTCAGGACGCCTGTGTGGTTTGCAGAAAGCGGCGGCATCTTGTATGTGCGCACGTCTGACGACACAGGCAAGTACAAGAGGATCCGCAACGACTCTTCTGTGCAAGTAGCTCCATGCGGCATGCGTGGCAAAGTAAAGGGAGAATGGGTCAAGGCTGAAGCAAGAATAGTGTCAGATGACGAAAAAGAGAGGGCATACAAGATGCTCGAGAAAAAGTACGGCCTGATATACAAAATGAGCAGCATATTTCTTGGCGGCAGGAACTATGTTGTCCTTGCAATAGGCGCCAAGGGAGATTAAAAGCGGCCGGCCCTACTCGCCGCCGTTGTTCTAGGCTTTCAGGCCGGAAGGGATACGACGTATGTATGATGGTCTGATCTGGCTCAGCCAGATGTGATAGAAATAAGCCCGGCTTAGAGATAAGCCGCGCTATACTCTTGTTGCTAGTAGGCATGC
Source organism: uncultured Nitrososphaera sp. (assembly GCA_946480575.1). Next base: position 10,384 of record CAMLKF010000053.1, on the reverse strand, counting down.
GGCATTATGAACAGTCAGGATTGTTGTGCAACAAGGTTCAAACGGCTACTTTTGCAATTAGTGGGCATGTTCAGGATGCCTTGCAAGTCATGCGGAGGGCACCTTGCGCCCATCTTGCACTGCACAGTCTGCAAGGAGGCTGTGTCGTGGGTCTGCAACAGCTGCGAGCGGATGGAAGACGCGACACATACTCATCGCTAGCTGACCTCTAGCTTTTGCCCGAGCAGCCTGTCTAAAAAAGCAAAATCATTCTTCATCAATGCGTCGACATATACATACCTGTGGAAAAGCGAGCTGTCAAAGCACGAGCCATGCATCGGATAGACATGTCCGGCCTGAGCCAGGCTTGCTCTATCTGGCCGTACTGCCGACCGGCCCTGTATGAATAATAAGCATGGGCTGCTCGTCGTCGATCAGAAACTGGTTGAACGTGATGTCAAAATTGCTTGCAAAGCCAGATATCCTGTATATCCCGTCCTTGATTTCAGATATCTTCTCTGCTTTTGCGTTCTTTGCGTAATATACTATTACACCTTTTTTGCTAACTCTTCAGGCATTGATCATGTGCTATCGTCTAGCATACGTATAACTTTGGTTACAGCATCAGCAGCTATCCCACAGCTCCTTTATGGCTATGTTGCGAAAGGTGACGCGTGAGTCGGCGTCATGATTTTGCACTCCTATGTAGCCTTCCAGCAGCCTGCTGCCTGTAAATTCGGTTACTTTTTTCTCATTGAGAATTACGGCATACCTGTGGCCTATTGCATGTATCTCGAAGTTGTTCCAGCTGCCTGGCGGCCCTGACGCAATGCTGCCTGGAGCGGCAAAATCATAGATCGCCCCGGTCCGATGAGCGCGGTTGTTGTTGTTGCCATCCTCCGGCTCTGCATCATATATCTGGACCTCATAGCCATTGCTGACTGCAATCCATGGGTCATTGCCAAGGTCAGGAAGGCGCACGAACACCCCCGAATTATCTTCTCTTCTCGACGCCTTCCAGTCCAGCCTCAGGATAAAGTCCCGGAATCTTTTCCTCGAATACCACAAAAGCCCCATCCCGCCTTCTGAAACCATCGTGCCGTGGTTGATTGTGAACCTGCCCGGCCCGCACATCTGCCAGCCATCCAGAGAAGCGCCATCAAAGAGGACTTGAAAGGCATCCATTTTGCATTATGGCTGCTGCTTCCAGAGCGATGGCTTGTCATCTATCTTGTTCCACCCTTCGTCCTCGGATCCGACGCGCTCAACGATAATGTCGTCAAAATATCGATCCAGAACGCTTTTCCTTTCCATGTCTAGCGGCGGAGAGCAATAATCCTCTTCAACCCAGTACGCATATCCAGCATCAATTCTTGCGTTCTCTAAGCTATACTGGAGCGCCTCTCCAAAGGGTCTCAGCCTTGATATCCTGCCAGAGTCAAGTTCCTTCTGAAGATTTTCCATGAGCTCTTTTCTTGGTCTGGCCCTAACCAGATACAGTGCCATATATACATACGTCCACTCACCATGCAGCGGCATAGATTAAAAAGATGACAGATGACGTGCGCCATGTTTTAGGTCTGTTTTGACCTTTTGGGCGCTACTTCTCTCCGCGGATCCTTCTCCGGGTACGGATCCGGCCTCGGCTCCTCGCCCAGCTGGCCGCCGGTGGCGTCGTTTAGCGCCTGGTCGCGCTTGAACGGATTTTTTCTCTCCGTGCTCATAATAAAGTAATTTGGCATCTTTGGCTAATATGGCTTTGCGCTAAAAATTCAATAAATAGAACCTTTTCTAACAAATGATATAACATGGATTTTACCAAGCTTTGCGAAAAGGTGTTTGCTCTGAACGACGACATCAGGTACGCCGGCGTGATAGACGACACGGGGGCGCTTGTTGCGGGCGGCATGAGAAAGGGCATCGACTCGATAGTGAGCGAGACCGACGAAGAATTATTCTTGACCCAGACTGCGCTCCGTAGATCGATGCGGCAGCGCTTTGACGAGTCGATGGGCCGGGCCAGGTTCGCATACGTCGAGCGGGAGAAAATATCTATCCTGACTTTTTACATGGAAGACGACATACTGCTTGTCACGCTCGAGCCAAACGTCGATTCGCACACTGCGATAGACATCGCAGATGACACGCTGGAACTGCTGAACAGCAAGAATTAGCACCTGAGCAGGATCTTGCCTGCATGCAGGCCCGCCTCCATCTTCTTCTGGGCTTCTCGAGCGTCCCGCAATGAAAAAACAGAGTCGATGACCGGCTGGATCTTTTTCCTGCTTATAAAATTGACAAGTTCCAGCAGCTGCGCCCTTGTCCCCAAGAGAGCACCAGTCATCGCAATCTGCTTTGTGTAAAACGTTCTCACAGGCACCGTCGCCTCGTTGCCGGACGTCATGCCGCAGACAGCCATCCTGCCGCCTTGCTTGAGCGCCGCAATGCTTGTCTGCCAGGTCGCCGCGCCCACATGATCTATAACGATGTCGACGCCCTTGCCATCAGTGATCTTCCTTGCTTCCCCGGCAATGTCCTGATTAGTTCTATCAATGACGTGATCGGCGCCAACTTTTTTTGCAAAGCCGCGCTTTTCACTGCTCGATACCGTTGTTATCACTGTAGCCCCAAGGGCTTTTGCGAGATGAATAGTCGCCATCCCGACGCCACTTGCTGCGCCGTACACGAGCACGGTCTTGCCTTTGCCAGCGTTGTTCATCTGAAGCATGTTCCACGCGGTGAGGTACGACACCGCAAAAGTTGCGGCAACCTCGTCCTTCATCGATTCCGGCAGCCTGACGGCGTTTCTTGCCGGCACTGCGGTCTGCTCTGCGTACCCTCCGTTCCAGTCGCTCATACCCCCAATGATCGCAAACTGGCTACAGAGGTTCTCCCGTCCACTCTTGCATTGCTGGCATTTGCCGCAGGAGACGCCTGGGTATACCATCACCCTTTCCCCTGCCTTAAAGCTGTGAGCTTTTCTGACAGTTCCCACGATGTCGCAGCCGCAGATGTGCGGCAGCTTTATCTTTTTTTTGCCTGCGATGCCCTGCCTCGTCCAGATGTCAAGGTGATTGACTCCGCAATACTCTATATCAATGACAACATCGTTCTTGCCTGCAACGGGATCAGAAAAATCTTCCCGGTACTGCAGGACGTCTAGAGGTCCATGCTCAAAGAACGGCACCGCCTTCATTTCAGGTTGTGCATCGCCTTCAGGTCTTCCGCAAACTGCGCAAGCTCTGTTGGCACCGGCACGCCTATAGGGTCCTTGAGCGAGAGCGACTTGCCGGTCTCTTTTGAGATCGTCTCCTTCTTTTTGTTCCAAATGTACGAGTTAAAGTCGGTTATCTGCTTCGTGTATTTTTCCATCTCTGGATCTGCCTTTTCTTCCCGACTCCTGAACATGTCCTGCAGGTGTATGCTTTTAGTGGAATAGATCTTGGTCCACAGCTCCTCGGCGATGAAAGGTGTTATTGGCGCCACCAAGAGCAGGATAGTGGAAAAGCACCTGTGGAGCGTATAGAGCGCGGATTTACGGCCCAGGTCATTGCTGTCCGTCGCGTACGCCCGACCCTTGACCATCTCCATATAGTGGGCTGCAAAGAGGAGCCAAGTAAAGTCCCTGATGGCGTTTGCTGGCACGAAAAAGTTGTACTCGCTGTAGCCCTTTCTGCATTCATCTGCAAGCTTGACAAGCTCGGCAAGTATCCACCTGTCCGACGCTTCTAGCTTCTCTGGCCTCTCCTCTACCACTTCAAACGACGACAGGAACCGGCCGATGTTCCACAGCTTTGAGAGGAACTTTTGTGCGCCGGCTATTCTCTGCTCGGAGCACCTAAAGTCGTAGCCAAGGTTGGCCTCGCTTGCAGACCAGAACCTGAAGGTGTCGGCGCCATACTTTTGTATTACTGGGAACGGGTCAATTACGTTGCCCTTGCTCTTGCTCATCCTTTCGCCTTTTTCGTCAACGCCGTAGCCCATTATCCAGGCTTCATTCCACGGCATCCTGCCTGTCAATTGCACACAGCGGAGCATCGTGTAGTGGAGCCAGGTGCGTATGATGTCCTTTGCCTGCGGCCTGACAGCCGTCGGGTAAGCATAATCAAACATCTTTTGGTCCTTGCCGAATTTTGTCACGTAGAGCGGGCTGATGCTCGAGTCCATCCAGGTGTCAAATGTCCTGTCCTCGCCGATGAATTCTGTGCTGCCGCATTTTTCGCATTTTTTAAAAGGCGGGCTGTTGTCCTTCCACGGCCGGTAGTATTTGCCGGGTGGTGGCAGGCTGGGCGCCCTGCAGGCGTTGCAGTACCATATCGGGATCTCGGTGCCGTAGAACCTGCGCCTTGACACTGGCCAATCGATAGCAATCGAGTCAAGCCAGTTCAATAAAATCTGCCGGTGCATCTCGGGGTGGAATTTCAGCTTGAACGCCAGCTCCTTCAGTTGTGGGACAAAATCAAGCTGCTTGACGTAATAGTCGTGCAGCGGTATGATCTCTATGGGCGTCTTGCTGCGCTCGCACAGAGGAGTCCTGTGCATGATATTCTCTTCTTTTTCCATCAGCCCTGAATTTTTTAGATCCTCGGTAACCTTGGCCCTTGCCTGGTTTACGCGCAAGCCGGCGTACTGCCCGGCGGCCTCTGTGGTGACGCCGTTCTCGTTTAGCGCCACTATTTCCTTGAGTCCCAATTCCCTGAACAGCTGTACGTCGTTCTGGTCGCCGTAGCTGCACACCATCACGGCGCCGGAGCCAAATTCAGGCTTGGCAGAGGGGTGCGGCCGTATCTGCACTTCCCTGCCAAACAGCGGAAGAATAGCGTGCTTGCCCTGCAGGTTCCTGTACCGCTCGTCTTCTGGGTTGACGATGACTGCCTGGCACGCAAAAAGAAGCTCCGGCCTTGTTGAAGCGATAATGACCGTATCGCCAGTTTCCTTCATCCTAAACTTCATGTACACCAGCTTTGTCGGGATGTCTTCGTAGATTATCTCGGCGTCTGCAATAGTAGTGCCGCAGTCGGGGCAGTAGTTGTTGGGCCTGTTCGCTAAATAGACAAGCCCGCGCTTCCACAGCTCAATAAAGGTGCTCTGCGTCAGCGCCCGGTATTCGTCCGAGTCGGTCCTGTAGTATTCTCTGAAATTGCCAGACAGGCCCATGCTCTTCATTATCTGGATCATCTCTGCTTCGAGGTCATCAAGCGCGCCCTTGCAGAGGTCAAGGAACTTTTGCCTGTCCATCTGGCGCATTCTGACTTTGTATTTTTTCTCAGTGTAGATCTCGACTGGCAGGCCGTTCCTGTCGATGCCGATGGGAAAGAGCACGTTCTTGCCGTTCATTCTGGCAGTCCGCGCAATCATGTCAATCTGGGCATAGTGCGCGGCAGCGCCGATGTGCCAAGGGCGCCCCGAAGGGTACGGGGGCGGTGTGTCTATCACAAACGCCGGCCTGCTCCTGTCTATCGCAAACCTGTAGACATCTTCTTCTTCCCACTTTTTGAGGATGGTCTTCTCTAACTCTGGGTTCCACGACGTTGACTGGATTTTTGGCTCCATTGCTCTCTCTCTCTGCGTTCGCCCTGTGTCTGGCAGTCTACCGTTATTAACGTTAACGTAACACGCTACTTACTTAGTCCTGCCGGCGCCAAACATAGAAAGCACGCTTGAGACCATCATCCCGAGGGTATATGAGGAGCCGTATTCCTGAAAAGCCGGGATAAAGTGGGCAGTCAGCAGAGCTCCTAGAGCCACAAGTGAACCGTACTCAGTTACCTTTTTCAAAAGCGTCATTTCCCTGTTGAAAGGCGCCAGAAGCATGCCAAGCACCCATATGCCAAAGAGCCAGATCATGACCTTGCCAGCAATCATTTCAGGAGCAGAAAATGCCACTCCAAAATACATAGCAGTCATAATAAAATCCGCCTTCATCATCCTGGCAAATATCGGGTCAAACGACTTGAGTCTGACGACATAGTTGCCAAAGAGGGCACCCATCACCGCCACTGCCGCTGTGCTGGCGCCGACATAGAAGATGTTGCTGGTAGTTCCACATTGCATGAAAAGGACGTCTGGCTCGATGCTCCCGCAAAAGACGTAGCTTGAGACTATCGCCATCAAGAATACTTTTACAATAACGCTTGCGGTTAGAAGAAGTGCCTTGTGCTGTATTTCTACATGTTCATACTTCAAGCGAAGGTTTCCTGTGGACCTGCGGCGCCATACTTCACGATAGCCTCAGCACGTAATTAAAGTTTGGGAGCCCTCAAAACTGCCTCCTTCCGCACGGCAGAAGATATTAATAATAACGTCCACGCACCCCTTTTGTGAAGTTTGTGGACTGGTTCCCGTATTACCAGGGAATCCGTGCAGAATTTGGGTACAGCACCGAGAAGGATCAGGAGGCCGCAAGGATGCTTTCTGAGATGATAAAGAAAAAGGCCCTTGACCCGAAGGTCCTGCAGAGAAAGATCAAGGGCAAGAGGGTCATCGTCGTCGGGGCCGGCACAAGCCTTGAAGACGAAGGCGCGCTCAAGTACATCAAGAAGAACAAAAAGTTTGTGAAGATTGCGGCAGATGGCGCGGTCCAGTTCCTGATAGAGAACAAGGTCAGGCCCGACATCGTTGTAACGGACCTTGATGGCAACCCCGCGTTTTTGCAAAAGGCAGAGAAAATGGGTGCAACTATAGTGGTGCACGCCCACGGCGACAACACAGGCATGCTGAAAAAACTTGTTCCGAAATTCAAAAAGCTCGTCGGCACGACGCAGGTGATGCCGGTTGAAAACGTCTATAACTTTGGCGGATTTACTGACGGCGACAGGTGCGTATTTCTGGCAGAAGAGTTCCGCGCCAAGAAAATAGTCCTCGTCGGCATGGACTTTGGCAATGCCATCGGCAAGTACTCAAAGGAAAAGGTCAAGGACCCTGAGCTAAAGAAGCAAAAGATGCAGGCCGGCAAGCGCCTGCTTGAAATGCTTGCCAAGCAGTCCCGCTCACAGCTTGCAGACACGGCCAAGAGACCCATCAAGGGGTTTGTGCCTGCCAAATAATAATAACTGGGCATGCCGTTTGGGCGCAGGCAGGGCATGGGCATACTCGGCATGGCATTTGCCGTGCTGGGGGGCGTTGCGTGGTTCTTTGGGCAGTACATTCCGGCCGCAATCTTATGGGGCATTTCGGTGATGGTGCTTCTCAGGCTCAACAAGAAGAGCGGCGGCAGGCGGCGGTAAAAGCTATTATATCTTTCATGTTTTAGAGGGCTTGCTATAACAATATGTCAGGTTACTCCGAGGACGATATCAGGCGCGCCGCCGACATACGCGAGTGGCTCGTCAAGCAGATAGCGGACAGGCAGGAAGAGGTCGAAAGGTTGCGCACCACGCTTACCATAATCGACAGCCTGCTCAAGCAGGGCAGCTTCAAGGCCGCAGCCAGCCTAGGATCTTTTGCAGAAGCCGGATCGACAGCGGCTACGGCGCAGGTACAGCAGCAAGCCCGCCAGGCAGCAACGCCGCCAGCAAGACAGCAGCAGGCTGCTGCGCCGACCCTGAAAACATCCTATAGAGATGTCAGGCCGCTCAAGCGAGCCAAGGACGAGTTCCTGCTTGCAAACGCCGAGGTGTCTTCAGGCGCAGTCATCATTGTCCCGGCGCCGGGCGTCAGCCTCAGCGTCAACACGCCCCCGTTCCGCTCGTTCTTTTTGAACAGGATTCTGGAGGGCATGAAGGGCAAGGACATCGAGAAGGTAGGGCAGGGCGCATTGAGGGAGCAGGAGGCGCTCAATTACAAGGTTGAAGAAGATAACAACAGCCAGATAAAGCGTATTGTGATAAACAACTACCGCGACAAAGATCGCCTTCAGGAGATATTCAACACCTCTGCGTGGGTATTCACGAGGATGCTTGAAAAGAGCGGCTGATGACAAAAGGATGGACAAGATAGTCGTTCTGGACTTTGGCTCTCAGTACAGCCACCTCATTTGCAGGCGAATCCGCGAGGCAAATGTGTACTGCGAGCTTCTCCCGTACAACACGCCAGCCAAGGTTATCAAGGAAATCGCCCCAAAAGGGATAATATTTTCTGGAGGGCCGGCGAGCGTCTACGCCAAGGATGCCCCCAAGCCTGATGGCGAAATATTCAAGATGGGCAGACCTATCCTCGGGATCTGCTACGGCCACCAAGTGCTGGTCGACAATTTTGGCGGCAGGGTAAAGAGGGCAAACAGCAGAGAGTACGGCCGCGCAGGGCTTGTCATCGATGATAAATCAGACCTGTTCAAGAGCCTGGGCACGAGTATCAAATGCTGGATGAGCCACGGCGACGCAGCCGAAAAGGTGCCCGGGGGCTTCAGGGTTCTTGCGCACACCGAAAACTCGTCCTCGGCGGCTATTGGCAACAAGGACAAAAAGTTATACGGGATCCAGTTCCATCCAGAGGTCATCCACACTGAAAGGGGCACGCAAATCCTGAAGAACTTTGCGCAGGAGATCAGCGGCGCAAAACCAGAGTGGGACATGACAAGCTTTATCGAAACAACGGTCAAGGACGTACGTAAGCAGGTCGACAAGGAGAAGGTGCTGGCCGCTGTCAGCGGCGGCATCGACTCGACCACTGTCGCTGCGCTGATGCACAAGGCGATAGGCGACAACCTCCGGTGCGTTTTTATCAACCACGGGCTCTTGCGGCAGGACGAGGAGAACGAAGTCGTCAGGCTTTTCAAGGATCATTTAGGAATCGACCTCATTTACGTAAATGCTGAGAAGCAGTTCGTTGGCAAGCTCAAGGGTGTGACAGACCCGGAGAAAAAGCGCAAGATAATAGGCGAAGAGTTTGCCAACTGCTTTGTCGACGTCGTAAAAAAGAGCGGCCCGTTCCAGTGGCTCGCTCAGGGTACGCTCTACCCTGACGTAATAGAGAGCGGCGTTTCAAAGGGGCCGGCGGCTGTTATCAAGATGCACCACAATGTGGGCGGCCTGCCAAAGTGGCTCAACCTGAAGGTCATCGAGCCTTTACGGTATCTGTACAAGGACGAAGTGAGGAAGGCGGCGAGGCTTCTTGGAGTGCCTGACGAGCTGCTCAAGAGGCACCCGTTCCCCGGACCCGGCCTTGCGGTGAGGATAATCGGCGAAGTCACGCCTGAAAAGACCCGCATCTGCAAGCATGCAAGCAAGATAGTTGAAGACGAGCTAAAGGCGGCTGGCTGGTACGACAAGGTGTGGCAGGCTTATGCCGCCGTTGGCGACGACAGGGCTGTCGGGGTGCTGGGCGACGAGCGAGTCTACGGCCACATCGTGATGGTAAGGGTGGTTGAATCAGTTGATGCGATGACGGCAGACTGGTCGCGCCTTCCCTACGAGCTCCTGGAGAGGATAAGCAACAGGATAACAAACGAAGTAGAAGGGGCGACATGGGTCGCGTATGCAGTGTCAAGCAAGCCGCCAGCGACGATAGAACCCCAGTAAAAATAGTATTCCCCCCGTTTGTGCGTGAAAACCTGCCGCTTTTTTGCTGCTCACCGTAAGAATACTGACTGTGACGGCTTTGTCTTCCTGGATGACCTGCCTGCGGCTCAAAAACCTACAGAAAGAGTGAACCAAAAAGTTGAGCGACTTCAGGCATTTTCAAGGTTATTACTCGACACTTGACAGCCTGCAAATCCTCATTTCACACTCAGAAAGGGGGATTTCTGTTCATAGACAAGAGCTGAGAACCAACGTTATCTTACAACCATAACAGGGCACCTAGCATGATGCATGACCTTGAGAGAAACACTGCCAAGGAGTAGTTCCTTAAAAGGACTGAGTCCTCTGCTCCCCATGATGATAAGATCATAATCATTTCTATTTGCAGTATCAATAATCACTTGAGCATGATCTCCTAGTTCCAGTAATGTTCGTACTTTCACATTACTTCGTATAGCCTCACTTTTACATTGTTCCAATAGTTGCCTGCCCCGTTCTTTCAGCTCTTCAATCAGGTCAAATGTTGTAGCACTATCACCACCATATGTGGAATCAAGCACAACATGGATTACATCTAGCTCTGAATTGCATATTTGTGCTAAAGATATAGACTTTTCAAATGCCTTTTTTGCAGACTCGGAACCATCCACTGCAACGAGAATTCTTGGGAACAATAAATGATTAGACGATTGTTGCTAATATTATTGGCGGCCGCTAAAATATCTTTCCAACAAATCATAACGCACGAAAACCTACCGCCTTTGTAGGTCACGATAAGAAAACTGACTGTTGAAAAAGCCTCAGTATTAGCAAGTCGACACAATGGTAGCAGAAGAAGAAGCGTGCTGCTGTATAGCCCTCAACTAAGTAATTGGACTTGTGCTCCTTTCTAGACCCCTGAAGCCCTCATACCTGAACTCGATCAGCGAGCCAGAGTTCCATTGGTC
>CAMLKF010000052.1 GCA_946480575.1 uncultured Nitrososphaera sp. | reverse complement strand
CTCATTCTATATTTATGCAGGAGGCATGACAGCGAGTTCAAGTACCTCATAAGGGGAAGTGAGCTTCGGATCGCAAAAAGATGCGATCTCCATCTTCTTCCTCCTCCCGCGGTGCCCTAGGGTCAAGCTTCTTCCAGCTGGCAAGCTCGTAGAACATTATTGCATAGCTGCCAATGCTAAAGCCACCACCGTTAAAGGGCTGGAGCGTTGAAATGACTGCAAGGCCGCCTCTGCTCTCCGCCAGCTCCCGCAGCCTCTTTACTTCGTGGCCTTTTAGCCTAGGCACGCCCGAGCTTGCCTTGACCTGAATGAACCACTGTTGCTCACCGTTTCGAGCCGCAACGATGTCTGCCGGGCCCCTGCTTGCCGGCGACAGACTGACACTCCACCCTTCCGACCGGAGGTAGAGGGCGACAATGTATTCTGCTTCCCTGCCAAACTTGCTCCACGAGTAGGACAAGTGCGCAGCTGGCGCAGCGATCACTCATATAGCTGTTTCCAGCTGCAACTGTTCACCTTCTGCTCAAAACTGTACAAACAAACGATGGCGCACAGGTTTTAGATAAAAAAATACATAGGTACATATTTGACCGGGCCGGCGTAATGGCTGTAATTCATGGCTGTCCATTCTGCGCTCAAGGTCGACCGGTGGGACCTGACGGATCTCGTGAAGGATCCGTTAAGCAATGAATTCAGCCGCTTTCTCGACTCAATCCAAGACCAGCTCAGGCAGTTTGAAGCAAAGCGTACAAGCCTGCGGCCGGACATTTCGCCGGCGGAGTTTGAAAACCTCATCCACATGCTCGAGGGCATTTCAGAAAAGGTCAGCATCGCAAGCGGCTACGCGCACTTGCGCTACTACGCCGATACGTCATCAAATGAGGCGTCGGCGCTGGTCACAAGGATGGAAAAGCTGGCGTCTGACATCGGCAACAGGATGCTCTTTTTCGACCTCTGGTTCAAAAAGCAGATCGACGACGAAAATGCGAGCAGGCTGATAAACGCGGTGCCCGAAGTCTACCGCGAGTACCTCCGGCACAAGCGGCTTGTGGCAAAGTACGCGCTGAGCGAGCCGGAAGAAAAAATAATCAACACTCTTCAAGTCACCGGCACCGGCGCCCTTGTCAAGATCTACGACAAGATGGTGAGCGGCTTTGAATTCACCATGAAGCTAAAGCGCGGCAGAAAAACTATAATCAAGAAATTCGACAGCAGAGAAAAGCTCGTGACGCTTGTCAGAAGTCCCGACTCCAATACTAGGGAGGCCGCATACAAGTCGCTCTTTGAAGTTTACAAAAAGAACAGTGGTGTGCTGGGCGAGATATACCAGAACGTCGTGCTCCAGTGGCGCGACGAGGCAGTCTCGATGCGTGGCTACAAGTCGCCGATCTCGGTGCGCAACATCGCAAACAACCTAGATGACGGCACAGTAGAAGCTCTTCTTGCAGTATGCAGGAAGAACGCGCCTGTGTTTCAGGACTATTTCAGGGAAAAGGCAAAGATTCTTGGAATGAAAAAGCTCCGCCGCTACGACCTCTATGCGCCGATTTCAACAAAGGCATCTGACAGCAAAAAGTTTACCTTTGGCAAGGCTGTAACAAGCGTGCTTGATACTTTTGGCGACTTCCACCCACAGTTTCGCGATCTTGCCGGCCGGGTCTTTGCCGAACATCATGTTGATTCAGAAATAAGAAAGGCAAAGAGGGGCGGCGCGTTCTGTTACACCGTGACGCCCAAAATAACGCCTTACGTCCTGCTCAACTATGACGGCCAGACAAGGGATGTGTCGACGCTTGCTCACGAGTTCGGCCACGCAATACACAGCATGCTAGCTTCTGAGATGCCGATAATGGTCTCGCACGCGCCGCTGCCGCTTGCCGAGACAGCGTCCGTGTTTGCAGAGATGCTGCTCAATGAAAAGCTCGCGGAAAAGATGTCAAGAAAGGAGCGCAGACTGCTCCTTGCTGAGCAAATTGACGACATGTACGCCACAATAATGCGGCAGGCGTATTTCACACTCTTTGAAGTGCAGGTCCATGACGCAATAGCGGGCAGCGTCACGATTGATGCTGTCGCCAAAGTGTACGTCGACAATCTGAAGGAGCAGTTTGGAAATTCAATAGTGCTGTCGCCTGAGTTTGAATGGGAGTGGATATACATCCCACACTTTTACCACACACCATTCTACACCTACGCCTACTCGTTTGGCAACCTGCTGGTGCTGTCGCTCTACCAGCAGTACAAGCGCGAGGGCGGGTCATTTATCCCGAGATACTTCAAGATACTGTCCGCCGGAGGCTCGAGAAAGCCGGAGGAGCTCCTGACTGAGGCCGGAATCGACATCTCTAGGCAAGAGTTCTGGCAGCAGGGCTTTGACTATGTGCAGGAAATGATAGAGCAGCTGAAATCACTTGGGCCGCAATAATGGCGATGCAGTCCTTGTCGCGGCCATAGCAGGGTCTATGGCTGCCGGCGTCCTGTTTCCTGCCATTGGCCTACTAGTCGAGCCCTACCTCCTAGTGTGGCTTGGCGCGCTATTGTTCCTGAACCTTATCAGGCTCAAGACTGCGGATCTCGTCACGACTTTTACAAAGCCAAGGCAGCTTGCTGTTCTATCATTTGTCAAGCTAGTCGCTCTGCCGGTTGCAATGTATGCTCTTACCTACGCCATTTACGAGCCGTTTGCCCTGCCTGTTCTGTTGCTGTCGGGCATTTCAACAGGTCTTGGCGCGCCGTTCGTCGTCAACCTGATCGGAGGAAGACTGCCACTTGTGGTTGGCATGATAATTGCCACCTCGCTAGCCGTGCCCTTTGTACAGCCATCAATAGTCTACGCGCTGGTGGGCTCGCAGTTTGACATCCCTGTGCTGCACATGGTGTTCCTGCTTTCCGCCGCGCTCTTTACGCCGCTTGCCGCTGGCTGGCTTATCAAAAAGTACCTGCCTTCTGCGTCAAGGTTTACCGATAACAATTCGCTTCCGCTGTCGCTCGTCTTCATTGTGCTGATAAACTTTGGCATGTTTGCCAAGTTCTCTGGGTATTTTTACGAAGATCAGGTGTTCATGCTCCAGACCATAGCGACGGCGTCTCTCTGCTATGCCGCCTACAGCCTTGTCGGGTACGTCAGCACAGCCGGCAGCAGGCACGAAAGGACGGCTGGCCTCATCTCGATGACCTACATCAACAACGTGCTTGTGGCGGTGTTTGCGTTTCAGTTCTTTGGCCCGCCAGTGGCCGCGCTAGCTGCACTGTACAACATTCCTTACTATGCCGGCATCATGGCTATCAAGAAAGTCATGCCAAAATACTGATATGCGCTGCCCTGGCTGTCATCATCAGCATGCCAGTCATTCAGATAACCATGAGCCAGGGAAGGACGGTTGAGCAAAAGCGCGAGCTTGTACAAGTATTGACAAAGGAAACAGCGAGAATTCTCAAGACAAAAGAGGAGAGCATCCGCATCCTCATTTACGAAGTGTCAAAAGAGAACTGGGGCAACGCTGGCGTGTTTGGGCTTGATATGAAATAATAGTAGTAGCAGTTAACGTTCGCCTGCTTCCGCGTCCAGAATGGCTTTTGCCTGCTTGTAGTGGACTGCATCTATCATCTTGCCCTCAAGCCTCACCGCGCCCGTGCCGCTCCCCTTTTCCATTGCGTCGCCAAGCGCCTGCACCACCTTTTTCGCCCATTCAACCTCGTTCCTGCTTGGTAGGAACACTCTGTGCACTGGCTCGATCTGGCTTGGGTGGATTATGCTTTTGCCCGAATATCCGAGGCGCTTTGCAATAGTCGCGTCCTTTACAAGGCCATCAGCGTCGTCTATTTTTTGCCATATCGCGTCTATTGCGTGTATGCCGGCGGCCCTTGCATCCACTGGGACTTTGGCGCGCGCATATGAATACCCTGACGAGTCGCACTCGTCGTAGTCGAGCCCCATGTCATACAGAAAGTCAAAGACGCCAAAGATAAGCGCGTTTATCCTGTCGTCGGCGCCGGCTATCTGGTAAGCGTTCACTACTCCTTTAGCAGTCTCGATGGAAGGCATTAGCGCTATCTTGCCGGTCCTTTTTTCTTCTTCAAGCGCTGCCAGCTGCTTTTTAATTTCGGCAATTTCATCGGCTTCGTTGACCTTGGGGATCACCACCCCGTCGATGCCTTTCTTCACCACTGCCTTGAGATCGGCAGCTATTAGCCCGGATTCCGGCGAGTTTGTCCTGACGTACACCGGCCTTGAATATTCCTGCCGGCGGGCAAACGCGTCTGCAATTATTTTTCTTGCAGCGTCTTTTTCGTTGGCAGGAACAGAATCTTCAAGGTCAAAGCAAATGATATCTGCCAAAAGCGTCTTGGCTTTTTCCACAAAGCGGCTGCTGTTGCCGGGGACAAAGATAAGGCTTCGGAACATATTTTATCTATCTTCAAAAAGAGAAAGAAAGGAACTGGTTTATAGTTTCTGCGGGGTAGTCAGGATCTTGCCGAACTGCTGGGCCTCTGCCATCATGACGTGGCCTCTGACCATGTCTGAGAACGGCAGGACTGTGTCGATGACCGGCTTGATCTTGCCCTTGCTGACCCAGTATATGACATCTTCAAGCTCTGCCTTAGTGCCCTGGGTAGAGCCTAGCAGGTTGGTGCCCTTGAAGAACAGGTATCTCAGGTCGATGGTCGAGTCATAGCCTGTCGTTGCGCCTGTCGCGACGAGCGTCCCGCCCATCTTGAGCAGTGCGGTTTCCTGCGGGAACACGGACTTGCCGATGTGCTCAAAGACTACGTCGACGCCAGATTGCCCCAGCTTTTTGTTGATTTCGCGCACCTTCTTGTACCAGTCGGCTTCCCTGTGGTTGACAACATAGTCGGCTCCAAGGTCGAGGCACTTGTCCATCTTGTCTTTGTTGCCGGCGGTGGCAATCACGGTGCAGTTGTACAGCTTTGCAATCTGGATGCCCACCATGCCGACGCCAGAGCCTCCACCCATGATAAGCACAAGCTGCCCTGGCTTTATCTTGGCGCGGCCGACGAGCATGTGCCACGATGTCATGCCCACCATAGAGACTGCCGCCGCGTCCTCAAACGAGACATTGTCTGCGATTTTCGCGACGTTGACTTCTGGCAGGTGGGTGTACTGCGCAAACCCGCCCCAGAGCGGGCCTGTCTGGAATCCCCAGATCAGCCTGTCTTCGCAGTCGTATTCCCTGCCGGAGGTGCACGCGTCGCATACCCTGCAGCTCATGTTTGAATGTGAAACGACCCTGTCACCCACCTTGAGCTTTCTCACGTCAGAGCCGGCTTCTACCACGGTGCCAGCGACGTCGCTTCCAGAGATGTGGGGAAGTGGAGTCTTGACCGGCTCGCCCCATATCGCCCAGAGGTCGTTGTAGTTGTAGGACGCTGATTCAACCTTTATCATGACTTCGTTGGGCTTTATCTTGGGAACGTCGATATCTTCAATCTTGACCACTTTGGTCGGGTCCTTGTTGTACTCTCGAAATACTGATGCCTTCATGGAAGCAGAAGCAAGTTCCAGACCTTAAATAGTTAACTCATGACCGAGTCTACATCTTAACATTGAACAGTATTTTGATCTCTGCCGATGAAGTTTTTATTATTTGTTGCAGGACATATATATATCTCTCTCCTTTTCGCATGATCAACGGGCTGGGCGGACTAAAAGTAAAATAATAATAATAATAATCGTAATAGTGTCAGATCAGAAAAAGGCTGTTGTCGGTTCTATACGAAGAAACTTGAGTGAGTTTGACGTCAGGATAGAAGACATATGCCCCCACGCCTGACATGCACTGGGTTGAAGTTGCTCCAAAGAATTCTGGGTCGATAATAAAAGCCTGCTGCTGGTGCCTGACAAGAAAAGAATGTCAAAAGAAGTGTACGAAGAAGTTACAAAGAACAATATCGGCAGCGAAACCGGCATAATATAGTCTCATATCGACGACAACAACAACCAGTCCATATACGTACCGGGAATTGAGAGAGAGAATGGCGTAAAAATATCACCGAGCCAAAGAAAAAGAACTGTGAAACCTTTTCCACATTCAAGGATCAAGATGGCAGGCAACAGCTTTACCCTTGTCGAGCCACCAGCTGATCATCGCTAGCGCCTGTCAAACTTGAATTCCTTTTTCGGCTGCTGGATGCGCATCAAAAGCTGCTTCAGCTCTTCGTCCGTCAGCGGCCGGCTGAGCCTGCCAGAAGAGGCCGCGCTGATGAGGTAGTTCTCGACTGCCATCGCAAGATCGGGTTTGACAAGCCGGATGTTCATCAAGCGCTGGCGAGCCTGCGGATCAAGTAATGCCAGCAGGACGCGCTGGCGCATGGCTGCAGCCTCAGCTTCGCGCCTCCTTGCTTCTTCGTCATTTGGCTGCTGCGGCGGTTGCTGCGGGAATGACATATTTTATTTTACTACGCGTAGCGCTGGAGTTGCGGCGCGGCCTTGACAAGCTCTTTGTGGATCTCGGTGGCAAGCCGGTCCATTCTTTTCATGCCATCGCTAGAAACGATCCTGCCCTTGCCCTGCACCTTGACGATGTAGCCAGATGCTTCCAGCTGCTGGAGCGCTTTGCGCACGATTGCGCCGCTAGCGTCCCTGTGGTGGGCAAGGTTGTAGCCAACCTTCTTCCTGCCACCGTAAGCGACTTTAAGGTCAGAAACACTAAGAGGACCATGAAGGTAAATCTTTCTCAAGAGTGAAGCACATCTCACGTACCACCAGTCCCTGCTCTGGGGTATCCTTTGGGCGTGCGAGCCTGTCTTGACAAATGCCGACCATGCCGGAGGCTCTATCTTTTTGTCCTTCTTCAGCTGCTTGACCAGCTTGGATATCAGCTCGTCAGCCGGAACGTCATAAGCCTTGGCCATGTATTTTGCAAGTTTGCCCGAGCCCTTATAAATCCTTATTCCGCCGCCGCCAGAATCTTGCGGTAGATATGGCCGCACCTGAGGCAGGTGATCCTCACCGCCCTTGTTTTTGCCCTGCCCACCCTTACCCTTGCTGTCGTGCCCGGCACAATGAACGCCTTGCACTTTTTGCAGTACAATTGCCTGACATCGTAGGGCAGCCGGAGGCGAAAGCGCATTGCCATCTTTTTTGCAAGCTGGGCCTTCCTGCCAGCAAGGTTTTCATCTTTTTCCTTGAGTGTGTTCGCCACAAGAATGTCTATGCGCTCTCGTGCCACCTCTTTGACCTGCTGCCTCCCCCTCCTCCTCTTCTTCTTCAATGGTTGCATAGAAACGCGCCTCCAGCTCATAAGCTTTGGCGGTAACCGTTAATTGCGTTGTCAAGCCATTACCTTTGTTGGACAACTTGGAGCAGCTGGCTGCAGCGTATGCGAAGCTCAGAGAGCAGACGCACAGCGACCAGGTCGAGCTTGCTCGGCTGGCAGTCAGGATCGTCGACATAATCTCGTCCCCGTCCTTTGCCTTTCCCATAAAGAAAGAAGCGCTTGCAAGCAGCGGGACGACTACCTACACATATCAAAACAATGCCACTTACCCCGCCCTTTTTGATTTTCTTGCCGAGCTCCTTCACACCAAGGTGCCAATAGAGGTAGAGAGCGCGAAATTCGGACCCGGCGAAATTCTGGTCAACAAAGAAAACAAAAACGAGGCAGACATCGAGCTTGGGCTTGGCACCAAGGAGCTGCAAAAGCTGGTGCACGCAAGGCGCGCCGAGATATTTACGAAATACGCCGGTGCTGCTCATTAATATAAGGCGCTGCAAGATGCAAAAGATACGATAACGCTTATCATTGCAGAAGCCGCGCTTGAAACAGTTCCAAACGAGATCGCCGGGCACCCCGCAGTAAAGAACCACGCACGCAGAGTCGGGCTCAAGCCGTCAGAAATTCTGCTTGACAGAAGCTACCACCATGCAGCGATGAAAAAGCTAAAGGACGGCGGCAGCGGCGGCAAGCGCGGCAGGCCCGACATTGTCCACTTTGCGCTCATGGAGGCGCTGTCGACCCCGCTCTTTATAGAAAACGAGCTCAGGGTCTATGTCCACACAGTGAACGACAAGATAATCGCAATTGCTGACAACCTGCGCATACCCAAATCGTACTTTCGCTTTGAAGGGCTGATGACGAGCCTGTTCAGGGACAAGGAGGTCAAGAGCGAAGAAGGTGCAGTCCTGATGCAGCTTGCCGACGGCACCCTGCAGGACCTGCTAGACAGCATCGAGCCTGACAAAGTGATTGGCCTTTCAACCGTCGGCGTACAGGGCACAACAGCAGAAAAAGCGGTTGCTGAAAACATCATCTCCTCCTCCTCCTCTTCTGACAATAATTGCGCGTTCGTCGTTGGAGGGTTCCCAAGGGGCCATTTTTCAGAGAGCACGACAAAGCTGCTCAACTTGACATACTCGATAAGCGACTATGGGCTGGAAGCCCATGTTGTCATTGCAAGGGTGCTGTACGAGTGCGAAAAGCTACTTGAAAAAAGCGTCCACCATAAAGGCGATAAAGAGCGCCGTAAGGTAGGGGCTTGAGAACTTGAATACAGTCCACGACGCCTTTTCACTTGGCTTGGCAAGGAGCCAGACAGAGAGCGCGATCATAACTGCGCCAAAGACGCTTGCAGTAACCAAATAGATCATGCCAAACTGGTTGAAAAAGAACGGCAGCACGCTAAACACCACCATCATGAGCGTAGTCCCGGCGATGACTCTGACAGACGCCTTTTCGCTCGACACCACTGGCAGCATCGGCACGCCGGCCTTTGTGTAGTCCTTCCTGACGTGCAGCGCAAGGCTCCAGATGTGGGTCGGAATCCAGAGGAACACGAGCCCAGCCATCACGAGCCCAATCTCGATGTTTGCCGTCGTGACTGCGATGTAGCCTATGAGCGCCGGTGCGCCGCCTGAAAAGCCGCCTAAGATGATGTTGCTCTGGCTCCTGCGCTTGAGCCACTTGCTGTAGACGATGATGTTATCGAAAAGCCCGAAGGCCATCAGCCCAAAAGCCCAGATGTTAATGAACCATGCGCATGCAAGCGAAATTGCCGCCAGCACCAACCCGAACGCAAGCGCATTGTGGGGCGATATCCTGCCAGAAGGTATCGGCCTTCCCTTGGTCCTATCCATTATGGCGTCAATGTCCCGGTCGTTGTAGCCTGTCAGCGTGTCTGCTGCTGCCGAGCCCGCCGCAACACCGCCTATCAGGAGCATCCACGTCAGAGGCGTTATAGGGATGTCGAACAGAAACGATGCAGTCAGAGCCGCGCCAAACGCCGTGAAAACCAGCAGGTACCAGATCTTTGGCTTGGTAAGCTCGTAATAGTTCTTGAGCCTGTTGCCTGCCGATATTTGGTGAGGTATCGTCAAGTCTTGGCGGTCAAAAGTAAAGTGAAATTATTAGTTATTTATATCATTACTTGGCTATCGACGTGGAGTAGGCCATCTCGCGGCTTGTCTTCCGCATCTCGATAAACGTCTCTGTCTTTTGCACGCCCTCTACCCGCCCTATCTTTTCAGAGATTAGCTGATGCATCTCGTCAAGCGAGCGGGCATTCATCGTTACAAGGACGTCGAACCTGCCCGTGACTTCTGCCACTTCCCTCACTTCAGGGATCTTGAACAGCTCGTTGAGCACGTTGTCTCGGAGCTTCGAGTCCATGTTGATGCCGGTGAGCGCCTTGACGTTAAAGCCGAGAGCTTCGTCGTTAATGACAATGGTGAATTTCTTGATAAGGCCGCGCTTGACCAGGCGCTTTATCCTGCTGTACACGACGGACGAGTTGACGTTGATTTTCTTGGATAGCCTTGGTACGGAGATACTTGCGTCCCTGGCAAGCTCGCTCAAAATTTTTACGTCTAAATCGTCAATTCTACCCATTCAACGAATCAATTACATCATAATTTTGGGAGTTAATAAATGTATTAATTGCAATTTTGTTGAGCTAAAAAAGGAAATTTAGAGGATGTTCCTGTCCTTCAGGAGCTCTGCCAGCAGGGCCGCGCCCTTGGCCGAGCCCATCTTTTCATTGTGCGACAGGAGCACGTACTTTATGCCGTTGTCAAAGGCGGTGTCCTTCCGGAGCCTACCAACTACAGTCGTCATGCCGTCGTTTATCTCTCTGTCTATCCTTGGTTGGGGCCTTGTCGGGTCGTCGTGCACGACGATGTAGTCCTTTGGCGCAGTCGGCAGGCTCTTGATCGACACGTCCTTTGAGAATTTCAACATCTCCTTCTTGACCTCCTCTGCCTCGGCCGTCTGCTCGGTCTCGACAAACACCGACTCGGTGTGGCCGTCAAGAACTGGAACTCTTGTGCAGGTGCAGCTCACCCTGAGCGGCGCCGGCGCTATCGAGCCATTGTTCATGCCGCCAAGGATCTTTTTAGTTTCAATCTGCACCTTTTCCTCCTCCTTTGGAATGTACGGGATGACGTTGTCCATGATGTCAAGCGCGATTACGCCCGGTGACCTTCCTGCACCAGAGAGTGCCTGCATCGACGTCATGAACACCTTTTCAATGCCAAATTTATTCAAGATGGGCTTGAGCGTGATAGCCATGCCTGTCGTAGTGCAGTTTGGCAGCGGTGCAATGAATCCTTTCCACCCACGGTTTTTCCTCTGTATATTCAGAAGCTCAGCATGACCATCATTGATGCCAGGTATGAGTATCGGGACGTCGATTTCATAGCGAAATGCGGCAGCAGTGCTGATTACGGGCGTGGTCTTGGCAAACTTGGGCTCTATTATCTTGGCGTCATCTGACTCAAGGGCGGTAAATATGAGATCAAAGTTCTCCGGCTTGATGTCATCTACCTTGCTGACGACCATGTTCTTGACATATTCTGGCACCTCTTCTCTGTTGTGCCATTTTAGGATGCCGGAATTGGGGTCGCGAATTGCGTCGACGTATTTCTTGCCTGCCGACCTTTCAGAGGCGGCCACCTGTGTCAGCTCGAACCACTTGTGCTTGTTCAGAGCCACAACGAATTCCTGGCCCACTGCGCCCGTGGCGCCAATGACTGCTACCTTGAGCATATGTAGAGGCAGGTTTGTGAACGGAACTAATAATCGTTGGCCCTCCTGAGAAGGGGTACCTAAGAAGATCTCGGAAAGGTAACCAAAACAGAAGAAAAGCTACCGGTTCGACTAAAATATCGCCAGCAGGCTAACCACTCCAGGGCGATGGTCGGAAAATAATATCTTACCAGCTGAGTCGCAGATGGTAACCATGCGGGTTTTCGAATCAAGGTTCATTATCTCTTTCTGTAGCTTTTGATAATCATCTGTCATTTTGATCGCCTACAGCCGTACCAGATCATCGACAGGCTGTATCATGACAACGGCTCCGCTTTCTCCGCCAAGAGCTTTTTTCATCCTCGCCACAACATCCTGGACATCATCGGAATTGACTACTGTTGCGATAACTTTTCTCGTAGTATATGCCAGCTCCATTGTGCCTACCCCTCTGCCTGACATGACTCTTTCCTTTTCTTTGCCTGCACCTTTTACGTCATATATTGTTGCTTCAAGACCTCCTTCTTTAAGGGTGGATATGATTCCGTCTACTTTTTCGGGCTTTACAATAACTGCAAGTCTCTTCATAGTTCTTGACTTCTTGCTTGGCTTTTCAGAATACGTTACTTCAAATGGCAAAGTCAACTTATCACCAGCCATATTGTTTTCAGATTTTATTCTCGTACTACTAGATAAAAGGTTATCATTCTCATTAGATAGAAGAAATTTATGAAATTGCTGGAGACATACGCGGCAAGATCTGAAGGATAATAGCTATTATGGGTATGCAAGGACTAATTTTTTCATGACTCTTAATCACTGAGTCCCTCAACAATAGGAATTAAAATTTTGCAAAAGGCCAGCCCCTTCTAGAGCGCCAGAATTTTGGCGCATGCTCTCCAGCCAAATATCGCTAGCGATACAAAATTCCTAATTGCTGCGACCCTGATAACATATATGCATCATGCTTCACTTTGTGCATGCACACTTCTTACTTTCCTAAGGAATAATTTTCCGATGAGAGAATGGCATGTTGAACATATGGAAAAGACAATTGTAAAATGCGTCAAGGGTTTATCAGAGAATGCTTCTGGTTGGTAGAAGAGAAATCACAAGAAATATGGCAATCTCACAAACACTTGCAAGCAAATAGAGTATGATATCAAA
>CAMLKF010000051.1 GCA_946480575.1 uncultured Nitrososphaera sp. | reverse complement strand
CCTAGGCAATGCCGCTGGCTAATAATAACCGGTTGCAAGCTGTAATAGCCAATTTGTATTAATCATACCATCAAACTCAATGTTATATGTAAAAACTATTCATCTATATCAGTATATGTAAAAACCATTAATAATTACTGATTTTCTTGCATTTTTTACTTTCAGCACAAATGACATTCATATGCAGGCAGGGTATCGCGCCTTACAGCTCTTATATCGTGCAAGCATCATAAGTCATCGATGATCTTGTTTGGCACCTGCGGCTGGAGCTACCAAGAATGGGTGGGCGCATTCTATCCAAACAACAGGGTTGCCAAGCTCCCGTTTTACACTCGCGTCTTTAATTCTGTAGAGGTCGACTCATCGTTTTACCGAGCGCCCTCCAAGGCGATAGTCGCCGGGTGGTCGAGGGCTGCAGGTCCAGACTTCAAGTTCTCTCTAAAAATCCCAAAGATAATAACGCACGACAGGCACTTGCAAAACGAGGAAAAAGAGCTCCTTGGCTTTGTAGAGCTGGTAGAGCCGCTTGCAAGAGCGGGCAAGCTCGGATGCCTGCTGGTGCAGCTGCCGCCCAACTTTTCTTTCAAAGAAAAGGATGCCCTTGAATCGTTTTTCAGCTATTTGCCACTGCACATCCATTTTGCAGTAGAGTTCCGCCACAACTCGTGGAACAGGGACGAGACGTGGGCGCTCTTGAAGAAATACAACATCGCAAGTACGATAACTGACTCGCCTATAGAGTTCCTGTCCAAACCCATCGTAACCGCCACGACGCATTCGTTTGTAAGGTGGCACGGGCGCGGCAGGTCGATATGGTACGACTATACATACCCAGAGGACGAGCTGCGGCCGTGGATAGAAAAATTAAACGACATAGAAGGGCAGGTGCCGGTAGTATACGCCTACTTTAACAACCACTACCATGCCGGCGCGCCCACCAACCTGCTCCAGCTGCTCGAAATGAGGGGCGAGCTGACCGAGGCGCAAGGGAAAGTCAGGTCAAGGATAGAGCGCCACCGGCACAAAAAGGCTACCAGAAAGCTGACCGATTTTAGTAGTGCTACTACTACTACTTCCTGAACAGACGCAGGAGCAGTGACTTTGCCCTGTGCATGCCGGGTATCGTAAAGTCCCTTGCGATTACTACGGGACAGTTCAGCTGATCCAAGAGCTCGAGAAAGTCGGGGTTATTAAAGACTGAAAAGCCGCTCACGCTTGCGCCCATCACGACCAAGTCTGGCTGGAACGAGCCCACGGCGGCAAGCATCTTGTCTGCAGCACGCCCGCTGCTCTTGGGCGGCAGCTGCACTTCCTTCAGCTTTATCCCCAGCTGGCTCAAATAGTCCTGCCGCATCGTGACGCTGCTCTTTTCTGTGCTTACGGTACTACTACCTCCCTTGCTTATCGACAGCAGGTTCACCTTAAACCGGCCCGAGTGCTCGAGCCAGCTTGTCGCCTTGAGCACCACGTCCGAGTGCTCGCCGCCATCATAGACTACGACCATGTTGTTGCGCCTGTCAGCAGCAGCGGCAGCAGCAGGAGGCTCCCCGCGCGTATTTAGATCTATTCCGAACTTCCGCTTGTGCTGCTCCGGCTCAAGCTCTAGCGTGTCGTTTTCCGCTCTTATTGCGAGCACGTCGCATGTCATCAGCGTCAGGAGCTTCCTATCGTTTCTCAATGTTTCAAAATCGGTGACAAGCACGTTGATCTTTTGCTCCTCTATCGTGGCAAGGATTGCCTCGGAGGAGTCGTGCGAGACTCTGACAAGGTAGTGGCTGGGCACGTTTTCCTTATCCAGCATCTTTTCCAGTGGCTCAAACGACCGGCGCGCCGTGTCGGCAAAGGCAATGCCGGCAGAAAGCGGCGTCTGGTGCGGAACCGTTATCACGCGCAAGATGTTCACCTCGCCCGAGGTTTCCTTTGCTATTCTGATCGCGTATTTTATGAGCCTGTCTGGGTTCTCTGGAGTATATGGGATCAGGATGCGGTAGTCCTGCCTCTTCAGATCGCCTTCGGACGTCACTATCGGGGCATAGTGCTCGATCTCCTGCTTGAACGTGTACATGCGGTAGAGCATAAAGCCGACGGCTACCCACACGACAGTGATTCCCCAGCTAAGCGGCTGCGTGACGAGCAGGTAGAGCGCAAGCCCTATTTTCAGGAAAATGCCAACGATCGGAATTATTGGAAAGAACGGTATCTTGAAGCCGTAACTGAGCTTGTCGCCGTAGATCCTGCGTATGGTTATGGCCGCGATGTTGACTTGAGTAAATAGGAGCAGGAAAATTACGCCGGCTGCCACTGCAATGTCGTTTAGCGGCAGAGCGTAGGCCATCACAGCCATTATAATGCCTGAGATTATCACGGCTACGTGGGGCGTCTTGTTGACAGGGTGTATCGAGCTCAGCGAGTGAGGCAGGTTGTAGTGTCTCCCCATCGCAAACGCCACGCGTGCCGACGAGAAAGTGGTGGCGTTGAGGGCTGCAAGCGTCGAGACCATGCCGCCGCCAAGGACTATAAGGGCGCCGTACGGCATGAACATCTCGGCCGCTTGCATGATGCCAAGCTCGTCGCCGTCGCCTATGAACTTCCAAGCAGGCTCGCCGCCGCCAGGCGGTGTGATGGCGGCTATCGAAACAAACGCCACTAGGCAGTAGAGGACGACGACTATTGCAAGCGAGATAAAGATGGCGCGCGGTATATTCCTCTTGGGGTTCTTGACCTCCTCGCCCGTCTGGACAATGATCTCGTAGCCTTCAAACGCAATGAATGTGAGCCCCATGGCTGCCACAAGCCCGGCTATGCCGTTTGGCAGAAATTCTGCAAAGTTGGCCTCCCAGTCCGGCTTGGTCGATGTCACCCAAATGCCAAAGCCTATTATCGCTGCAATCGTCCCAAGCTGGATTATCGTGACTATGGTTCCGGTGCGCCCTGTCTCAGACGTCCCCTTAACGTTGATGTACGTAAACATCGCTACTGCCAGCACGGCTATCAGCTTGTCAAATGGTATGAAACCCAGAAGTGGCTCGTCTGACAGGATGCCGGCCATGTCCGGCCCGAGCAGGCTGTAGAGGAATGCACCAAAGCCGACAGCATACAGGCTGCCTGCAACAATGTGGGCAAACCAAGCCATCCAGCCGCTGATAAAGGCGTTTGGCCGCGGCAGGCCCTCCCTTATCCACAGGTACCCGCCGCCGGCTTCAGGTATGGCTGAGCCAAGCTCGGCATATGCCATGGCGGTGAAGAGCGTGATTGTAGCGTTGATTATAAAGGCGATAATGACTGCCGGGCCTGCGAGGCCTATCGCCGGGCCGGTGAGCACGAATATGGCTCCGCCTATCATGCCAGCAATGCCTACCATTATGATGTCCATGAGGCTCAGAGTGCGCACAAGTTTTTGTTGAGATGGAGGTTCAGCAGCAGGCGGACCTTGAGACTCATGGCCAGATGGGGCCGACAAATTATTTACCGTAGTGTCCTCTAATAGAGAAATAAACGTTTAGAATCGCCCTTTAGGTCAATCAATCAGACGGCCAGCCTAGGAAAAATTATTGAATGAAAAATGTGTCTGTAATGGCGTGTGTGTATATATGCCAGCCAGAAAGGTGCAGATGGTAAAGGGGCCGGCCAGGGTAACTGTAGACGGAACCTGCCATGTCCTGGGGTGCGAGGTATCAGGCCAGACAGTCACTGTTCTGGCCGGCAAGGCGCTGCCCTTTGAGCCAAGCCGGCAGTGCAGGCTGCGTATAGCGCTTCTTGGGCGTGGCGGCAGGATGTGGCCGGCTCACCCGGCGTCAGCCGGTACGTCGATTTGGCAGGACATCTCCCAAAAGTTGTTTGCAGGCAGACGGCAGCAGCAGACTCGTACGATAATGCTGGCAGGAGGCAGCGACACTGGCAAGTCGACGCTTTCAACGTACCTTGCAAACGTGGCGCTTGCGCACGGAGCAAGGCCGTGCATAATAGATGGCGATATTGGTCAGGGTGACCTTGCGCCGCCGGCCGCTATTGGAGCTGCAGCACTTTTCAGGCAGGTAACCGACCTAAGGGAGGTTAGCTCCAGCATGTTTGAGTTCGTCGGGAGCATCTCGCCCGCAGGCGTCGAATGCCTTGTCGCAAAAAAGCTCGGCTCAATGCTTGACAGGTCGCGTATGCTTGGCGACTTTCTTATCGTCAACACTGACGGGTACGTGGCAGGCGCCGGCATCCAGTACAAGTTAATGGTTGCAAGAGAGCTGCGCCCAGATACAATAGTGTGCCTTGGCAAAAGTCCGGATTTGCTTGATGCGCTCAGGACAGGCCCCTGGGATGTGTTGCCTGCGAAGTCGAGCAGCCAGGCGTACAAATCAAGAGTCGAGCGCAGGGGGCGCAGGCTTGACCAGTTCGTACGGTATATAGGCAGCAGCAGCAGATCCCATAGCGCTTCACTGGCGCAGATCACATTCGTGTATCTAGACAGAATCTATTCGCCGGCAGCAGAGATGCTGCGGCTGCCGCCAGTAAGGCAGCTCGAGCCAGGAAACATGAAAAGGATGTTTGTCGGCCTAGGCTCAAGCAACGGAGTTGCAGGGTTTGGCATAGTTGCAGGCGTATCTTCAGACAGCATAGAGATCCAGACAGACGTAGAGGCGTTTGACAGGATCTATCTAAGCGACATCAGGCTATTGAGCAGCGACAGGGCTGATGAGATCAGGATTTGAAAACTGGGTCCTGTAGGCCAAGGGAGGTGAAGGCATCCAGCCTCTGCTTGCACGCATAGCACTGCCCGCAATGCGCTCGGCCTTCCCTGTGGCAGCTCCACGTCAGCTCCATCGGAGTTTTTAGCCTGATAGCAAGTTTGATTATTTCTTTTCTGCTCATCTCAGCCAGCGGCAGCATTATCCGGTATGCCTGGCCGTCGCATAGGAGGCACCCTTCTCGGAACAGCGAGTTCATTTTGTCTATGTAGCCTTTTGAAGCATCCTTGAAGAACGTGATATCGTGCAGGTTGTGGCCGCCAATTATCCACTTGACTCCCAGGTACTCGGCATAATGAGCGGCTATCGAATAAAACATTATGTTCCTTGCCGGCACGTACGAAGACCACAAAGCGTCTGGGTCTGACCTGAACCGGCTGCTGTTGTAAAAATCTGATGCCTCCTTTACAAACGGCATATCTATCTTGATAAGCCGGGAAACGCTGGCACGCTTGGCCAGCTTGGCCGCAGCGCGCTTTTCTCTCTGAAGCCGTCCAAAGTAATTGAATGTGATGGCGGAAACCTCAGAGAACCTGCTTTTTGCCCAGTAGAGGCAGGTGGCAGAATCAAGCCCGCCGGAGAGCATTACAAGCGCCTTATCGCCCATCTAGTCCTCTTTCTTTACTCCAGCAATGATGTGGGCGCCCTTGTTGACGCCTTCGTAAATGTAGACCCCGAGGGCCTGGACGTTTGGAGGCATCTTGGGCGCAAGCAGCCTGATTATCTCTGACGACAGATTTTCTACAGTCGCCTCGCCAGAGAGTATGTACGTAGTCATTTTTGGCAGCTGAAGGCTGAAATACCCTTTTGGGCCCTCGAACGCGACATAATAGTGAGAGTCGTCTTCCCTTTGCAGGTATTTCTTGTTGATGAAAAACTTGTGGTCTATTGTGTTTAGCGTTTCTTTGATTATCCTCCTTGCCTCTCCAAAGTCGATCACGAGGTTATTCTTCATGCTGCCGATTATCTCGACCATGACGGTAGACGTGTGGCCATGTAGCATCGAGCACT
Organism: uncultured Nitrososphaera sp.; assembly: GCA_946480575.1. Next base: position 6,728 of record CAMLKF010000051.1, on the reverse strand, counting down.
TTTCCACGAGCGGCAGGATATGGGCATAGTCAAACGCAAGCGACGGGTCTTCGATAAATATAGAGCCGGTCTGCATGTGATCGGCGCTGTCGTAAAAGAACAATGAGTCCATCTCATTTATCTTGCTTGCATACTTGGAATGGCCCACGGCGATTATGTCTAGGTCTGGCAGTTGCTCACGGATCTGCTTAAACTTGGCAGCATCGGCTTCGGAATCTACCACTTCGATGTACCTTTTACCCACCTGAAAGTCGATTTTCAACGGTTTGCCGTTGGGAAGTTTTACTCTGATGTCATACTTGTAATCCTGCCCAAGAAACGACAGCATCTTTGAGACAGAGAATTCCGACCTGGTGCGCAGCAGGTTGCCTTTACTGTCTATATAGCAGAGATCGCTGTCGACAACGACCTTTTCCGTAGGCATTTAATTTTTATCCGCAGCAAGTTGTGCTGGTGCCTATATAAATGGTAGTTATGCTTACTGGGATTTGCATTTATCTGTGGGCAGCAGGGAAGCAAGATGTATACACATTGTTGCCTGATCTGAAAAAGGCACTTTACGAAGCGGCCTCGGAGAGCATCTCTGAAAGCGAGGTGGCAGTGGCATTCTCAGGTGGCGTCGACAGCTCGCTTTTGGCCAAGATATGCCATGACCTTGGCAAGAAGATCATGCTGGTAACTGTTGGATTCCCCGGCTCTCATGACGTCGAGTTCTCAAGAGGCATCGCCGCAAAAATGGGAATGACGCAGAAAATCATCGAGATCGACTACCGGCATTTTCAAAATGACGTGCTGCAAGTGCGGCAGACCATTAGGTGCGAAAACACTTCCCACATTGAGAACTGCATAGCCTACTTGTACATTGCAAGGGCTGCAGAGCAAAGCGGCCTGCGCGTCGTCCTGAGCGCAAACGGGTGCGATGAGCTATTCTGTGGCTACAACGGGTACCGCGCGGCCTACAGTGGCGGCGAGGCAGCGATAGTCAAGCTCATGGATGACAAGCTTGCTAACGAGTTTGCCCTGATGGAAGAAATCTCAGTAGTGGTGCGTCAGTTCGGGGTTTTGGTCAAGCAGCCTTTTCTGTCTCGTGGATTCATCGAGTTTGCCAAGTCCATACCCGTTGACCAAAAGATCAGGAGTTCTGATGACATGCTAAGGAAGCATGCGCTTAGGCAGGTAGCGCTTGAAATAGGCGTCCCAAAGGAGTCTGCAATGAAGCCGAAAAAGGCGCTCCAATACGGGTCGTCAATCCATAAATTCTTCAAGAAAACACACTCTGATAATTGACAAGGCGCTCCAGATGGTCAAGTCCGCTGCGTAGCAGCTGCGCGCGCCAACAACTACAAGAAGGGCGACCTCCAGTACGGCCTGTCGGTCTGAGACATCATCATCATCAGGCAAAAGCATTAACTTTCACAGCTAAAGCACCTATTGCAAATTTCACGCAAGTTTTTACATCATGCAATACTCTCTGTTTGATGGAGAGACCCACTCAAAACTTTCTGTGGACGCCGTTGCAGAGCTGGCTCTACAGGTGCTGAGGCAAGAGGACGACTAGATCCTTCATGGATTCATACCAATTGTTGGAAAGGATGAAAAAGGTAATTGTTAGTAGAAGGTAAAATTAGAATCCTTTTATAAGGATTCCCTTTATTTCCTGGTTGTCCAGCAGAGTGTCGATGAGCTTTTGCTGCTCTTCTTTTGGAAGTTCGTTGGACATTTCAAGCGAGTCGATTGCTCTGAGCTTCCAGTAGCTACCAAGAGCGCTCTCTACTGTTAATTGAACATCAAACACAATCTTGCCAAAGGTGGTGAGAAGGTACTTGCCGCTCTTTTTCCTCACAAGACCAGCTTTTGTCATCCGCGATAGCCTGGAATAATACTGCTTGCGGGTGAGCTTGGTCTTGCTCTTTAGGCTTTCACTGTCAATCGTTCCTTGGGCAATAGTCTTAAATAGTTCCATCGATTTCTCATCAGCAATAGTTCTAAGAACGGTAGCTGCCGTCTGGGATTTAGTCATGTTCCAACTCAAATGGTGAATATGTGCTTATTATAGCTTTATTGTCGGCTGTATGGCGAACTAGGAAAAAAGTCCCCAAAGTTGGAGACTGGCCAGGCTTGAAATGTCTTTTGCAGTCATCTTCAGGACCGAGCATCGTGTAGTTTGAGCACATACAGCCAAGCTTGTTTGTATTCCCTATGCAGAACGCTTGATTGATAGAGTATCAGAGCAATAAGACCCCTGCGATAAGGATAGGATGCAATCCCATCTGAAGAGGAAATAGCTTTTTGTGCTGCTTGCGCATAAACTCGGCATCGCGAAGCCCGTTGCGCATTTTGCTCATTATTGCCGCAATGGCAAGCGCAAAGATGCTCGTCATGATAGCTGTGACCAGGCCGCCTTTGCCATCTGCGGCCACGTCTATTCCATAGAGTATCCAGTTCGCTGCCACGATACTTACTGCCAGAACCATCGTTAGCTTGATAGTATTATCTTTCCCTATTACAATTGGTATAGTCCGCCGCCCAGCCGCTTTGTCGCCATCAACATCGCCCATGTCATTTAGCGTAGAAGAAATGAACACGGCAATAGCAAGTGTCAAGAGGGTGGTAACGACCTGTACAGGATTGTCCATTGCAAAGTCAAGGCTGTAGGCGGTCATGCCAAGAAGTGCGCACAGATTGTAAAAGATGGCGATAGACACGGTCTTGACCACGAATCTCTTCATGAGAGCGATCTTTGGCGAGGAGTACGTTATGCCGATAGCTAGCATCATTGCTACAATGGCTATGCCAACAGGGCTGAAAGTGGCTATTGCCAGCAGAACGGCCATCCCAAAAGTTAGCGCAACAAAAGCCCAAGCTTGCCTTCTTGAAACTAGGCCAGAAGGTATTGGCCTCTTTTTTCCATTGGCTCTATCAAGCTCTGCATCTGCAAGGTCGTTTAGGATATACGTCCCTGCAGTTATGAGCAGCGAAGCCAAAGGAAGAGCCAGAGTACTCCCGACAACAGCCAAAGATTCAGGTCCTGATGATAATAACGCACTAAATGCTCCGGGCAAGGAGAAGAGCCCTGTAACTGTTGCAAGACAGTAAAGGAGTGCGAACTTTTTGCGTGATTGGAAGAGGATTATCTGGGACCGGATAAAAGAAACAGGTCCACTTGCCCCCTCTCGGCGATTCTCTTGAATATTGAATGATGTCAATCTCGGGGACGATGGAGTATTGTCCTTTTTGTGGTTAGAGTTGCGACTTTGGGTAACTATAATGCAGAATTCTCGAATTGTCGTCTAACACCTAACTTTCTACGCCGGTTCTGTACTGCGACATGGGCAGGCTTGAAAGAGCTTAAACAAGCTTCCTATGAAACTGTGGCCTAGTTACTACTATAACTCCAAACAAGGGCATTATACGCTTTGCTTAGAATCTTTTTTACCGCCTTCTAATGCTGCTGGCTAGAAGTTTTGGAGGAGTGGTGTTCTTTACCAGCGTATTGTAGAACGATATAAAGCGATTTGCCAAGTATGGGTCGTCATAGTGGGAAATTGCCAGCGTAAATTCCTCAGGATTAGTATAGTTAGTAGTTTCATAGCATACGGCTGTTCCGTCAACTACCATAAAGCTGGCAGTCACGATTCCGTTTCTTAGATCCAATCTTCCAGACTTTAGTATCTTGTCCACTATTTCAGCCGCTTCCCTGTTTGGAGGAGTTCTCAGGACTGCATTGAGCCTATTCTCGACACTAATCTGCTGCGGGTTGCCATCAAGCAGATGCATGGTAAGGCCGTTGGCAACCTTCTTAAACAGCAAATTTGCAAAGTGAGGGTCATGGTACCGGCTTGCAAGGTAGACTTCGTGCTGTGCGCCTTCAAGAAGCTTCATTACTTCTACGACAAGGCGCTTGTAGTCTTTGATGACCGAAAACCCTGAAAGGTGGGTGCAGTTTACTATGCTCCTCAAAGTGCTGCTTTTGATTATCTCGTTTATGACCTTTTCCTTTTGCTGCAACGGGAAATCTTCCCTTGATTTCAGTAAGTCGACTGCCTTGAGGTTCCAATAGTTTGCAATGATTTCTTCCAGCGTCTTAATATGCCCATTACAGAGAAGAGAGCCAAAAGTTGTAGTTCTGTAAACTGAGTTGCGTTTTTCAACAAAGCCCCCATCTCGCAGGCGCTTGAGTCGCACATAGAACTGTTTCTTGCTCAGGTTGCCAGCATAACTGGCTCCCGTCGCCTTAAAGCCAGAATATGCCATCTTCAAGATGTTTATTGAATGCCTATCTGCGAGAATAGAGAAAACTTGCTCCATAGTTACTGGTTCTCGCATATCGAAGCAGTATATCTATCCATATTTAACTTTACGCAAGTTACTTCTAAGGCATATAGTTGGCAAATTTACCTAGAAAAGGTTAAGAGAATGTGATTATATAACTGCTAAATATGAGAATCTCGAGATTGACAGTTCCTTATGAATTTTTCAGATTGCAGAATGACACAAGATTGCGTTTCGGCCTATGGTCAGCCATCATTTCATTTCTCTCTTAACGGTGTAAGATCAATGGCGGACAGCTAGTTCTGGGCGATCTTGACAACGAGATTGCAAGGCTCGAGATACAGTCAGCGTTTTTCGAGCCGCTGACGTGTCGCACGCTTGCAAATGCAGGGATAAGGGAGGGGATGAGCTGTGTTGATGCCGGGTACGGCGCTGGTTTCACTACCCAGATCATATCGCAAATGATAGGCAAGAAGGGGCACATTATCGGCATAGATCGGCATAGATGTAGACGAAAGATATCTTCAGTACTGCAGAAGGAATGCCAAACAGCAGACCAATGCGAAATTCATGCTTTATGACATTTGGAACAGAACAGCAGGTTGGTCGAAAAAGGGATAGCTTTGATCTCATATATTGACGGTTTATGTTTCTTCACTTGAAGGACGTAAGAAAAGCCGTCCAGTCCATGAAGCGCCTTGCAAAAAAAGGTGTGGCGTGGTAGTGATCGAAGAGGTGGATCACGCCCCGGATTCAGGGCTCTGCTACCCGGAAAAACAAAGAGATCAAAATTCTTGACTGCGGCCATTGGTTCTACGACGCGATATTCTACAGCCAGGCCGCAGAATACAGCGAAGACGACAGGGAGAAATTTGTTTCTTCGATAGTTGAATGGCTGGACTCTGTCGAAAGGAAGCTAGAAACCTAGCGATGGACGATCCTATGATAAACTGTTGTGTTGTATATACTGTGATCTAGATCGGTATTGTCACTTTTTCGATCATTTCTGGGTGTTTTGCTTTGTAGTGCTTTACCAGCCCGCCAACAGAGGCAAAGGTGACAAGGCAGCTGTCGCAAATGTACGTCGGCGTGTTGACCACGGAGAACAGTGGCTTCTTGGTGACCCTGATCACTCTGTTCCTTGGCAGCGTTATCGCGATTAGGCCGCCGTCTTCCCAGCTTTTCAGGTGCTTTTCAAATTCTTCGTACGCAGAAAGCGTAAAGCAGGCGACTGGATCGTTTTCAAAGTCGCATGATTTTTTCTTGCTGATATATTCTGCATGCAGCTTTTGCAGCCAGCGTTCAACGATCTCGGGATGCACTGACAGGATAGACTGGGCGACTTCGGGTGTGTATACTGCTATTGTGGTTTCAAGCGCGTCATTCGGCACTATCCTGTAGCCTTTCAGCTTCAGGCCAAACAAGGCGTCTTCAAATGCGTTTGCCACGGAGTATTAATGGTTTTCAAATTATTAAGCGTATCTTAATAGGGACTTGAAAATATTATGTTTTTACAGCAAATAATTGTGATTCACATTGTGAAAATTGATTATTTATGAATACTTTCTAACTGCAGCACAGGAAAATTGGCGCTGCTGTCTCAGGCTGTGCTGCCAAGGATAATCGGATGCCTGCCGGGCAATGTATAGATGAAAGCTGATAGCTTTTTCAGAGAATGCCTCAGCTCTAGTAAAATAAAAAGAGAAAGATGGTCTGCCAGACCTTCTTGTTTGCCTTGAGGTCGTATTCGACCTTGACAGGGGCCGATCAAGCGAGCCATCCGCTTTTTGCGACCTGCTGTACTCGTACTCTGTCTTGGCAAAGTTTGCCTAGGCTGAACTGGTCGGTCGGTATGTCATCGCTTGATCCGCCTTGCTGGTACGAGCTGGTGGGTGAGTATATCAGTGAGCTTGACATTGAAGAATTCCTGCCTGTCCTTACCTTCCTTGACTCCTCCTACTAGCACGGCTTCCTTGATGTGCTGGCCTGTTGTGCATGCCAAGAACAGCTTTGGCGAGGCTTTGCTCACCTTCGTCACGAAAAGTCCTGCATGAGGTGGTTTGCAGCAGCTGCGTACATCCCTTCTCTTTCCCCGTACATATAACCTGTCATCATGGCAGACATCCAGTTGTGGTTCGGCTCTCGGTGCCCGTATTTACGCAGCCCGGGGATATCGAAGGTATGCGCATGGCCTGACTTCCTCATATAGCGATTGAGATGGTTAGACCAAGGATCAGGGTTGTCCATGGCGCGGTTAACCCTATAAATCACCTTTGGGTCGACACCGGACATCATTATATGCGATAATCTGTCATGGGTCTCTTGTTCCAGCGCAATTAGAACTCGCTCACCGATATATCGCGAACAAGGCGATCTCTAATACAGTACCCCGATCACAGGCCAAGCCCATTTAAGTACATCTTCGATACCTTGGTACGATGTGTTATTCATCATAT
>CAMLKF010000050.1 GCA_946480575.1 uncultured Nitrososphaera sp. | reverse complement strand
ATGAAGTTGTTAGCCCCTTCGTTGCCCTCCAAGGTATCGTCTCCAAGGTCGCCAAATAGCTGATCGTTGCCCTCGTTGCCCACTATAATATCGCTATCTATACCTCCATTAAGGACATCATCTCCTCTATTGCCTTTAATGAAATCCTCATCAAGGCCGCCAACAACTAGATCGTTTCCAGATCCTCCGTGAACTTCATCCTCTCCCTCACCACTATAAATTATATCGTCATCACCTTCACCATCTATAGAATCCTCCAATACACTCCCGAGCATCAGGTTCTCTTCATCATTGCCTATGAGAACACGCAATTCTGGTGTCGCTACAAATATGTTGTCCTCATCGATATCCTCAATTTTAATAACAGCCTGTGCTGGTACTGCGAATGCTAACAACAGCGGAAGTGCCAAAGTTGTCACGACGATAATTTTTTGCCACACTTTACGTGAGATAAGTAGGTGTGCTGGCATCGATTCAAAGATATGGTAGTTTGCCTAATAACAGGTGTGAAATAAGGGCACCAAAGCATTTTCATATGCAAGATTAAAACAATAGTCGCCAGAATTTCTACATCTAACTAACATATGGCAGAATAAGTATAGGCTTTCTATAAGGATATTCTGCCATTCTAGGTGTTTTGCAAAGGCTCGATATCATCAGTTCGTAAGATCAGCCACAGAAATTTGGTCGTCAAGGTAAAAGACGAGCATCAATAGGCTTTTGCATGTAGAGGTTTTGGTGCGTAGATAATGGGCGAGAGTGTGTGGGGGGAAGGAGGAGAAGATTTCTGCCCCAAGGTCTTTGACCGTTTGTACATTTCTATGCTAGGCTAAAGGCCTCTGGAGAAGGAATTGTCAAGTTGTTGTCAGTTGATCAGGCGTAGCTCTTCCACACCAACAATCGAAGACTTTACAGCACCTTACAATGAAGAACGATGGTAATGTGATCCAAAGGTATGGTAGCAATTGGTCGATTGCCACGCTTGCATATTCTCTAGGTATTATTAAAGACCTACTTGCTAGCTTTAGTAGCTCAGTTGAGCCGCTAGCTTCTATTGGATAAAACTATCACTAGCGATAAAAGAGCTAACTTGTAAAGCATGGCCTGATCGCTGATCACCTTGTCGCTACTACGGGTAGAGTAACGCCGCTACTGCCGGGCGGTGTAACGCGATGACGAAAGCCAATTCTTCGGAATTCGTGCATGAGGCAAGAGTGCTCCGGCCGGGATTTGAACCCGGGATCTCCGCCTTGAGAGGGCGAAATGCTTAACCGGACTACACCACCGGAGCCCGAACACACTCATTGGTACACTTCATAAAAACGTAACTTACCAAAAGCAGTAAGGTACTTACCACAGCTAGTAAGCCAAGGGCTGGCGTCATTCGACGATGCTTTTTGGTCAAAATTTGAACAGTATCTAAGGAATAATCAAGCCAGAAAAACTGTCCAGGATAGACTAGGTTATGCTAAGAAGTACGCAGATGTCTTAGTGGAAAATGATGCCCAAGATCTTCTAGCATTGTCCGATGAAAAGCCGAAACATGCAATGAAAGCGCTAGCTACCTTATCGAAGTATGTTGGCTACTATAAAATCAGTGGAAAGATATCAGGGAACGGTATCAGCTAAAATGGTCAATCGGCGACAGCCTTCAAGCTTTCAATGACATTTTCAATAGCGAAAAGAACCTGTTATTTATGCTTCACTGGCTAAAGGATGATACCGTTATACCACATTACAGAAATAATCCTATAGTAATATCTTGGTTTACGATCCCCTAACAGAGCTTAGGCCTGATGAAGCTTGTCAAAGCGTCAGACTCATTCATAATGATCTCGATAATTATTTACGCAAAGTGCTCTGGAAACTGATAGTTTTTGAAATGTATATCGCCGTGCACTCATCTCATTGATTGTTTGGGCAAAAGTGCGGCCATCTCTTGCCAGCTGTTCAAGCTGCAGCTACATGGCTGACAAAGAACTTGCATATTGCATCAAGTGCGGCACCAAGCTGGGTAACGCTTTGTGACTTACAAAAATTTTTATCGTCTTGCCATCAATAGTGGCATAGCAAGCCGTCAATGGGCATTCCAGAAAAGATCAAAGAGATACAGGATCAGATTCACCGGACCCAGATTAACAAGGCCACCGAGTTCCACATCGGGCTGCTCAAGGCAAAAATAGCGCGCCTCAAACGTGAGATGGAGGAAAACGTCCACGGTAAGACTGTTCATACCGGCGGCGAGAACGTCGGCTTTGACGTCCGCAAAGCAGGCGATGCGACAGTTGTGCTCATTGGCCTCCCAAGCGTGGGCAAGTCGACTCTTCTCAACAGGCTCACAAACGCCAAGTCACACGTGGCTTCATACCAGTTCACGACGCTCACAGCAATCCCGGGCATGCTCCACTACTGCGGCGCCAAGATACAGGTGCTGGACCTGCCCGGCGTTATTGAGGGCGCGTCTGCCGGTAAGGGCTTTGGCAAGCGCGTCTTGTCAGTTGCACGAGGCGCTGACCTTGTGCTTATCATCCTTGACGTTTTCCAGCCGCAGCATCTGGACGTCCTGAAGAAGGAGCTGGCAGACGCCGGCATCAAGCTTGACGAGCAGCCGCCTGATGTCGTTATCGAAAAAACATCAACAGGCGGAATTGGAGTCAATGCCCAAGTCCCAATCAAGGTGTCGGAGAAGCTGATAAAGGAAATGATGCGCCTCTACGGCATACCAAACGGCAGAGTAATAATCCGCGAGCCGAACCTTACCGACGATCAGCTCATAGATGTCTTGAACGGTAACCGCATCTACGTCCCGTCGCTTACAGTGCTCAACAAGATTGACCTTGTTAACAAGGGCTTTATCCAAGAAGTCCAGTCAAAGATAGGCAACCATTTTATCCCAATCTCGGCCGACGCTGGCGTCAACATCGACGCGCTCAAGGAGGCGGTATACCAGAAGCTCGACTTTATCAGGATCTACATGCGCCCCAAAGGAGGTGAGACTGACTACAAGGAGCCAATGATAATGAAGAACGGCTCGACTGTGCAGGATGTTTGCAACAAGATCCACCGCAACATGGCCAAGAACTTCCGCTACGGACTCGTGTGGGGTAAGAGTGCGAAATTTGCAGGCCAAAAAGTGGGTCTGGACCACGAGCTTGTAGATGAAGACGTACTGACAATAGTCAAGGTCGCCGGAGCCCTCTAGCTAAAGGACAGCTCATGCATCCTGTCGTGCCCGGACATTTCCTTATGGTCGTCCACGTCGAACCTGAACAGAAAGGCCGCTCTGCATTCTGCAGAGCAGTATATATTCTGTCCAGCCGCTTCTCCACAGTTTTGAATTCAACTCCAATACGCAAGACTACCTTCCTGCTCCAGTGACTATAAATAATCTGCGTCAACTTTCTGTAGAGCGACGGCATCATTGCGCGATTATCCTGCCGCGCATCTCGGGGTGGTAGGAGCAATAGTATTCAAACGTGCCAGGCTCATACGCAAGAACTGCAGTAATGAAGTCCCGGCCCGGCTGCAGAGGCGCAGTGTTGACTACCAAGATCTTACCGCCGTTGCTGTCAATCTTTAGGTCATGCGTAACGACGTCATCGTTGCGCACCACCAGCTTTTCTGGCGAGTTTACAGAAACGCGAATGTCAGGATTGGTGTCGTTGAACGTGCTCCTTTGCGTTATTAACAGGATGCCTTCAACATTTGACACCTCAGATTCCTCCGGAGGATTGAGTATGTTGCCTATGCCCCACATTGCGCCCACAGTTACGAAGGAAATAGCGACTATGGCGATAATGTTATTGCGCATCTACGTATGATTATCAGTACAAAATCGCCTAATAATTCCTTTTGGAGGGCAGACTAAACATTATATGTGACGATCTGCTTTTCTATTATGTTATTGCGCTATACAACTTTTTCAACCAAGCGATACTGCCAATATAGGTGGCAAAAGCGCAAAGAATCATTTAACAAAAGCCTGATGGCTGCCTTGCTGCAACTGCTGCAGGTCGTGATCAAGTTTTTACAACAGGCCGGGATAATGGAAAGGCGGACTGTTGAAAAGGTAAGAGTTGATTAATAATAATAATAATAAAAGGAGATGTCACTGCGAACGTTTGTCAGAACGCAGTAACTTAACTTTCTGGCGTTGACGTAGATGATGCCGAACCGTTTATGACTTCTGCGGTTGCGAATCTTGGTCCGATCTGGCTAATGCGGATCCTCGCGTTCTGACCTACCTTGCCGTCCTTTACAAAGATTACAAATCCTTGTATCCTTGCAATACCGTCGCCTTTGCGGCTGATTTCCGTGATCTGTACGTCGTATTCCTTCCCAGCTTCAACTGGTTTTGGACCGAAGCTGTCGTTTCTTCTTCCGTAACTCATACTTGTAAGGGGGTGACGCGGTAACCATATATAAACTAAGTCAGATTGTCATGAACCTATTCTCATGCCGTCGTCACATATCGAGCGAAGGCACTCTATGGCTGACAGCACTGCAAGAAAACTCGTCTTTGGATTTCCCGGGCTTGGCACGTTGCTGACGGCTATGCGGATCTCGCCAAAGCTGCCAGTAGCAACGATTTCGTGTTGGTTCGTAGTTGCGACCGGATCTGCGACTATCCTTACCTTTGTCTTGTCAGCGCCAATGCCTGCAAGGCTGAGCACAGCCGCGACGTTGACGTTTGCTGGAAATGCCTTGACTGCATCAGAAGCGGCACCTTCATAAATTACTGTCCTTTCAGTTATCTTGTCCAGCTTGATTTTGCTTGTTTCAAAAAACGGCGCACCAGCCAGCGCCTTTGGGCTTTTCGTGGTCGTGAGCGTGACTGACTCGAGTAGGTGTCTGACGCTCCTCACCGCGTCGACGCCTGCTATGGCGCCAGTCGGGACGTAGATCCTGCTGCCGTTTTCCGACGCAGCCTGCAAGAGCTCTAACAGGAAAGCCCTGTCTGCAAGGGCGCCGACGCTCATTACCATCAGGTCCTTGCCGGCACGAAGTATCATTTTGCCGAATTTCCTGACGGCTTCCTGCGATGCGGCTTCAACGACTATGTCAATGTCAGAAGAAATGAACCTGTCAAAATCTAAATATGCTCTAGGCTTGCCGCGCATCTTGGACTTTAAGCCCTGCGCGTTGTTCTCGACAACATCAAAGAGCGATACAAGCGAAGCGTTTGCAACCTTGCCAGAGTCAACTGCCATGGCTAGATGGCTGCCGATGGTACCACAGCCTACAAGCCCGATGTTTTTCTCTGGCATTTAATTAAAAATGTAGAGGTAGAAGGATTTTTACCTTCTGCCGCCGCCGCGGCGCTCTGGCTTCTTTTGGCCTGGCATCCTCTTCTTCTCAAAACGCTTGACAAAGTTGTCCTTGTTGCGGAGCCTTGCTATCGGGCTTAGGCGGGGCTTACCCTGTATTTTTGGAGTCTGGCCTCTTACCTTGCCGGCCTTTGTCAGTGATCCGTGTGTTGGCATCGATGATCTTCGCTAGCAGTTATATTATGAATGTTTATATTTGTATGCATCCATTCCTGCTTCCAAGATTTTTTCAAACTTAATCTTGTGCGCAGAATTGTGGCAAGTATTGCCTGCAATTTTGGTATTCCGGGCAGCGATCTCCTAGATTATACTACTTTAAATGTAAAGCCTATGGATCACCTAATGTTTATCAAAAGCCATGACCGTGCTAGATCTTGACTACAAGAAGCAGGTCCTTGCACTGAAGAAGGAAAGGAACGCTGTTATTTTGGCGCACAACTACCAGCTGCCAGAAGTGCAGGACGTAGCCGACTTTATAGGAGACTCGCTTGCGCTGTCCAAGAACGCGCACACGACAGACGCGGACATGATCGTTTTTTGCGGCGTCCACTTTATGGCCGAGACAGCTTCCATCCTTTGCCCGGACAAAAAAGTTCTGATACCCGACCTTGAAGCCGGATGCTCGCTTGCTTCAACCATAAACGCGCAGGAGTTGCAAGCATGGAAGACAGAGCATCCAGACGCAGTGGTGGTGAGCTACGTCAATACCACTGCCGATGTCAAGGCATTGTCTGATTATTGCTGCACGTCCTCAAACGCAGTCAAGGTGGTAAGCAGTATACCAAAAGACAGGGAAGTGCTGTTTCTGCCAGACCTATTCCTCGGCTCGTATGTTGCAGAGGTGACGAAGAGGAAGAACATGTACATATGGCCCGGCGAATGCCATGTGCACGCCGGCATCAAGGCAGAGGATATCAACAAGATGCTTGCCACGTTCAAGAGCGCCGACTTCCTCGTTCACCCTGAATGCAGCTGCACCTCATCGACGATGTACCACATGTCAAAGGGCGACCTGTCCAAGACAGGACACATACTGTCGACGGAAGGCATGATGAAGCACGCCAGAGCGTCTGACGCAAAGCAGTTCGTTGTTGCGACAGAAACTGGCATCCTGTACAGGATGCAGAAGGAGAACCCGAGCAAAGAGTTCATACCGATCAAGCGGGACGCTGTGTGCAAGTATATGAAAAAGATAGATCTTGAAAAGGTGTACAACTCACTTGCCCACAACGTCTATGAGGTAAAAGTGCCCAAGAGCGTCGCAGACAGAGCCAAGCTTGCGATTGACCGCATGCTGGCTATCTCGTGATTTCTAGGCTGAAATCTGCCGCCCTTGGCGAGTGCGTGATGTAGCCAAGGGAAATAAAATCTGGTCCTGCGCGGGCGTACTGGTGGATGTTTTTTTCATTGACTCCACCGGAGATCTCTATCTTTGCCTTCTTGCGGAGGCCCAACTTTGTTATCTTCCTGATGGCGTCTGCAGCCTGCCGCGGCGTGAAATTGTCGAGCATGACGATGTCGGCTCCGGCCGAAATCGCTGCTATCGCCTCATCGCTGCTCTGGACTTCGCATTCTATTTTCATTGACGAGCCGGCGTTCTTCTTGGCAAGCGTGACGCATTGCTCTGGCGAGCCGGCAAGCGCAAGGTGGTTGTCCTTTATCAGGATCGTCTCGTCAAGGCGCATCCTATGCGCGCCTCCGCCGCCAACAACGACTGCCTTTTTGTCAAAGTAGCGCAGGCCCGGCGCAGTCTTGCGGGTAGCAAGCACCTTGGCGCCACTAGCCATGTCTGCCAGCCGCCTGGTTTCGGTGGCCACGCCGCTCATCCTCATTATGATGTTGAGGACAGTCCTCTCAGCCTTCAGAATGTCCCAACCGCTGCCTGAAATCCTCATGACAGTCCTGCCCTTCTTGATCCTTGATCCGTCTTTAGTCAGAATTTCGCTTGCACAGCCGCAGATGTCAAAAACCATGGCGGCTTCTTCCAGGCCGCACACTATTACCGGGCTCCTAGACTTGCAAACTATCTTGGCCTTGGCAATCTTGCCTGCCGGGATGATGGTCTGGCTTGTAATGTCGCCTGAGCCAATGTCTTCCTGCAGAAATCTTGCCAGAGCTTCGCGGACATCAAAAAATGTCTGCAGGTCTTGCAATTTACGAGACCTTCAGGGCGTACTTGTTCGGGGTTGTAATGTCAAGCGTCTTGGCAACCTGTGACCCTGAAGGGTCAAACACAAGTATGATGCCGGACCAGTCGGGGCTCAAGTCGGTTGACTTGCAGTTTGGGCAGACCTTACCGGTGGTTATCACCTTGCACTTTCGACACGCCTTTTCCTTGGCCAATTACTTTTTGTCGCCTCCCTTCTTTTCCTTGGGAGCAGCTGCTGGAGCGGGCTTGCCGCCGCCTCCTCCTCCTCCCTTGGCCTTCTTGACCTCTTCGGCAACCCATTCCACGGCGCCCAAGAACGGCTGCCTACACGTTATGCCTATCTTGCCCATGCCTGCGCCCTTGCCAAGGCTGACGGCAGTAATTCTTGCCCGTAGCTTCGATCCAATCTTGAGCGACCTTGCTGTCTGGTTTGCCACAATGACGCCCTGCTTGACGTCGCTTTTGAGGTAGTCGTCGGTGATCTGGGAAAGGTGCAAAAGAGCATCGGTGGGGCCTATCCTGACAAACGCCCCAAAGTCAGTGATTTCAACCACTTCGCCCTCGACGACTTCCTGCAACTTTGGGTAAAACGTGAGCGCCTTGAAAGTGACTTTATGGTAAGTGGCGCCGTCGCCGGCCACCAGCTTGCCGACGGAACTCGTGTCGGCATCGGTTATCATGATGACATAGCCGACTTCAGGGCTTATCATGCTCTCGTATTTTTCCTTGAGTATCTGGATAGCGGCATCCTTGAGGGAATGAGTCAGCCTGTTTGGTGGAATCCTGACAACATCGCTCATGTGCACTATGGCAAACATAATATACACGCAGTTTTGATGCGGAGGTCATTATGAACTTTTGCTTTAAATAATAAGCGCCGGCTACTTTCTGCCCGAAGTCGGCATCTCGCACTTGACCGACGAGTCGGTCACTTCAAAGCTAGCGTCAAGCCCGAGGGTGTGTTTCAGGCCACCCTGAAGGTAGCCCTCCAGAAAGCGCGAGCCCTTCCGCCCGAGCCTGTGGCGTACCACTATGGTCATGCCGCGGCCCGGCATCTGCTTTTCGTCATAGGTGCCAAGATGGCCGTAGCGGCAGATCACCTTCTCGATGTATTCCATGACCGCCCTCTCGGTTAGCTCCTTTTTCCAAAAGATAACCGTGTCTGGCAGCACGGTCTCGCCGAGCTTTATACCCATCTCATAAAGCTGATCCTCGTCTAGCTGGTCTAGCAGCGAAGTCAGGATCTCGCGGTTTACGACGACCATGTCTATTTTTGAAAGGTAGCGCGTAAAGTCGGCGTACCTTGTGAGTATGATCCCTACAAGGGCGTTTACAGAAATGCCCATTCGCCCCGCCTCCTCGTCGAGCATATTCAGCACGTCAGTCTCGAACCTGAACGATCTTGTAACAGACGCGCGGGCGTCTTCGGCCAGTACTGGCATTGCTAGCTAAAGCGGGTTATCCTGTTTAAAGAGTACGCGTGTGTGTTATGATAAAGTCTTATGTAGCAACCTGCAGTACAGTGCAACATTTTCTATGCTATTGTAAACATGGGCCTTAAAAGAAATAGCTCCTCATGTGCACAGTAATGAGTTACAAACTTGCCTCAGAAACTGACGTTTGCACTCTTTGCAACAGTACCTCTATAGTGTTTGACTCTGAGACCAGCGAGGCGATATGCTCTTCATGCGGCATGGTCGTCAAGGACAACATGGAGTCGATGGGGCCGGAGTGGCGTTCGTATTCTGGTGAGGATATCGAAAGCAAAAGCAGGACAGGCATGCCATCGTCCTTGGCTTTTCATGACATGGGGCTTTCCACGTTCATCTCCTACTCTAACGTTGACGCGAACGGAGTTGCCATCAGCGCGGAGCAGAGAAGTAAGGTCCAGAGGATGCGCAGGTGGAACAAGATCTCGAGCAACAATAGAAGCTACCATCGTAACCTGAAAAATGCGTTTGCAATACTGAGCACAATAAAGGACAAACTGTCGCTGAGCGACACGCTCATCGAAAAGGCTGCCTATAATTACCGCAAGGCTCTGGACAGGAGGATAATCAAGGGCCGCTCAATCAGAGCGCTCATAGTCGCCGCCGTGTATGCGGCATGCAGGGACCTTGCCATCCCGAGGACGCTTGAAGAAATATCTGTCGCTGCAAATACAGACGCGATATTTGCAGGCAAGTGCTACAGGCTGCTCGTGCAAAACCTAGAGCTGCAGCTGCCTGTCATTGATTCAAACAAGTACCTTGCAAGAATTGCAAACAAGGCAAAGGTAAGCGAAAAGACCTACAGAACTGCCCTTGAAATGCTTTCCACAATCAAGAGCGAGCCGATATCGCATGGCAAGGATCCAAACGCGCTTGCAGTTGCAGTGCTCTACGCTGCCTGTTTGAAGGAAAGCGAGAACGTGAGCCAAGCGCAGATAGCAGTGGCCGGCGACATCAGCATCGTGACCCTGAGGAAGAGGTTCCAGGACGTGCGGAAAGTCTTCCCCGCCTGACCTTTTTGTTTCCGCGAAACGATGATTTAAATACGGTAAAGACAAATTTTCTGTAAATGGTAACGGTCGATCAGGTTCTCAACTCGCTGAAAAAAGTTGTGGACCCTGAATTGCATAAAGACATTGTATCAATGGGAATGATAAAAGACCTGTCGATAAATGATGGCAAAGTAGCTTTTACGCTTGAACTCACTACTCCTGCATGCCCGTTCAACAGCGACATCGAGCGCGACGTCAGGGCAGCCATGGCTGGCTTGGGTGTCAAGGACCTCAACATGAGAGTGACTGCCCGCGTGATGGAAGGCAGAGCGCTCGGCATGGACGAGCTACTGCCCGGCGTCAAGAATATCGTTGCCGTGGCAAGCGGCAAAGGCGGCGTCGGCAAGACTACCGTCTCTGTCAACCTTGCACTTGCGCTTGCAAAAACGGGCGCCAAGGTCGGCCTGCTTGACTCAGACATTTATGGCCCGAGTGTACCCCTGATGCTTGGGCTGAAGGCATCGCCAGAGGTTGTCAACAATAAGATCCAGCCTCCTGAAATAGGAGGCATAAAGGTAATCTCTATGGGCTTTTTCTATGAGCAGTCGCAGCAGGCTGGCATCTACAGGGGCCCAATTGTTTCAGGCATCGTAAAGCAATTTTTGACGGACGTCAATTGGGGTGAGCTTGACTATCTTATCATTGATCTGCCGCCTGGAACCGGCGACGCACCGCTCACGATAGCCCAGACGATACCAATCACCGGCATCCTCATCGTCACGACGCCGCAGGACGTAGCCATGAATGTCGCAATCAAGGCGATAGGCATGTTCAACAAGCTCAATGTGCCAATCATTGGTGTGGTTGAAAACATGAGCTACCTCCAGTGCCCGCACTGCAGCGACCAGATATACCTGTTTGGCCAGGGTGGCGGCAAGAGGATAAGCGACGAATTTCAGATCCCATTCATAGGCGAAATCCCACTTCACCCACGCATTAGGGAAGGAAGCGACATCGGCAAGCCTGCAGTGGTGTCAGAGCCTGAATCGATGCAGGCACACGCCTTCAGCAAGGCTGCCAAGATGGTCGCAGGCAGGATAAGCATAATCGCCGCCGAAATGAAAGCACAGGAGCAGGCCGAGGGCAACGGGCAGGACAAAAAAGAGCAGTAAATGCCTGAAAGCCCCGAAGACTTTCAGAAATTAAAACGGCCTTTTGGTACGCTCATTCCTGACAAAAAAGTAACCAAACAAAAGTTATCGTCACTGCTCAAGGACGCCAAGAAGGTGATAGCCGTGGGCGATGCAACCACCGAACGGCTGTTTGGCTTTGGCATAATACCAGATGTTGCAGTCTTTGACGGCAAGGAGAGAAGATCAAAGCGGAGCTATCCTGCAAATTATCAAGCCCAAGAAATTCGGTGCACAAACCCTGCTGGTGTTATTTCAAAGCAAGCAGTAGATGTCTTGCGGGGGGCTCTGAAATCCAGAGAAGTCGTTAGGGTGCTCGTGGAAGGCGAGGAGGACCTGCTGGCGCTTCCGCTCTTTGTGATGGCGCCGGAAGGCTCGGCGGTTCTCTATGGCCAGCCCCTTGAGGGAATGGTGGTCGTCAAGATCACGACTGCAAAGCAGAAGCAAGCCAAAGTCTTAATGGATAAAATTTGTGATAATACCAATTTATTAAATGGTCTAGACAACAATGAAAGTAACAGAAAGCAGGGTGTCACACAACAAAACCAAGGCCGCCGCAGCCGACGCGGCAAGAATGCGCATTCAAGAACAACAACAACAACAGCAAGTCGTCATAAACCCTATCGCTCTTCCAAAGAAAATTGACGACTATTCTGCTATAGCTGATTTTCTGGCTGGTTGCAAATCACCTTTTACTGCCAAAGGCTAAGGACTTCGCTGAACACGATTAAAATACGTAGTTTTTCAATCATGTCGTGACATTTTAGACAAAAACCTGATGAGCTGCTGCGTCTCACCATCCTGAAGCTTTTAAGTCATATGAATACCCGGAATGGAAAAAGGTATGGATATGTCTCTGTTGCATGAAGCGGCTGTGGAAGAAAAACACAAGACTATCCAGTCTTTTGCTACATATGCGATGATCTCACTATTGTTCAGAAAACTGCCAACATCTTCTAAAGCATGCAAGGTCTTGGCTGAAGTTTTGATCTGCCTCGCCTAAATGATGTAATCAAAGCGTGGATCATCGATCTCTTCTTTATCATCATCATCATTATAAGCTGTCTTGTAGTCCTGATAATAGGCTTGCTTAACGTTATCAGCGAGTGCTTCGAGTTCTTCCTTATTATTATTATTAAGGTCGTTCTTCGGTTTTGGCTGAATGCCTAGTGAAACTGATTCGTTTAGCCAATAGCCTTTCTTGTCCGACTGATTTTTAGGTTTATACACCACCAGTATCACTGCCTTTTCACTCCAATGCTTCTGATGTCATTTAACAACTGTAGAATTCTTAACTAGATCCAAGTCCCCGGCAATTTCTCACTTTATACAGGGGAAATGACAATATTGTCCGCTAAGGGTCAACAAATATGGTGATTTCGATAAGCGGCGGGTGGGGGGCGGAAGCCGCCGGAAGCTGCGCCGGCAGAACTCCTTAAAAATAAAAAAGTGCGAAGGCTGTGCGCCTCTCGGTACAAGCTGCAAGACACATGATAGGAGCGACAAGGTGTGGAGAATAATAATAATAATAATAATGTCACGGGCACTCCTTGTTATACCTGTGCCTTTTGAGGGAGGATTTTTACTCTATATATTGCGGTTATAAG
>CAMLKF010000049.1 GCA_946480575.1 uncultured Nitrososphaera sp. | reverse complement strand
TGATATGCCTTTTGCGGGGTACTGGGACAACTACGACAACAAGCTTGTCTTAATTGTTACAGAGCCGTATTTGCGTCTGGCTCTTACAATGGCCATGACGTACCTGGTCTGGTTCAGGGTTGTTATTTATGTCAGGAAAAGAAATGGTCGGGAACAGACAGTGACGCCAAAGCAAGAACAGCAGCAATGATCCGGCGAATAATATAACCTTCTCTCATGACACGGCTTCCATGCTAGATAACATATAAGACAGGATGTCGGGTATTCGCACCTGATGCAAGGCTCCATCAGGACGTACTGCATCATCGGCGACCCGATCCACTACTCGCTCTCGCCGGGCATGCAGAACGCAGCCTTTGCGGCACTAGGGCTCAACTGCACCTATATTGCCTTCCGGGTGCCGCCAAGCGAGCTAAAGGAGTCTGTAGAGTCGCTGCGAAGCATCAACATCGCCGGCTTTAATGTCACGGTGCCACACAAGGTAGAGGTGATGAAGCACCTTGACGAGCTTGATGTGACTGCGAAAAAAGCAGCCGCAGTCAACACCGTAAACAACATCGAAGGGATATTCAGGGGGTACAACACCGACATTCACGGCTTTATCGAGCCATTGCGCCGGCGCATGATAGACTTCCGCAGCATGAACGTGCTTGTTCTTGGAGCCGGAGGCGCGGCGCGGGCCGTTGTCGCCGGGCTTGCGGAGGAAAGCCGCAGCATATCCAAGGTGGTTATTGCAAACCGAGATGTCGAGCGGGCAAAAGAGCTTGCCAAGATAGGATCCGGCCTTGGTCTGAAATGCGAAACGATATCACTGGATAAGGCGCAGAGCGTTTCGCCGGATTCGGACCTGGTAGTAAACGCGACAACCCTTGGCATCAACAATGAGCCGAGTGTAATTGATTACGATCACATCAAGAAGGGTAGCATAGTCTACGAGATCGTGTATCGGCCTGTGACGACCAGCCTGATCGAAAACGCCAAATATGCAGAGGCGAACGTTGTTTACGGCTATGAAATGCTGGTAGAGCAGGGGGCAAAGGCGTTTGAGATATGGACAGGGATACAGGCGCCAAGGGACGTCATGAAAAAGAACCTGCTCGGGATGTTTGGTGAGCCTGCATGATTACAAGAAAGACAAGGGCGACGATGCACGGGGCCGTCTCAATAGTGAATGCCATAGCGACAGGCAACGGTTCGTCGCTAGGGATTTCGCTCAGGGTGAATGCCGAGGTCGAGCTTGCAAGAGGCCATGGCGTGAGGTTCCTGACAGGCAAGAACGATGACAGGCTGGTAAACAACATCATCCGCAACACCCTACCAAAAGAAATGATCGAGAGCAACCTCATAACAATCAAGGTAAAATCGGAAATCCCCCCCGGGTTTGGCCTGAAAAGCTCTAGCGCAGTCTCTAACGCGGTTGCACTTGCTTGCAGCGGGCTCGCGAAAGAAGAAGAAGAAGAGGTAGATGACTATGCCGTCCTTGACGCGGCCGTCAGGGCGTCACTTGACGCCAAGGTCTCGATAACTGGGGCATATGACGACGCCACCGCCTGCTACTTTGGCGGCTTTACTGTCACTGACAACTATTCGCGCCGGCTGATACGCAGAGAGGAGGCTCCTGAAAACCTCTATGCAATAATTTTTCTGCCCCGCAACGCCTCACGAAGGGGAGATGTGCACAGGCTAAGCAATCTGTCAGACCTATTTACGGATGCCTTCAGGCTAGCAGAGGCCGGCGAATACTGGAAGGCGATGAAGCTGAACGGCGTACTTGCTTCTGCCGCCCTTGGATCAACATACTTGCCGGTGATGGCTGCCATAGAGCGCGGCGCGCTGGCGGCAGGCGTCTCTGGCAATGGGCCCTCTATTGCGGCGGTTGCGTATGAGGACGAGGTAGAAGACATTAAATCGGCGCTGTCAAAATTTGAAGGTACGATAATCATGTCAAGGATAAACAACCAGAAGGCAAGCGTGGAGGCACTGGGCTGAAAATGGTCAGCATAATAGTCAGAAAATCAAAAATAAACGGGAGCGTCAGGTGCCCGTCAAGCAAGAGCTACAGCCACCGGGCGATAGCGATAGCATCGCTTGCGCCAAGGCAGTCGACGATAACAAACGCGCTTCTTGCCCGCGACACCCTCGCGACCCTTGCCGGCTGCCGCGCGCTTGGGGCAGAGATAAGGCACGAAGGCACGACTGTGCAGGTAAAGGGCAGGCACAGCTTTGACCCTCCTGAGAATGTGATAAACGCTGAGAACTCGGGCACCACGATAAGGATAATGACCACCATGTCCGGGCTTGTCAGGACCGGCTATACTGTGTTGACGGGTGACGAGAGCCTGCGCAAGAGGCCAATGCAGCCAATCCTTGACGCGCTAGGTCAACTCGGAGTCGAGACTTACTCGACCAAGGGCAACGGCACTCCTCCTCTGGTCGTCAAGGGTGGAGGCATCCGGGGCGGCACGACCGTGATCGATGGGAGCATTTCAAGCCAGTTTATCTCCGGCCTGCTTATAGCGGGAATTTACGCCGACTCGGAAATAACCATGCGGATCAAGGGCGACCTAGTGTCAAAGCCGTACGTGAGCGCCACGCTTGCGACAATGAAGCACTTTGCAGTAACAATAGACCACAGCCCTAACATGCTTGAATACCACATCAAGAACGCGGAGTACAGGGGAGGCAAGTTCGATGTGCCAAGCGACTTTTCAACGGCGGCGCTCATATTATCGGCAGGCGTCCTTGCAGGGGAAAAACTCAGGGTAAAGGGGCTTAACTTTAACCTGCCGCAGGGCGACTCGCAAATAGTCGAGATCCTTGAGCAGATGGGATGCCGAATTAAGGTC
Organism: uncultured Nitrososphaera sp.; assembly: GCA_946480575.1. Next base: position 10,398 of record CAMLKF010000049.1, on the reverse strand, counting down.
GACAAAATAAAGGGCGAGGTGATAGTTCAAAGCGCCGGCGCGCTTGAAGGCGGCGACTTTAATCTAGCCGATACGCCCGACCTGCTGCCGGTGGTGTCGATACTCGCGCTCAAAGCAAAGAGCACAGTCATGATCACCGGCATCGCGCACGCACGCGCAAAAGAGACAGACAGGGTGGCAAATATTGCTTCGGAGCTGGTCAAGTTCGGGGCTCGCATCAAAGAGTTCCACGACGGGCTGGCTATAACCGCGCCCAAAGTGCTAAAGAACGCGTCGCTTGAAGCATACAACGACCACCGGCTATTCATGGCATTTACGATAGCATCAATGATGACTGAAAAGTCGATAGTGGCAGGCGCCGAGTCGGTGGATGTTTCGTATCCAAACTTTATCTCGGACATGAAGGAACTAGGAGCAAGGCTCTCGCCGGCGCCAGACAGAGAATAACTTCCAGTGCAGATATAATATATGACGTTGGCGAGAGCCAATTTTAAACATGGCAAACCTCCAAAAAGCGAATATATAGAACAGGCTCAACTTCCCTCCATACAGACATGGGTGGCAGCATAATCGGTGAGCGCTTTCTCGCCATGAGTTTTGGCGAAAGCCACGGCAGGTGCGTAGGCATAGTGGTGGATGGATGCCCAGCAGGCATGCCCCTAAACGAGTCGGACATTCAGGGACAGCTGGATCTGAGAAAGCCTGGCCAGTCAGTGATTACCACCCAGAGAAAGGAGGAGGACAAGGTCGAGATCCTCTCGGGCGTCTTTAACGGCTTTACAACCGGGGCGCCTATTTGCATGCTCATCTGGAACAAGGATTCTGATTCACTGCCCTACGAGGTGATAAAAAACATCCCACGCCCGGGCCATGCCGACTATCCAGCGATTGTCAAGTATGGTGGCTTTGCCGACTATCGTGGTAGCGGGCGCTTTTCAGGCAGGCTTACCGCTACCTTAGTCATGGCTGGCGCAGTCGCGCAAAAGCTGCTAAAGCAGACACTGGGCATTGAGACGGTGGCATATACTACAGAGATAGGTGGCATAAGGGCCGGCAATATTACTTCTGCCAATATCGCGTCAAGGTACACGAATGAAGTTAGATGCCCTGACTCTGAAGCGGCGCAAAAGATGAAGGACGCAATACTTCAGGCAAGAAAGGGAGGCGACTCACTTGGCGGCGTCATCGAGTGCGTGAGCACCGGCCTTCCAGTGGGCCTTGGCGAGCCGATATTCGCTTCGCTGGAATCAGATCTTTCAAAGGCGCTGTTCAGCATACCTGCACTCAAGGCAGTCGAGTTTGGCTCTGGCTTTGCAGGAAGCAAGAGGCGCGGCTCCGAGAACAACGACCTCTACTACCTTAAAGGTGGCAAGGTGATGACCAAGACCAACAACTCAGGCGGAATACTGGGCGGCCTTTCAAACGGTATGCCGCTCGTAGTCAGGGCGGCTTTCAAGCCAGCGGCGTCGATAGCCAAGACACAAGAGACACTTGACATTTCCAGGAACTCGCAGGCCAACCTTGCGGTCCCCGGCAGGCACGACCCCTGCGTCGTCCCAAGAGCCCCGCCGGTGGTCGAGTGCGTAGTCTCGATGGTTCTGGCAGACCATGCTATTCGGGCAGGCATGATACCGCCGGTGCTAAAGTGATGCCGATGGGCAAGAATGAAGAGCTGGACTCGCTGCGGAGCGAAGTGCGCGACGTTACCTCGAAGATAATGCGCAACGTCCAGAAGCGGATGGAGCTTGCAAAGCAGATAGGCGACATAAAGGGCCAGCTTGGGATCGACGTCAAGGACGAGCGGGTAGAGCAGGAGATAAGGACAATGGTGCTCTCGCTTGCCGGTGAAATCGGCATGAGCGACGAATTCTCTCTTAGGCTCCTCAACATCCTGCTTGCTGAGTCAGAGTCAGTACAGGCCCAGAATCGCCAGCGGCAACCAGAGATGCAGACGCATCTTGGCATCTTCATGAAGGCCAAGCAACTAGAAGCGGCCGGCAAAAAGATAATCCACATGGAGGTTGGCGAGCCGGACTATGCGCCACCTGCAGCAGTAGGGAATGCACTTGCAGAAATCTACAAGCTAAAGCAGTACCATTATACGGACACCAGAGGAGTCCCAAAATTGCGCGGCGCCATCACCAAGAAAGAAGGGGTGCCAGAAGATCAGGTGATTGTGACGCCGGGCGGCCGATTCGCAGTTTTCAGCGCAATTGTTTCGCTATTGAAGGCAGGACAGGAGCTGGTAGTGATAGAGCCGGCATGGCCAGCGTACAAAGAGTGCGCCGATTTCATTGGGGCAAGGACAAAAGTTCTGAAAACAACACTTGAAGGTAAATGGACGCCGGACACAAGGCAGCTAGAAGAAATGATAAACCCGGGCACCAGGATGATAGCGCTCAACTACCCAAACAACCCGACGGGCAAGGTCCTTGATAGCAAGACGATGGAAAAAATAGTGTCGATAGCCAAAGACAACGGCCTCTACCTGCTCAGCGACGAAGTGTACTCTGACTTTGCCTTCAAAAAATTTGACAGCATTCGGAAATACAACTACGATAAGGCCATCATGGTTTCGTCTTTTTCAAAGAGCTTTGCGATGACTGGCTTTAGAGTAGGCTATGGCGTCGCCAGCACGGAAATAGTCCAGAAAATGGCCAAGGTGCAGGCAGCAGGGGTGACGAGCGTAGCAGAGCCGATGCAGCAAGCGGCCCTTGCGGCGCTTGGCGAAGACCCGTCGGAGAACATCAGGACAATGAAAAGAAGGCTGGAATTTGTCGCCGGCAAGCTAAAAGAGATGTCGCTCGGCTTTGCCGAGCCAGACGGGGCGATGTACGTCTACCCTGAATTGCCAGGTGGCGAGGAAGACATCTCGCTGGTCGAGAAGCTGCTCGAGAAAGGCGTAGCGATAGCTCCAGGAAGTGGATTTGGCGATTCATACAAAACGTTTGTCAGGATATCCGCATGCCAGCCAGAAGAAATACTAGAAAACGGACTTGATATCATGGCGTCCGTCGTCAAGGGGAAGTCCTGAATTGCAGGAAATAGCAGTCGTTGGGGCCGGCGGCAAGATGGGGTCGTGGTTCACGAGTTACTTTGCTCACCGGCGGCCGCTTGTTTCTATTTACGACATTAATCGCAGATCGCTGAAAGCGTCACGCAACATCAGAATAGCAGGCAGCATAAAGGAATGCGTCAAAAGCGCTGACCTTGTGCTGGTCTGCGTCCCGGTGCGCCTGACGCCAAAGGTTGTCGCGGAATGTGCAAAAAGCATGAAGGCAGGGGCAGTCATTGCAGAGATATCCTCAGTAAAGCACAGGACGTTTCAGGCACTTGCAGGGTTGCAGCGCGATCTGCGGCCGCTGTGCATCCACCCGATGTTTGGGCCGGGGGCAAGTGAGAGCAAGAAGTACAAGGTATTGCTGGTGCCAGTAAGAAATGAAGAAGCAGAGCTGAAAACAGTGCATGAAATGTTTGAAAACGTGGTGGTAAAGATGCTTCCAGACGCCAAGACGCACGATGAATCCATCGCCATGGTTCTGGGGCTCACGTACTTTGCAAATGTGATTTTTGCCAAGGTGATCACGCGCGGCAACCTTGAGTTGCTGAAGGAAATCTCGGGCACCACGTTTGGTCTCCAGTTGCTTCTTGCAGAAAGCATACTGACTGACGAGCCTGACCTTATCATCGCACTGATAAGGGAAAACCCGCTTGCCCGGAAATACATCAGGCAATACCTAAAGGAAGCATCCGCCACTGCAAGGCTTGTTTCTACTACTAAGAGCAGCAAGGGCCTTGAAGCTGACCTGAGAAAGGTCAAGTCAAGGATGCAAAAGCAAAAGGACCTGCAGCAGTCGTACAGGCGCATGTACGACATCACTGAGGGTGTCAAGTAAAAGGAAAAATACTCGCACTGTTTCACTGTTGTTATGACACTTCTCTGGCGCGACTCATGGCTCAAGCCCCTTTCCGATTTTGACGTTGGGGTAGAAAAGTGCAGCTATTGCAAAAAGGCATTTGGAGAAATAGACTTTGTTACTGCATGTGACTTTTGCGACATCGCGATAATGCACGATGCTTGCGCGAACAAGCACATAGTGACCAAGCACAAAAAGCAGCTGCAGGAGAAAATAAACGCTCACAAGGATAAGCCGCTGCACGACTACCAATGATGATCTGGCACCGACTTCTAGTAATTTGACGTGAAATCGTTATTAGAGTTAGATCATGCCTAGTAACGTGAACAAGTGGCATACAAATAACACAATCCTTGCGTTATCTCTGGTCTTCATGATTGCTGCAATGGGGGCATCCTCCTCATCTCTGGCCCGTCTTGGAACTGCCTATGGTCAACAGCCGCCAGCACAAGATTTGGGCAATAGTAATAGCAGCAACATCTCATCATCCTTACCTTTTACAGAGCTATTCGAAAAGGCTGAGCAATCAATTGTTCAGGTCAGTGCCACGGTAAATGAAACATCATTATTTAATGAGGATGGGCAACCCCCATTTTTTGGGCAGGCTCTGGGCTCTGGCTTTGTGTATGACAGAGAAGGCCACATCATCACTAGCAATCATGTCATTTTCGCGGGGTCAGACTCTAGAATTGACGTCACTTTTACTGACGGCACGATCTACAGGGCTAGTGTCGTAGGCACTGACATCTATAGCGACTTGGCCGTTCTGCAGGTTGAAGACGTTCCCGAAGAAAAGCTGGTGCCTCTGCCTCTTGGCAATTCTTCTGCTCTAAATGTAGGCCAGCCAGTCGCGGCCATTGGAAACCCTTTTGGCCTTTCCGGCTCACTGAGCGAGGGGATCATCAGCGGCCTGGACAGACTGATTCCTGCGCAGGCCGCATCTCCTGAAGAAGAGCCCCCGACAAACTCGTCCTCACCATCCCCATTTCCCCCCATACCTCTGCCACAGCAGCCGCCAGCCACATTTTCCATCCCTAACGTCATCCAGACGAGCGCGCCAATTAACCCCGGCAACTCTGGCGGCCCGCTTTTGAACATGCAGGGCCAGGTGATCGGGATAAACACCGCCATATTCTCTGTGACTGGGACATTTGCAGGCGTGGGATTTGCAATCCCCTCAAACACTATTGCAAAAGTTGTCCCGGTTTTGATTGAAGAGGGCTTTTACCCACATCCTTGGATTGGCGTATCTGGCACGGACATGACGCCGGAAATTGCGGAAGCCATTGGCCTTGAAGAGCCCCGAGGGTTCTTAGTCATAAGCATACAAGATGGAAGCCCTGCGAGCAGAGCTGGAATACAGGAAGGCAGCAACGAAACCGTACTGCCAAGAAGAGAGATTCCATTGGGTGGCGACGTCATTCTTTCAATAGACGGCATTACAGTAAGAAAGCTTGACGACCTGCTTGGCTATCTGGAACAGTCAACACAAGTCGGCCAGATAGTAAGTCTAGGCATCTGGAGAGACGGCGAAACAACGGAAGTTGATCTGACACTTACAGCAAGACCCGGCGAACAAGAATAACTTTTCTTTACGCATGGTCTGACTTTTGGTACTGGTGGTGGAACTCGTTCTTTGCTCTGAATATCTTACCGCAGCGGTTCCACAGGTATTTGGCGCTCAATGATTTCAGCAATCTTTCGTCGATTGTAGATATATAAGATTCATAGACGTCTTCTTGTGTGGGATTGTACAAGCCAGTATTTCTCTCGCTGTATGTAATAATGAGATTTTTGCACTATGTGATCGACATCTAGCGAGTTCTCATGGCTGGCTGATTAGGATTAACTTGTTGTTAAACTCGAAGGCCAGGCTGTTTTGCTTCAGCCTGATGCGAATCTGGTTAGCTGCTTCCATCATTTGCTTTTCATTAACATTATTCGTATGGATCTCAAGCCGCGTGTATTTTACAGGCTCGAACCGACCTTCAAAGTATCCGTCAAATTCGATCAAAGACATGGCGCCAAATTGCGACGCCATTTCCCTCACGATTTCTAGATAGCCTTCAACTCTGGGCAGGTAAAACTTGACAGAATCATTAAGAACATTGGTCTTGAAATTGTCAGACCTCACAAAACCATATACGCAAGCGAAACATATAAAATCAGATAGTTCGTGTTCTGGCCTGCTGTCAACTAATTTTGCGCTGCGATCTTTTTAAAGAAATAGCACAAGACTGCCTGAGAAAAATTGTCAGTAAAGAGATTTACATTCAATGCAAGTTCATTCGCACTAGACCCGGCAGTTGAGAACCTTTTGAAGTCAAAAGGCGCAATAGCGATTGATTTTGGCATGATGGAATACGTCAGTTCCGAGGCGATGCCTGCCATCCTTTCAGAATTGATAGAGAGGTCAAAGCTGGACGCGCCGTCAGACGTTGACTTCGTGGCGCAGCTGAAGGCAGAGATAGGCCGCATTGGCGCCGAGAAGCAGAAAATGATGGAGGACAACGTGAGGCTGGCGTCCGAGCTGCGCTCGCACTCGACCGAGGTGGCGGCGCTGAAGGAAAAGGCTGAGGGCACGGCGAAAGTAATTGAGTCGCTAAAGGCCGAGAACATGCGCCTGCAGCTGGCACTCAAAAGTGTGCAGCAGGCAACGCCAGCGGCCAACCAGGCAGCAGGGCAGAGCGACAAAGAGCTCAGGCAGTCGTACGAAAAGCTTCAAAAAGAATTTCAGCAGCTCCGGAGCCAGAGCGCAGAGGAGATAACTTTGCTCAAGGTGCTGGAAGACGAAAACGAGGAACTGAGGCATGAGCTTGAGGAGCTGAAGAACCAGCAAGTCGCCAAGAGCGCATCTGTGCCCAAGGCCGCCTAGCCATTTGAAGACTTATATAACGTATTCCAAGTGAATTGAAATGATGGTCGAAAAGATGACAGCCGTCTGGCTCATTATTCTCACTATCCTCGTTTGTGCTGCGGTGCCAGGAGTCCTGATCTGGCTGACTACAACTCCAAGTCCGCCACCTGCAGAGATGCTTGTTGGATTTCCCTTGGCAGGCGAGCTGCCCACTTATCTGGAGCTTCACTAGCAGCAAAAGCATTTAACGCTTGTCGAGCGAGCTAGTGACGATGGCGTTCGAAAGTCCTGAGAAAAAGAGAAAGCTGCTGTTTTCGATGCTTGTTCTTGCCGTGCTGATTGGCGGCGCCGTTCTAGCTACTGCAGCCATTTCAACATACTTTCGCTCGCAGGACCCAGTCAACCAGTGCATAAGCGATCCGGCCACACAGCCCTTCCAGCTGTCTGTTCCAGTCACCGTAACAGAGAACGGCTCGCCGGCCGTCGTCCCGGAAGGAGTGGCCATCACCCACAATTGCACAAGGCCGGTCCATACCCTTGAAGAAAATGTTATCCACGTGGCGTACAGCGAGCCGCATGATTTTACGCTCGGCCACTTCTTGTACTACTGGCTTGGGGACGACATCCTGCAGTACGACACTAGGGTGCACGTCAACGGCGTCCAGCATACAGAGGGCGACTTTCGAGACATAGTACTGAGACAGGGAGACTCGATAAGGATCGAGTTTACAGCACACCAGTAAAAATAATTATAAACTAAGGCTGACCGGTATATTGTATCGTAGCCGGCTTGAAGGAGCTCACCACCGAGATAGAGATAAACGCAAGCCCCCAGCGGGTCTGGAAAATACTGACCGAGTTTGACAAGTACGACCAATGGAATCCGTTTATCCACAGAATAGTTGGGCAGGCAAAGGAAGGCTCCAAAATACAGATACGCATCGAGACCCCCGGAGGCAAGAACCGCAGATACGAGCCGACCGTGACAAGGGTAGAGGAGGGCCACGAGCTCCGGTGGCTTGGCAAGAGCTTCCTTTTGAACGGTGAGCACATTTTCCTGATAGAGCGGCTGCAGCCCGAGCGTGTGCGGTTTGTCCATCGCGAGATATTTGACGGGCTCCTAACGTCGTTATTTGGCCGGAGGACTGACGAGGACATTCGGGCGGGATTTGAAGAGATGAACAAAGCGCTCAAGGAAAGAGTCGAGCGCACTACTCTCTGACTAGAATAGGAAAAAGAAGGAGCTGATTGACGCTGCGACTATGACCATGTTTGTCACAAAGTGGAGCGCGTACGCGTGGTTAATGCCTCGTTTGACATATAAGCGACGGTACAGAAACCCTATAGGCAGGAGAGCAAGTGCGACATGCACGGCCACACCCATTGCGATATGCAGAAAGGCCCAAAGCACCACTAGCCTGGCGCTCTTGCGGAAATACAGCTCTTCAAAATAGTTGACGTGGATTAGCATGTATACCAGTATTGGGACAAACGGCAGCACCCCGAAAACGCCGGTGTCGGCGTACGGGCCCAGAGCAATGTTGTAGCCAAGCCACGACCAGTTGAGCACTGGGATCTGAGAGAAAAAGTCCATCGCAAACAGGATGTATGCAACCAGCCCGCCAATGGTCAGGGGTAGGAACACGAGCGACTTGAGGCCGGCCTTTAGATCCATAAGCCTCTTTCTTGTCTCCTTGACCATGAGAAGCGACGGCCCGACCATTGCTGCGTAGAATAGTATCAAGAATAGATCGTTGCTTTCCAAGCCTGCAACACAGCTATGTTATATCATTTCCTGAATATATATTCCCAATGAAAATAATTATTTAGCTGTCCGCGCAACATTACAGAGTGCCAAATTACTACGAGATACTGGGCGTGAGCCCAAGCGCCACTTCGGAGGAGATCAAAAAGTCCTTTCGCAATTTGGCAATGAAATACCACCCTGACAAGAATCGCAATTCTGAGGAGTCAAAGCAAAAGTTCATGAAGATAGTCGAAGCCTACGAAGTGCTTTCCGATAGGCAGGCACGTAAGAGCTATGACGACATCAACAATGATGGTGGCGTCCGCAGAAGCACTACTGCTACTACTTTCCGCAAGCCGGGGCCGTCTCCTAGGTGGACGCCGCCTGCCGACTTTAGCCGCGTCTACAGCTACGAGGAAATCAAGAGGAGATACCGCTCGAGCAGCAACGTCGGAGGTGGCATGTGGGACATTAGTGACAAGGCCAGCTTTGGCATGTGGAAAGCGACCATGCTCCTGTTTGGGTGCCTCGGAGCTGTCGTGCTTTACATCCTGCTGTCAGGCTAGTGCTTGTGATGCCTGTTGCGCCGGTGTTGCTCTTCGCGCTCTTTTTTCTTGCCAAATGTGAAATACTTGTACGCAAAGAACGCCCCGATGGTAAAGCCCGAAAGAGAGGACAGCATGAACAACACTGAGCCCAAGACCAACCCCATCACTATCGCCAGCGCGCCAGAAGCGATGCACGCTATCATGAACAAAAGAGCCTGCATTTTTGTTGCTGCCAAATCACCTAATGTAACAGGTGACGGTATAAGTCGTTTTCTATCCTAACAAACAATTCTGCTGTTTGCTATAGGAGTACACATTAGCGATGACCAGCTTGCAACAATGTCCTAGGATAATGCTTCAAAGCCTTTTATATGATCGTGTAGCGGCATTCATTTGTTTGCAGAATGCATCGGATACTGGCGCAGGCATCGATCCTGAAACCATGGACAGGCTTTTTGCAGAATTTGCTACAAAAGCGCACAACGGTACCGGGCTAAGGCTTTACATATCAAAGACAATAATCGGGGCGCACGGCGGCAAGATATGGGCAGAAAACAACAAAGACGGAAGCGGCGCCACCTTTTCATTCACGCTGCCCCTTCTATCTCGCAAGGAATAAAAAGGGACTGGAATTAAAGGCGAACTGATGCGTATAGTCGCAATAGGCAGCCGCGTCTTTGTCACAAGTTTCCAGCTTGCCGGCGTCAAGGGCGTCAAGGTCGAGTCGCCGGCAGAGGCACTCACGGAGATAAACAAGATGGGCGAGGGGACCGACGTGGGTCTGGTGCTTTTGAGCGACGACATCGGCAAGGAGATCCGCTACCAGCTGACAAGCATCAGGGCAAAGAGACCTATTCCACTCATATACGAATTGCCATCGCCGGGGAGCAAGAAGGAAAAGGTCGATTACAGGGCGCTCCTCAAGCAAATCCTTGGCGTCTAGTCTAGGTAGTAGTCCCTAACGCTTCCAAAAATTCTTGCCACGGTCAGTATCTTGGCCCATTCTTCAAGCGATTCAACGATTGCGCGGGCGTGGTGTATGTCCATGCCGCCGGCAATAACCCCGTGGTTCTTGACCACCACTGCGTGAGCGCCTTTCTTGAACTCCACTGAAACCGCTTCAGCCAGCTCTATCGATCCCGACGGCCTGTTTGCAATGACTGCCGGCTCACCGACCACTATCTTGGCTTCTTCAATCACTTGGCGGAATTCTGATGAAATTGATATTCCAATTGTAAAGGGGCTATGGGCATGAACTATGGCGTTGATGTCTGGCCGGCTGCTGTAGATGCCCATATGCATGTTGAGCTCCATGCTTGGCTTTTTGCC
>CAMLKF010000048.1 GCA_946480575.1 uncultured Nitrososphaera sp. | reverse complement strand
CTGGTTTATCAGCTGTCCGACAGGGCACGCTGAGCAGCTAAGCTGCTTAGGATAAGTCCTGAAAGCATCTAAGGACGAAGCCTTTCCCGAGAAAAGACAGCCTTCCGCAAGGAGAAGGGCGGCTATAGAAGATAGCGTTGATGGGATGGAGGTGTAAGCACCAAGCTTCGGCGAGGTGTTCAGCCTGCCATTCCCAACAGCCCAACGCACTAGACTGGGATAGTTCGCGCCACCGTCATATTGGTGGTAAGCCACTAGTATGGTGGCAGCGGACGCGCCATATTGTTTTGTGCGCATTTGCAGTCTCCGGAAACACGCAAAGAACATCGTAAAGCATCTGTGATCCTATGCACGGCGGCCATATGCGTTTTTTATTTCATGCTTTAGCTAACAACAATCTACAGAACTTACCTTATTAGGTCATAGATCTAACACACCCTATAGGATTGCCGGGAGGTAAGAACAGAAAAAGAGATATCGTAGTAGTGGCAGCAGTAATAATAGAAGAAAGAGATCCGGAACAAAGCAAGCCGCTCATTTCGATAGCTGCTGACACTTCGCCGTTCATCCTCTCCTATCTAGGAGGCATACTATTTCAGCTGGGGAACTTTAAGGTCATGAGCGCAATGTCAGCCCAAGAATGCATGATATTTTCAGAGGGATAAAGGACAAGGTCCGATATCATTGTGATGGATGGTCCGATAGCAGGCGACGAGGGCGTCGATGTCGTAATAAACGTCAGGAGAGAAAAGCCTGCCAGAAGATATAATGGTACTAGTAGTTGAAGAAGAAGAAGAAGAAGAGAACTTAAGGGCTCTCGCGATGAGAGTCGGCTCAGACATCGTGGTGATGAAGCCGATAACCTGTGAAGCGATAGTGCAGAAAGTGGAGGACATATGCTCATATCAAAAGAGCCGCCATTTTTGGAAAGTAAAAGAGCCAAACTTCAGCACAGATACTAGCAGTAATAATATCAGGATTAGACTTTTAACGAACCATTAAATCTGGGTAACAAAATCCCAACTTGGACCCAATGTCTGTCATCTGCATCTCGCACAAGGAAGACGTGGACGGCATTTCCTCTGCCATCCTTGTCAAGGCTGCGTTCGACGCGCAAAAAGTGATCCTTGTTGATTACGCCAACTTGATTTCCAAGCTTGAAAAAGTCGCCGAGTCGGGCAAGATAGAGCAGCTGTTCATATGCGACCTTGGCCTGTCTAAAAAGAACGAGCAGAGGTTTGTCGAATTGCTCGACAAGATGGCGTCCGCTGACACAGAGGTGACATACATCGATCACCACTACATCGACAAGGAAACGGTGCAGGCGCTCAAAAAGGTAGGCGTAACTCTTGTGCATACAATAGAAGAATGTACGAGTGTGCAGGTCTACAGCAAGTACAGGAAAAAGCTGCCGAACCATGCGGCGTTCTTTGCAGCGATGGGCGCGCTCACGGACTATATGGAAAACAAGCCTATTGCGTCAGGCATAGTGCCAAGGTTCGACAGGCAGTTTCTGATGCTGGAGGCTACTGCGCTGTCGTACATGATATCAGCAAGCCAGCACAATGATGAGTTCCTCGTCAAGATAGTCGACACGCTTGCCAAGATGAAGTACCCGCACGACATCAAGGATGGCTTTGAGATTGCCGAGAAATACGCCAAGAAGGTGGCGCAGGCAGTCGAATCGATACAAGATTCCGTAGTAAAGCTGGATAACCTTGCCCACGCGCCAAGCACAGTTGAGCTGTCCTCTAGCATGGTGGTCAACTTTGTGTTGGGCTCGTCCGGCAAGCCCGCGGCAATGGTCTACAAGCTAAAGGACGACATCAAGTCCTACGTCGTGTCAATACGGGGCTCGCAGGAATGCAAGGTCCACCTTGGCCGGCTTACCAATGAGATTGCTTCAGCGCTTGGTGGGAGTGGCGGCGGTCATGACAGGGCGTCCGGTGCGGTTATACCAAAGGACAGGCTGCAGGAATTCATAGAGATGCTCGACAGTAGGGTAGAATAGATAGAGTCGGCTAGACTTTCTTTTTCAGAAAATGCCACACCATTTCCATCATCATAAGGGTTGCTGCGTCCTTGGCAGAGAGCTGCTCCAGTGCAGCGGCCAACTGGTTTAGTATGCATTGCGATTCGCTTTCAAGGTCAATGCCCTCTTTGTGCGGATGGTCGAGAAAGGCTTCTTTTGCCTGCCGCCAAGCGTGTTAAAGGCCCAGTTCACTGCAGGATGCAGCTGTGAAGGAGGGAAAGGCGTATCATAATTACAAACATCATCTGACAATTTATTTACCCATTCTGAAACGCTAACAGTATTTAAGCAGCGCTCTGTTCGGACCCTACATAAAAAAGTCTTTATCTTCTTCAATTATCGGCATTATCTTTTCCTCGATCACAGGTTGCACGTCGGTACCGGTTCGAACGACAGAAAGACAAAGATCTTGTGCTTTGGGTTGTACGAGATGTGTATTATTGAGGGTATTATCAATTTCTCGTAAAAATCCCTATTTCGTAGCAGGTCTTGCCTACCAGCGGCTCGAATTTGACGTTGATATGTGCCTTTATTGCGGCAGGAGAGCGTATTCTTCAATTTCTCTGCCAGAATACTGCCGAGCAAGGTCTTCTCTGTCTTCCACCCCAAGAACTTTTTGCCCTTCTAGTCAGTTATCACGACGAACGTCACTGCGCTGTGCGCGCCAATTATTCTTGAGGTATGTATACCTCTTGCAGGAGCTGATCTTTATGCAAATTCTTACTTACGACATCAGTAGATGAAATATTATAATAATAATAATCTCATTCATAATGCCTAACTCAGATTTCCGCTATGAACTCGATCTCTACCGCGCTGTCAAGAGGTAGGCTGCTAACTCCCACGGCCGCCCTTGCGTGCTTGCCATTGTCCTTGAACACCTGCACGAGCAGGTCTGACGCGCAGTTGATGACCTTTGGCTGATCGGTGAACGACGGGTCGCAGTTGACAAAGCCGGTGAGCTTGACAAAGCGCTTGACCCTGTCGAGGCTGCCAAGCGCAGACTTTAGCTGGGCAAGCGCATTTATCGTGCAAAGCCTTGCGGCCTGCTGCCCCGCCTCTATTGTTAGGTCCCGTCCGATTTTGCCCCTGAACTTTACCTGGCCGCCTCCTGTAGGTATCTGGCCCGCCACAAAAGCAAGGTTGCCCGTTACGACTACAGGCACATACGAGCCGGCAGGCGCCGGCGGGACCGGAAGCTTGATGCCAAGCGAAGCAAGTGTTTCTTCTACTACTGCTGTCATGAGAGAGCATTACACACATGCACGATATTATTTTTCTGTCGAATGAGACGCGAATATTTTTAAAAAGCATCATTTAATGACTTACTGGAAACATATGTGTGTGCACAAGGAGTCTTCTTCTGAGGATGACTACCATAGCCAGAACATGAAGATAGTCGCGTCATGCATCCTTGTGATGGGAGTTTCTCTCGCCGTCGTAATCGTTCTCTCGGCGTAGTTTGCCCACATTGGCCCAAGCTTTTCAGATGACGCTCTGAGGGAGCAGCAAAGAATACTGAGGGAACAGTACGGCCTGCCGCCGCCTACCGAAGAGATAACGCCAGAAGAAGCACAGATCCTGCCTTCCCTGAGAGGCAAGTGACCCTAGAGAAGGTCCTCGTCTATCTTTTCTATATTGTCAATGTACTGTTGGCATTCGCACCCTGGCACAAGGCACCGGCCTACCTGCAAAATAGAGTTCGTCTCTCCCTTGACGAATTCGTGCGTCCGGTGGGAATGGTGGCATTCTAGGCAGTTCATCGCAGCAGCGACACTTTTGCGCGTCGCTCTTAATTAAACGTGCGGCCACAAAACAAAGGATTATACAGGAATCAGCTTGCAGGCAGTTACGTTCATACATCATGCATGACTACGCCGGCAATTACCATCGCAGGACGATAAAGTCCGGGCGCCTCTATTCGCGGTCTGCCAAGGTCTTCCCTGGCGGCATTAGCCATAATATTCGCTATTTTGAGCCTTACCCGTTCTTTGTCAATTCTGCCAAAGGCAGGCAGCTGCGCGACGTCGATGGCAACAAATACACTGATTACTGGATGGGCCACTGGGCACTTATTCTTGGCCATTCGCCCAAGCCGGTGGCAGACTCGCTCGCACAGCAGGTACGAAACGGCACCCTCTATGGCACTGTCAATGACGTGAGCATCGAGCTTGGCGAGACAATACAAAAGCTGATGCCAGGGGCAGAGATGATGCGCTTCTCGAGCACCGGCTCCGAGGCTACGATGTATGCAGTCAGGCTTGCGCGCGCAAAAACTGGCAGGCGCGTTATTGCAAAAGCGATAGGCGGCTGGCACGGCTTTAACACTACGCTCATGCAGACCGTCAACTACCCATTCGAAACAGAGGAAGGGCCCGGCCTTATACAAGACGAGGGCCAGTACGTTGAGTCCATTCCATTCAACAACCTTGACGCGTCACTTAAGGTCCTTGAAACTATCAGGGACGATCTTGCCTGCGTAATTATCGAGCCGGTGCTGGGCGGCGCTGGCTGCATTACGCCGGTAGACGGCTACCTGCAGGGCCTGCAGGAATTTGCGAAAAAGAACGGCAGCCTGTTCATACTGGACGAAATAGTCACAGGATTCAGGCTTTCTCTGAACGGCGCTGCGAGCATTTACAAGCTCGAGCCCGATCTATTCACGCTTGGCAAGATAGCTGGCGGCGGAATGCCCATCGGCATTGTGTGCGGCGACAAAGAGATCATGTCGCTTGCAGACCCGGTCGCAAGGAAGGACAAGGAGGCGCGCTGCGCGATAGGCGGAGGAACGTTCTCTGCCAACCCTGTCACCATGACTGCAGGGCTTGCCACGCTGAACTTTTTGAAAAAGAACAAAGGTGTATATACAAAGATAGACAGGCTTGGCAACATGGCAAGGAAAGGTTTGACAAAGATATTTGCAGAAGGAGAGATCCCATGCCAGGTGACAGGCACTGGCTCTATATTTCTGACGCACTTTCGCAAGGATGTTGTCATGAACGCAAGCGATGTTGCCACGTCTGACAAAGCGCTACTGGCAAAATACCACTTTGCCCTGGTAGCTGACTACGGCATATTCTTCCTTCCTACCAAGATGGGAGCGCTCTCGTACGCGCACGACGAAGGCGATGTCAAGAAGCTGCTTGCCGTCACAGAAGAAATAGCGCAGTCAGGACTTTTTGCCAAGTAGGTTCCTGAGAGCGATGTTTTTCGGCGGTCTGGCAAACCACGTGGCACCAGAGCCTTCTCCAAGCGAGGAGAACCTGCAGTCAAATGTGATAACGTTGGCTCGAAGTTCTGCCTTGCCGCTCTTGAGCATCATGCGCTCTATGCCGCTTATGCTTCCGACTTGCGCAAACACTTTGATCGAAGCAAGGTGCTGCTCGAGCGCCTCTCTGTAGCTGGTGCTCCTATCCACTGCCACCGTAGGCACGATCCAGTAATCGCCAAATTTTTGAAGCAGTATCTTGCGGTTCTGTCTTATCACGGCCGCGGCTACCTTGAGCGCGAATTGGCCCTTTGACATCTTTTTGAATTCAGACATCTGCGACTGCGCCACGAGCACGCCCTTTCTCCCAGATGGGATTTTTGACCTTGACAGCTTTCTATAATTTCCCCGCGTGTATACGAGCGGGAATTTGCCGTCGTCAAATTTCGCGCTGACAGCCTCGCCCACCACCATTATGTGGTCGCCCATCTTTTCTGTTATGATAACTTTGCATTCGGCGTTCAGCGCGCACCCCTTTATCATCGGGACGTCGATGTGCTTTGCTCTGTATGTTTCAAAGGCGCCCGGTATTGCAAGCTTGTCTATCTCAGTGCCAGAGTAGCCGCCGGCAATGTTCACCAGCTCAGCCTGCTCCTCTGAGGCGATATTGACGCCAAACACCCTGTTCTCCTCTATGTTCCAGTATGTCGGCGACTCGTGGACAAAGACTGCGATTAGCATTGGCTCGTACGAGATCTGCATCGTCCACTCGGCGGCCATCACGTTCTGGCCATACTTGCTCCCCTTTGTGGTTATCAATGCAACAGTGGTAGCAAAGTACCTGTGGACGTTGTCCATGATGTCCTGCTCAGGCATTGCAGCATCATTCCTATCGCTGCCTAATCAATTATTAGGCGATACAAACCCTTGTTAAGATTATCTGCCTATATTATGTGGCGTTGAACAGGAAAGAGGATGAGGCAAGGGACAGGCTCGTGCAGGACTATGGGACGGTGCTTCGCGAAAGCACGGTGCTAACGGCCTTTGCAGGCATCCTTTTCGGGTTCCTGCTAGAAATCTCGATAAGGGTACCAGAGAATTTCGCATTCATTGACAGGATTTCCTTGCTAGTCGCGCTCTTTTCAATCACGACAGCCGTATCGCTTTTTGTCATGCCGGTGATCTATCATCACCTGCAGTACCCATACAGGGACATTGAAAAATTCAAGGTGAGAAGTCACAGGTTTATCATGTTCGGCCTGATCCCGGCAGGCGTCACGCTGTACCTTGGCTTGGAGATAGCTCTGTCGTCGGTTATGAAGGCCGAGTATGCCTTTGCGCTTGCTGCCGTGCCGTTTGTGATGGTCTACATATTTTTCAGGATGCGGAAGTGACGGCACGCCAACACTTAAAAAGCGGAAAAAGGGAATCCTACGCTCGTATATGGCTGCCCGGAAAAATACCTCACGCAAAAAGCGGTTGATGAAGCGCACAAGGCAGAACAGGCCGGTGCCGGCGTGGGTAGTCATCAGGACAAACAGGAAGGTCAGGACCAACCCCAAGCGCAGGCTTTGGCGCAGGTCTGACGTGAACGTAGGTTGATGAGAAAAAATTGGCAACAATTGAAGAAAACCTTACACGCGTTTACACTATCAATCTCGGAAAGGCTTGGCTCACTCCTGAGTACAAGCGCACCGACAGGGTCGCCAACATGATCCGCGAGTTTGCGCAAAAGCACATGAAGAGCGAGGAGATCAAGCTCGACCAGGACCTCAACAGGCAGATATGGTCAAGAGGCAGGACCAACCCGCCGAGAAAGGTGCGAGTAAAGATGGCCAAAGACGAAGATGGTGTGGTCACTGTCTCGCTATACGAGGACTTGCCGGCTGGTACTGCCGAGACAAGTGCTATAACTAAAGAAGAAGAAGAAGAAGATAAGAAGCCGGAGGCTGCTGCTGCAGCGGAGACAACAATAGCGGCCGCTGCCGAGGCCAAGCCAGAAGAAGCAAAGGCCGAGGAAAAACCCAAAGCGCCAAGCAAGTAAAAACTTCTCCCCCAGTTTCCTTTCGAGGCGAGAACCTCACGACATTCGTTATCTGTCTAATAAAAGACAACATACAATAGGAAATACCTGGCGCCATTCTATCTTATGCTCCAAACTTCCTCTCACACACACTCGCCAAGTGATAAGTCCTATGGAAAAGCAATGCAGCATGACATGCAAGTACGTAAGCATGTACAGGTTTTACCAGTCGTCAGGGCTTCTATGCATCATCGAAGATGTTGCGCAGGTGTTCTGCTACACTCACAAGATGTTCCAGAAATTTGACGTACAAGATAGATCACAACCAGGTCTTGACTTCATGAAGTGTGAGTACTGTCGGTGCAAATAATTTAGCTCCGTGAGCACAAAGTTGATACGGACACTGGATAAAGGCTCCAGGCGCGTTTTAACCAATTTCACTACTAAGTCAAATTTACAGCGTTAGGCCCATAGGCCAATCGGCGCCGATGTACCTCAAGGGTCTCACGTACGACGGCCCGTATCAGCAGTTTGAGAGGCCGCACGCGATGCTCTTAGCAAGAGGTACCGCAACCCGGTCGCCGGAGTATACGACAGGATTCTGAGTGCATGCAGAAGAATAGTCAAGCAGTTTGCCAGAATCGAGATCGTGGTCAGGATAAAGCTTACTGACTGACTTTTTTATTAAGGCCCTCAAATTTCTTTATGCTCGTTGTGCGAAGTTTGCCCCCCATCATCTGCTACAAGTTCTTGCAGAGTATCTATGACAAGAAAAAGATGAAGGACGTCAAACTTGACGAGAGCAAGCCCTGCAACAGCATGTACTGCAAAAACCTGTCAGTTAGCTAGTAGAGATTTTAAACTTTTGGGAAATGGCAGGTGTCGCACCGCGCATACGTCTCCCCGTCAAGGTGGTTGAAATGGGTGCCGCACGACCTGCACGTGTGGTGGATGTCGTTGTAGCCGTCCGAAGCTACAAAGCTGTGGCTTTCGAGCTGCTGGCTCTTGCACACTATGCATCTGCAACCGCAGGATATCATCTGGCAGGTAGTACTAGCCGCGGCTGGATGTTATAATAACCTATTCGATGCGCGGGATCGCCAGCTGGATATCCGGCGCAGAGTCTGGCTCGTCCCAGTCAAGCGCATCCGGGATGATGTCGCCTAGCGGATCGTACCTGTCAAACCTTGTCTTCTGGGGCGCAGAAGCGACAAGGTGAACTCGCACGCCGTCAGAGGCTGCCATCGAGGACACCACGACTTCGGTCGTCTCATCTTCCTTGAATATCCCCTGCACGCAGCTCACTAGCTGGTTCAAGCCGCCGACAGAGACCTTGTCCCCGCCCATGACGTACAGCATGGCGCGCCTGATCGAGCTTGCGTCAGCCACACCGTCGTACAGCATTGCGACAGAGTCGCGGAGAGACGACTCTGAGTCGCTGCTTTCCCTGCTGGTACACAGGATGTTCATATCGGACCTGACGCCGGCAGCAGAAGAAATTGAGCCGATTACCTCGACGATGGCACTGTTTGTTACCTTGAAGCATTCCTCCTTTGAGAGCTCGGGATTGTTGTCAAGGAATGCATCATTGTCAAGCACGATGGTTGAGTGTGACGCCTCGCGGACACGTCTCAGCGCGGTCCCCGAGTGGAAAATCCTGTCCTTCTCGAACTTGAATGGCATGATGGCAACTGAAATTACTGTGCTTGCCTCTTTTGCCGCCTTGCAAACAATCGGACCCATCGCGGTGCCGGCCCGCCCTGCAAGGTTTGAGACAATGATAATCGTGGGAAAGCCGCGCGTCGCAGAAGCTATCTCGTCGCTGCGTGATTGCACAAAGGATCGCAGCTTGTAGCTTGACGGGTTGATCCACCCGCCGGAATCAATGAAAACAGAACTGCAATTCTTGTTGTTGTCATTGTTATTTTCAGCCAGATCTTTTTTGTCGTTGCTTATCAAAAGGCACCTGGATCCTATGGCCGCGCTTGTGGCGGTCGCTATCTTACTTCCTGCGCCGCCGATGCCCACCAACAGCACAGGATTCTTGATTAAGAGATCGTTATCGCTCACGGTCCCCCGAGCTCCCCGCCCACAAGTATACAAGGCCATGTTAAAAAACTTTGATGACTAAACTGAAGCTACGGGCAGTGTAACAAAGTTGAGCTTGTTGCTAAATTACCCTGCCCTTCAATGAAAAGTTGGAAAAATCATATACTTGCACATGCTTTTGGTCGCCAAGCGAAAATTGCGCAGGCGATCCGGTCAATACTACAGGCTTGTACGCATAGTTCCTGCCCTGCGCCACCTTGCAGATTATTTCGTCGACAATGATTTCGCCCTGCCAGCCCTGCCAGAGAGAGTTGCGCTTTTTTGCGATTTTCCTTGCTAGCATGTGGAGTCGTCCCGACCTTTCCTTGGCAACTTGAGAGCTGACGCGCTCGCGTTTCCACTTTGCCGATTCTGTCCCTGGCCGGGCGCCATAGCGCGAAGAATTGACGATGTCCGGTTCTGCCTTCTCAAGCAAGTCGAGTGTGGCCTGGAAATCGCCCTCAGTCTCTGTCGGAAACCCCACGATCACGTCAGTAGAAATCGTCATCTTGGGGATTTTCTTTCGAAAGGACTGCACTGCGTCAAGAAACGTCCTTGCAGTGTGGCCGCGCTTCATCTTTCTCAGCACCCTGTTGCTCCCGCTTTCGACAGGGATGTGCAGGAACTTGAAGAGCTTGTCGTTTTCATGAAATACCTCGACCAGCCTGTTCAGCATCTCGGGCAGGTACATCGGGTTCATCATACCCAGCCTGATCTTAAAGTCCCCTTCAATCGAGCAGCAAGTCTTGAGAAGCTCCACCAAGTCAGAGCCGATGTCTCTGCCGTAGCAGCCATTGTCAGTCGAGGTGAGCCACACCTCTCTGCAGCCGCCTTCAACAACGTCCGACCGGATCTGCCTCATGATGTCTCCCATACGGTAGCTGCGAAGCCAGCCCTTGGCAAGCTTTGTCTGGCAGAATGTGCACTCGCTCATGCAGCCGCTCGCTATCTCGACGATACTGACTACTGGGTTGACTCTTACCCTTGGGATGTTTACCTTGTCAGATATCGAGTCTTCAAGCGCGACAAGCCTGCTCCCTGCAAAGGCAGATCCAACGACGTCGGCGGATCTCTCGATGGAATGTGGTCCTAGCAGGCTTGCCGAGGGGCTCAGCAACTCGACCTTTTCTCTCTCTGCCTTTGGTAGGCACCCGGCAACCACCAGCGGCTTGCCGGACTCAGTCAGCGACTTTATCCTGCCTACCATCTTGTGCTCAGTTGCGTCCTTGACAGAGCACGTGACGATGAGGTTGAGGGCGCCCTCGCTCTGCTTTGCCGCAACTTCATAGCCGGCGCTTTTCAAGAGCCCTCTTATCATTTCAGAATCAGCCATGCTCGCAGAGCAGCCATAGCCTTCTACCCATACCTTTGGCTTGGCGGAAGCATTTCTCCTCAGTATGGGTATCGAGTCTATCAGTGATGGCTTGAGCGACCTCACGAACATGGCAGGCAGTGGGGCAAGTACGGGGCCTTGCCTTAAAAATCATGCCGTCTAGAGGAGGGTTTTTCGAGCTATGCTACCCTGAACCAAGTCTCATATGATTTATTTTATTACCTATATTCTTTTTACGTACGCACCTTCTGTTAACGCGTTAACGCGTTAACGCGTAGACACATTTCGCTAACATTTGGGGTCAAAATTGTTGTGTTGAGTTGTGTCGAAAAACCACTAGACAGGCATGATGATTGGACAAAGCATGTCAGGTAATCATCGAGGCGAACTATTATGATGTTCTCCATAGACACGCGTGTCTACTAAAAAATGACACAACAAAATATGCCCCTGCACATTTTGTCAAAAAGATACAGAATGATTCAGCGTTAACGCGTTAACGTAGTATATTCACTAACTTTAAATATAGTTCTGTAGATTCGGAAAATGAAGTAGAACTATATCAGGTAAGCATCGATGACATTTGTTCTCTGGATGACCGGCCTTCCCTGCTCGGGTAAGACCAGCATAGCAAGGGCGCTTCAGCCGAAAATACCGAACCTTGCACTACTGGATGGTGACGAGTTGAGGGAATGGCTCTCCCCCAAGGACTTTACAACGGAAGGACGCAACGAGCACAACCGCAAAGTGGCCTATCTAGCGCGGTTGCTCGCAAAGCACAACGTTCCTGTCTGCGTTTCGCTCATCAGCCCTTTCAGGGAAAACAGGCACACCGCGCGCAAGATAATTGGCAGCAATTTTGTTGAGGTCTATGTCAGGTGTCCGCTAGACATCTGCGAGTCGCGCGATGTCAAGGGGATGTACAACAAAGCTAGGAAAAATGAGATCAGCAACTTTACCGGGGTGAGCGATCCGTACGAAGCGCCTGACGCTCCAGAGCTGATGGTGGACACCGAAAGCCAGACGGTTGAAAAAAGTACTGATGCCGTACTTGATTACCTCTACGCAAGCAGGCTGCTGCCGTTGGCAATCAGTGAAAGCTCTGCATAATGGTTTGCAGGCAGCAAGCACTAAAAATAACTAGCTTCTTCGTAAATAGCATGGAGTACCAAGTCAGCCATGGCTGGTGCCGCAGCTCTTCAAAATTCAAAATGGCACAGCTGCATTGAGGCCTGCATACGGTGCGCCGAGGCCTACGAGTTCTACGCCACGTCGGACCTCAAAGAGCAGGACGTAGAGATGATGGCAACCTGCGCCCAGATAAGCAGGGAATGCGCGTCCGTCTGCCGGACTTCGGTCTCCCTGATGTCGATGGGCAGCCGGTTTGCAAAGCAGTATTGCAACCTGTGTGCCGACATTTGCGAGGCTTGTGCCAGGGAGTGCGAAAGGCATAGGGTAAGATCACTGCCAGAAATGCGCGCAGAAATCCGCGCGTGGGCAGACGAATGCAGAAGAATGGCAAGGCAAAAAAAGACAGACTTTGTCTATCTCTAGGCTATGCCAAGGGTCTGCCTGAGCTCAAGCGTAGATTCTTCCAGATCCTTCTTTTGATCGTCGCTTGCGTTCTGCTTCCACTTTGTGTTCATCTTGCTGGTTTTTGGGATGATCTCTTCAAACCTGCCGTACCAGTCCAGCTCACAAAACTCGACAACCCTCTTGATTTCATCGTAGGGCCGGGCCATCAGGTGTTCGTACCTCAATTCGTAATACCTGTCAGGCCCAAAGGCGCCTGCCTCCTTTGCCTTCCTGACTAGCTCCGCCCACGCGCTTCCGTAATTGAACAGCTCCGAGCGCTCGGGCTTGTACTTGTCGCCCAGAATCTTTTTCAGGCTAAGCAGGACAATTGTGGGGTTTGCCTCGCCCTTTTTGTTTAGGATCGAGTACGCAACAGCCCTCCCATCCCTGATTATGTGAATGAATTTTGCGTCTGGAAAAATCCTGCCAAGTATCCTGACCCTGACGCAGTGCTGCAGGTTCTTGTTTATGAACCGGGGCCGCTTCCAGATGTTCTGCACAGCCAGAACATTCTTTCTGTAAAAAGCCGCCATCTGGGGCGTAAAGTCATTTTCCGTCAAATAGTTGTATGTGCCAAAATACTTTATCCAGAAGGCGTTTGCCTCATGTGGGACGCTGGAAGCCTGGTCACGATGAAACAGGTTCTGTACCCTGAATAGCGCCGTCCTCTTGTCGCCGACAACCTTGCCGTGCTTGTGTATCCCTGCCCTGAGCATGTGAGCGTGACGTACGCTAGGTCCTTATGTGTGCAGAGCGCGTCATACAGAAGCGTAGTGCCAGAGCCCGGCGCCCCCATTATGAAAACAGGCTTGATGACTGGACATAGAGAAAAACCATCATTATTGCTCATGCGTATACGTCTACGAAATGCCCCTGTTGCTTTTATGAATTAACGCAGATTCTGCTAGAGATCATTCCACCGGAACTCGCTTCGCAAATTCATATCAAGAAAACGGCGAATTCCAGATGGATATCGCAAGTGGTACCGTCTTCAGCCGACTACAACCCAAGAGAATACTGGCTTGCCCGCGGCAAGGTGTACAAAGAGCAGTTCACGTACGACCCGGAAAAACGCCTTCAGG
>CAMLKF010000047.1 GCA_946480575.1 uncultured Nitrososphaera sp. | reverse complement strand
CATCAGAACCCGGCACAGGAGCATCATCATCATCATCATCTTCTTCTTCTTCTTCACCTCCACCAAGCCAGCCGCCGTCGGCATGAAATCCAAGACCGCGTATCTTACGTTCAACACTCCAGCCCGGCGAGCATTCATCAACATTACGTCGGATGTGACTAGGATAGTTGCAGAAAGTGGCGTCAGAGAAGGATTCTGCCTAGTGAACTCCATGCACATCTCTGCCAGCGTGTTCATTAATGACGATGAGAGCGGCCTACATCAGGACTTTGACAGATGGCTTGAAAATCTGGCGCCCTACTCGCCGGAAAGTTACCTGCACAACAGAACGGGCGAGGACAATGCCGACGCGCATCTGAAGCGGCAGGTCATGGGGCGCGAGGTGGTAGTTGCGATTACGAATGGCAAGCTCGACTTTGGGCCATGGGAGCAGATATTCTACGGCGAGTTCGATGGAAAGCGAGCAAAGCGGGTGCTCGTGAAGGTAATAGGAGAATAGTTAGCTGTGTAAATTTTGCAGTTATTACGGCGGCAACTTGCAATCTCATTCATGGGATGGTAGGTTGATTTTACTATAAAATGGTAGCAAGCAGGTATATATATAACGCCTTTATAAAGCGGCGTATATATGCCCCAGACCAAGCCCATTGTAAGCATTGAGAACGTTGTAGCTTCTGCTACTGTAAACCAAACTGTTAACCTTAACCTGATTACCCAGATTTTTCCAGATGTTGAATACCATCCAGATCAATTTCCCGGCCTCGTGTTCAGGCTGAGGTCGCCCAAGACCGCCACGCTGATCTTTAGCTCCGGCAAGATGGTCTGCACTGGAGCAAAGTCGGAAAAGATGGCGATACAGGCCGTCAAGAACGTAGTGCTAAAGCTGAAAAAAGGAGGTATCCCGCTCGAGCACGAGCCGCAAATAGAGATCCAGAACATTGTTGCGTCGGCAAGCCTCGGAGGTAAGATCCACCTAGAGCTGGCGGCAAGGGTGCTGCCAAGGAGCATGTACGAGCCGGAGCAGTTCCCAGGCCTCATTCACAGGATGCTCGACTCCAAGACGGTGATCCTGCTGTTTGCAAGCGGCAAGCTGGTATGCACCGGCGCCAAGAAAGAAAGCGAGGTCTACCGCGCGGTGCACAACCTCCACACCCTCCTTGAAGAAAAGAACCTGATGATTTACGAGGGCTAGCCCTACTCGTTTTCGTAGTCGCCCCTCGAAGCCATCTGCTTTATCACCGACTCGAGAGTATTGTCATCGATAAGGCCAGCCTTGTGAAGCGCGCTGGCAATGTCGTTTACGGTGGCGACTGCTGTCAGCTTGACATTCGTCTTTTTTAGCAGTTCTTCAGCGCCTTCCGTCCTGCTCACGAGCGCCACGACATTGTCGACGATGCCTCCGTTTGCCCGGATGGCATCAATTGCGTGGCTCACCGAAGTGCCGGTGGTCGCCACGTCGTCCACGATAACCACGCGGGCGCCGGATGGCAGGTGGCCCTCTACCAGCTTGCTCGTGCCATAGCCTTTCGACTCTTTGCGGACATAGACAAAGGGCTTGACCATCTCGTAAGCAAGCGCAGATCCAAATACAAGCCCTGAAGTTGGCACTGACGCAAAGGCGTCAAAGTCAGCGCCTATCTTTTTAGCAACTGTCTCTTTCAGCGCGTTTATCGTCAGGCGGAAGTGCTTGGGGAAGCTTGGCAGCATGCGCAGGTCGATGTAGTAGGGGCTTGGCTTGCCGCTGGCAAGCGTAAAGGCACCGAAGCGGAGCGCGTTGCTCTTGAGCAGAAACGAGGCGAACTCGAGGATAAAATCGGTTGTGGCTGGCAACAGCTATATCGTGCAAGAGATTCATTTTTATCTTTTATTATTATCCACTAGCACTAAATGCCAGAGATATGGCTCAGGTACGGCACCACTGACGTAGTGCTGGACATCAGGTTTGAGAACCTGGCAAACCAGATCTCTTCCAGCTTTCAAGCGTTGGCCGAAGAGGAGGTAAAAGCCGCCATCGGAGGCGTGCCTGTCACGGACAATATGCTTGTCCTCGCGCTGTCGGCTTCAAAGGCTACTGCCAAGGCGGCGGCGATGCTTGCAGCAGCTGCCCGTGCAAAGGGCTTTGCAAATGTTACAGTGGACGTGCCAGGCAGGATGGCCGGCGCCCTCCGCACCAACCTGACTGCTGCGGCCGGCGGCGAACTGGTGTCAATAAACCGCATCGACTATCAGTCGCCGCTGCAGGAGCGGATCAGCAAGTTCCAGAGTGCAGTCGTCGTTTCAAGCGTCGCCTACGACCCCCTGTTCGGGTTTGCCGGCGCCCCGACTGCACTTGTGCGCAACCTGCTTGCCGACCAGATGGCAGAGGCATTCAAGGCAAGGCAGGGCAACTGGCCGGCGCCGGGCATCGAGGGCGGCCCGCTCAAGGTCGCGATTTCCTCAATAGAAGGCATCCCGGCGACATCTATCGAGTTGGTGGCCAACAGCGAAGGCATTGCCGGCGTTCACATAGGAAGCATTGCAGAGGCTTTCGACAAGGCAGTATCGCAATTAAAGTCGGAATCTGAAGTTGAAACCGATCCGGTGAAGTGCGCCATAATAAGCGCAAGCAGCGAGGCCGGGTCGCATTCGACCTTAGCCAGCGCGCTCAACTCGCTCTGGAACTCTGTCCACATTGTCAGGGAGGATGGCTCGGCGATACTGCTTGCGGAAAACCGCGAAGGAGTCGGCGGCGGGGCGCTCCAGATGTTCATAGAGGGAAGGCTCAAGCCCGAGCAGCTGCAAGCAAGCCCATACATTGATGGGCTGGAGCACCTGCTGTACATCGAAGAATTGCGCCAAAAGTACGAGCTCGGGCTCGTGTCGACGCTTCCCCACTATTACGCCAGAACCAAGCTCGGCTTTGCCACGTATGCAGGAATGAAGGACATCCTTGACAAGCTGCCCGACAGGCACGGCAAGAGCTACAAGGCGCTTGTGCTGTCAGACGCCGATATTACGCTCCTCAAAGCAAGAACCTGACAAACTCCGAGGGGATTGGCGCGCAGAGGACTGCCAGTCCCAACGCAACCACGAAAAGCGCTTTGCGGCCTTGCGACAGCGGCGTCACGTCGTCCAGAGGCGTGCTTTCCGGCGCTCTCATGCTGAAAAAGAGCACGAGTAACGCCATCGGGTAGAACCTCAGCACAAACAGGATCGCCACGCTGGCATAGGTCAACACCCTATGCGGCCTGACCCCGAGCGCCGATCTTGCAAGGTGTCCGCCGTCAAGCTGCCAGGCGGGCAGCAGGTTAAGGAACGTTATCAGGAACCCTATCCAGGCTGCAAAGAGTACTGGCGACATCACGAGCACCGTGTTCTGCATGACGTTGCCGGTCAGGTCCATGGTGGTCAGCATGAGCAGGCTCAGATCGAACTGTATGGGCTCAAACCTCTCGGCCTGGTCCGCGGGTATCAGGACAGATATCGAAGAGCCGTAGATGGACACGATTACCGTGACTATCAGACCGGCCAGCGGGCCGGCTATACCGACGTCGAACAGGACGTTCCTGCTGGTCATGTTGCTCTTTATCTGTATCATGGCTCCAAACGTCGGGATGAGACCCGGGACGCCAGGTATAAAGTAGGGCCAAGACGCCCTGATCCCGTACTTTCTAGCTGCCAGCATGTGTCCGAGCTCGTGTATTCCCAGTATCCCCATCAGCGACAGCGTGTAGATCGCTGTCAGTAGGAAAGGATCTTGTATGAACTCATTGGCAAATGCCGACTGTGACCGGACGAACAGGCCGTCAAAGAACACGACGGCGACAGTGGCCATGAAAAGGAAGAGCGGCACTGGCAGCCAGTTTTTGGCTTTAGCCTTTTGCTTTGGAAGCCTTGCCACGGTAATAACCACGCCGTCATTCACCGAGAGCCTCACAGAGGTCAGTGTAGGCATCGGCCTAGAGACGTACTTTGATCGCTTGGCAAACGCCACCATGTCTGCCTTGCCAAGCTTGCCAAGGAGTGACTGAAACTTGCTGCTGAAGTTGCTGGACTCGGCTATCAGGAATTGGACTGTGCCTTCGCTGGCGTTTCTCTGGAAGTCCTTGATGGTAAAGAACGATGAAACCAGCGGGACTACGCGGGCATAGTCGCCGTTGAGAATGGTAGCCACTACATTCTCATTTTAGCGCCAACCAGATTAAAGCATTGTCCCTCGGAAGAACTGTAAGGTTAAATAGTGTGTCTCTGTCTTTAGTTGTTGCGTTGCAAACTGCTCTGCGAAAAATAGGCGACTATGTAATTCGCCGCTGCGAAGAGCAGGACCTTCCAGCTGTGATCGACATCAACATGTCCGCCCTGCCAGAGCACTACTCGGACTACTTTTTTGAATCTATCCTCCGGGAATTGCCCGAGGCGTTCATTGTCGCAGAGCTGGATAACAGGATTGTGGGCTACATCATGTGCAAGATCGAGTTTGGCTTTTCCAATTTCCGCAAGCTAGGCTTTGTCAAGAAGGGCCACGTCGTGTCGGTGGCGGTGCTCGAGGAGCACAGGGGCAAGGGGCTCGGCAAGGCGCTAATGTTTGAGGGCATCAACGGTGTGATGCACAGAAGAGGCGACGAGATATACCTTGAGGTGAGGGTCAGCAACACTGGCGCCATCAAGATGTACGAGAGGCTGAGGTTTGAGACAAAGTCCAGGCTGCGCTCGTACTACAGAGACGGCGAGGACGCCTACCTTATGGCGCTTGAGCTGAACTAACAAAACAAAGTTATTAAGTTACTGCAATTGCCATTTCATTCGCCATGAACGTCAAAAGAAGGGGAAGCAGGGGAGCTGGCGCTGCCCTTCTTGTCGTTGCAATCGTCGCGTTTTTTGTCTATGCGTATTTCCTGCTTGGCACAGAATGGAGCATGATTATAATGCAGCTGACGGTCCTTGGAGCCGTCGGCGTGCTACTGCTAGTGCTCGGCTGGATCGGCTACACAATGCTGACTGCGCCCAAGTCTGAAGAAGAAAAGCCTAGCGGCGGCGGCTGACTGAAACGTCGGCAACTATCTGGTATATCTGCGGGCCGACTTCGCGGACGACCCTGATGCCCAGAATCTTGTGGTCATATTTTTGGAAAGCGTCGTGCGCGTCGGCAAGCCCGAGTTCTTGGCTTGCCTTCTTGCCGTCGGCCTTGATGTGGGCAAAGTAGTGGATGACCCCGTCTTTCTTCTTTAGCGCAAGCACTGCTGGCTCGATGAATTCTTTGGCTCTTTCCGGCAGCGGCATGAGCACCCTATCGGCCTGATCAGCAAGCTGGTCCTTGATGACCTCTGCCGCATCGCCGCAAATAGAGATGACCCTATCCTGCACTTTGTTTAATTTTGCGTTCATCTCGCACAGCTCGCTTGCCACGGCGTTTGAATCGATGCTGTACACTCTGCATGTCTTGTTTGCCTTTGCAATTACAATGGAATAGGTGCCCACTCCTGCGAACATGTTGACTATTGTTTCATCATCTTGTACCATCTGGGCGATGCGCTGCCGCTCTGTTGATAAGCGCGGCGAAAAGTACGTTCTTGCTACGTCAACTTTGAACCGGCACGCGTGCTCCTTGTACTCTGTCACTGTCCGGTTTTCGCCTGCAAGGAATTCCAGATCCCTGATCCTGAAATCGCCTCTCACCGGCGAGACCTGCGCAAACACCGCCTTGGCGGTCTTGATGTTGCCAAGGATCGCCTTTGCGATAAGCGCCTTCTTGGGCATCAGGTTGTCTGGAATTTTGATTATGATGATGTCGCCTACTTGATCGAAAGCGGAATAGACCTGCGCTGCCTCTTCTGGGGTAAGAATGCTACCTAAGACCTGTTTTAGCATATGAGGCATTTACTGGTTCTTCACGTAGTAATAGTTGCCGGATTGTTTCTGCTCACGGTCAAGCCTTCCGCCTTCCTTGTTGACGCGCGGCCTGCCCGTCGTTTCGTCGCGGCGGTAGGTGATCGAGAGCGCCTTGAGGAACCTGTTCATGCCCTCCTCTTTGTGTATAGGAGCCGTTGCAGAGCCTTTCAGAGCCGGCTGGCCCTCGAATATCACTAGTGTGTCTGCCACAAGATCAATTAGCTGCATATCATGGTCGATAATGATCGCGGACTTGTCCTGCGCTCTGACAAAGCGCTGCAGGAACTTTGCAACGGCAATCCTGTCTTCTGCGTCAAGAAACGCGGAGGGCTCGTCAAGAGCATAAATGTCTGCCTGACGCAAAAGCGATGCGACGACGGCGACTTTCTGGAGCTCGCCTCCGCTCAGGTTCTTGACGCTCTTGTCGTACAGTTTTTTGACGCCCATCGGGATGATTATCTGCTCTTCAACGCTCGACCCTTCTATAGGGTTTTGGTAAGCTGCATACATCAGCGATCGGACGTCGCCTTCGTAGTCCTGGTTCAGGTATTGCGGCTTGTACGATATCTTTGCTCCGACATCTATCTTGCCGGAATCAGGTTTGTCGATGCCGGCCAGCATGCGCATGAACGTCGTCTTGCCAAGCGCGTTTGCGCCTACTATGCCGACTATCTCGCCCTTTCTCACCTTGCCGGCGGCTATCTTCAGGTTGAACGACGGGAACGATTTTGTCAGGTCGGAATAGCTGGCAGCAGGGATGTCGAGGATGACATCGTCGTTAGAGGAAGTGATGTCGAACTTGAACGCTTTGTCCCGGAAGCGCACGTTTTCCGCCGGCAAGAACCCTTCGAGGAAATTGTTGATGCCCACTTTTGTGCTCTGCATGCCAGAAACGATGCCGTATGCGCCCGGCTCGCCGTAAATGAGGTGGACATAATCAGATAGGTAGTCTAGTAATGTCATGTCGTGCTCGACTACCATCACGCTCTTGCCCTGCTCTGCCAGTTCCCTTATGACCTTGGCTACTGCGAGCCTCTGGTAAACGTCATTGTAGGAAGACGGCTCGTCAAAGAAATAATACTCGGCGTCCTTTGCTGCCGCAACTGCAACTGCGAGCCTCTGGAGCTCGCCCCCACTCAATTGAGCAATGTCGCGGTCAAGGATGTTTTGCAGGCTAAGCTGCTGTATCAATTTGTCTGCAACCTTGCGCTCGTCATATTTCTTCAATAATTCTTTTGTCGTTCCTTTGAATGCCTTTGGAATGAGGTAGACTAGCTGCGGCTTGATGCTTGCCCGCATGTTGCCGCTTGCTATCTTTTCAAAGTGCGACTTTAATTCGGTGCCCTGATAATACTTTAAAACTTCGCCCCAAGAAACTTCCTGTTGGTCGTACTTGCCAAGGTTGGGCTTCATGCTGCCCGACAAGACATTGACGATTGTGGACTTGCCCATGCCGTTCCGCCCTACCAGTCCTACCACCGCTCCCTTCTTTGGAGTCGGCAGCCGATAGAACCTGAAGGAATTGATGCCGTACTGGTGGACCTTGTCCTCTGACAATTCTTTTGCAAGGTTGACTATGACGATCGCGTCAAAGGGGCACTTCTTGATGCATATGCCGCAGCCCGTGCAGAGGTCTTCTGAAATGAGCGCTTTATTATCCTCCGGCCGCTGGACGATACACGCGCCACCGGTCTTGTTCACTGGGCAGTAGACAATGCACTCCAGCCCGCACTTTTTCGGCTGGCACAGCTCCTCGTCAAGTACTGCAACACGGTGCGTATTTTCTGCTTCAGAATTGCCCAATAGTATGTAATTTTTGCAATAATGCATTATATAGCTATGCTTTGTCGCCAGATTAGGAACCCTACAATGGCCCAGGAACCGTTGGAAGCAGTAGTCCTACTATTGTGGCTGCTATCCACACTATCACCGCTATGACGAGCGCCCTGAGCCACCCGATGTCGTAGAGTCCTCTGAGCGCTATCAACCATACAAACCCGCCTACCACTGCAGCAATGAAGCCGCTGCCAAAAATGAAATACATGATAGAATAGATCACGGTGCCGATTATGGCTGTGACAAACGCCCGTCCAATGCCTTCTTTCTGTCCGAACAGCTTAGTCGTGATGTAGATAATGACGGTCGATATAATCAGGCCGATGACGAATAGGATGGCGGATATGACAGGGTCAGCCATGTCTATTAGAACAGCTACCTTGCTTGCTTTTTAACAGAGTGGAAGAGCCTTCTAGGGGAGCAAGGTTAAATTAGCCCTCTGGCAAAGGTTAGGATAAGCCGGTCATAGCGGCAGGGCGCGACCCGGTCCCATTCCGAACCCGGAAGTCAAACCTGCCGTCGCTGCTGTGTTACTGATCTGCGTGAGCGGTCGGGAAGCAGCAGTGCTGGCATCATCTTTCTATGCGTCAACATTCTCGCCAAGGTGTATCGTCTTAACCAGCTTTCTCACATCAAGAGCAATGCGATCGATTATCCGAAAGGCGGAGGCAAGCCCCGCGGGCTCCCACGCCCGGGTCTCTATGATGCAGCAATAGTTAGCTGCTTTCAATGTTATCTTTTTCACTTCTTCCTTCATGATGTTGCTTGCAAACTCGCCCGACAGCGTTGCGTCTTTTGCCAAAATGTTGGACACAACGCCGCCGCTCCACCCCATGCTCGTCACCTTGCCGTTGTACAATTGATAATACGGCGCGGCATCCAGAAGCTTGTGCGCGTTGTCGTCGGCGTCTATGATAAAGTCGTTCTCGACAAGGCAGTAGACGTTGTAAAAGGGGCCCATGCGCATCACGTCCTCTATGCCGACATAGTCGATGTTGCCGCTTAGCATTCTGACAAAGCCGTCCCTGTTTGAAAGCCAGCGCTCAAAATACGGCCTCTTAACCGGGTGCACGTCCAGCTCCATGCTGCCTATCCTGCAGCTAAACCCCTGCTCCTCAAGCTTCTCGACAAGCGCGCTGAGCTGAAAGGGAGGCATATATTTCATCACGACGGTTGAGGCTTTTCGTCCTCCATCAGCAGCTTGACAAGCGTCCTGACGCCAAACCCAGTCGCGCCCTTGGGGTTGTAGCTGCGCTCGTACGTCCCTTCCTGCGTCCAAGCGGTGCCGGCAATGTCGATATGGACCCACGGGACGCCGTTGGCAAAGTTGGACAGGAACGCGGCAGCAGTGATGGCGCCGCCGGGCCGGCCGCCGATGTTCTTTATGTCGGCGTATGCGCTCTTGATCTGCTCATGGTACTCGTCGTACAATGGAAGCTCCCACATCTTTTCGCCAGTCTTGTCCGACAATTTGCGCAGCCTGTCGGTCAGTTGCTTGTTCGTCCCGACGATGGCGGCGACGTTGGCGCCAAGTGCGATTATGGCTGCGCCGGTGAGTGTCGCAAGGTCGATTACTGCCTTGGGGCTGTACGTCGCTATGCCGTAGGCAAGCGCGTCTGCCAGTATCATGCGACCCTCGGCGTCCGTGTTGAGCACTTCCACGGTCTTGCCGCTGTACATCCTGATGATGTCGCCGGGCCGGTAAGATGTGGCAGACGGCATGTTCTCAACCGATGGCACGATGCCGACCACATTGACTGCCAGCTTCATCGAGGCGATCGCCCGCATGACAGCAAGCACCGTGCAGCCACCGCATTTGTCAAACTTCATTTCGTCCAGCTTTTCGCCCGGCTTGATGGAGATGCCGCCGGTGTCAAACGTGACGGCTTTTCCAACAAGCAGGTACGGCTTTTGTTGCCCTTCTCCGAGGACGCCGCTGTTGTATTCGAGGATTATCAGCTTGGGCGGATTGTTGCTTCCCTTGCCCACGGCCACGATACCGCCCATGCCCATGTTCTCCAACTCGTAGCGGTCGACGACCTGCGCCTTCAGGCCGTATTCCTGCGCAAGCGACATTGCAATGCTTGCCAGCTGCGCAGGCGGGCAGTCGTTTGGCGGCAAGTTCGCGATGTCACGGGCAAAGTTCACTGCCTCTACGACCAGATTCGCCCTGTCTGCTATCGACTGGAATTTTGGCGAGTCAGAGTTTATCAGGATGGTGGCTTCGTCTATTTTTGCTGAAAGCTCTTTGTTGTTGCTTGCCTTGTATTTGTCAAACGAGTAAAGCGCAAGTGCTACTCCCTCAGTCATGGCCTCTACCAGCCCCTCGTCGAGGTTGGAGAACTGGAGCATCGAGAACTCTTTTGCGTCCAGCTCCTTTGCCTTTTGCGCGGCCTTGCCGGCACATATCCGGGCGCTTTCGTCCGTGAATTTTTCCCGCTTGCCCAATCCAAGCAGCATTATCTTTTTCATCGGCCCTCTGCCAAGGGTGTAGACTAGGATGCTTGAGCCAAACGTCCCGCGGAACTCCTTGTTCTCCAGAGTTTCCTTGATGGAAGCAAAGACTAAAGGGTCGAGCTCCTTTGACTGCGAAAAGTCATGCTCGTTTTCAAAGACACCGATTACCAGAAGCGAGGTCTGCTTCTGGTCGATTTTTGCCTTCTCAACCTTGACCTGAACCATGATGTAATGACAAAACGAGCAACTTTATTTTAAACTAATCACGCTGGAATGGGAACTTGGCGCCGTGGCTGAGCGTCTTGGCTATTCTCTTGAAGACATTGGTAGGCGTATAGCACGACATGCTGGAGCCGTCGTACTCGCATGCAGCATGAATGTTGGCAGCCTTGCCTCTCTTGAAGATGCCCACGATTATTTCCTTGACAAGCGGCAGTATGCCTGACCGGGCGCCGTGAGCGCCATCCCTGTTGACCAGCCAGAACATCTGAGTCGCATCGTAGCCGGGCGGAAATATCATGCCCCTGGCTTCCTTGGCCTCCTGTGAGTAATAGTGGCCGGCGGTCCTTATCCACCCGCGAGAAAGAGCGCTCGCCATTTTGGCGAACTTGGCACAGGAATAGCACTTGTCATCGTAGATAAGAAGCGGCCGCTGGAAGAGCGACGATACCGACGACATGTGTGCGTGTAATTCGTGTCCGACTCTTTTAAATCTTGATTACAGAGCTATCTTTTTATTTTCCTGTAAAGAGCTTTTTCATGTATTGCTTACACAGGATAATGAAAGTTATGGGCTTTAACATGCGTTACCTCGACCTCAGGCGAAAGATCCGCGACGTGCGTATGTGGGCTATTCAGGGCATCGCAGAGGCCGGCTCTGGCCATCCTGGCGCGTCGTTCTCGGCAGCCGAGATAATGGGTACCCTTTACTTCAGGAGGATGAGGCATGATCCTTCAAGGCCGGGATGGGAAGAACGCGACTACTTCATAAATTCAAAGGCACACTCGGCTCCCGGCTTTTACTCGACTCTTGCAGTAGCAGGCTACTTTCCATCAGAGGAGGTAAGGACCCTCCGCAAGCTGGGCTCGCGGCTGCAAGGCCACCCCGTCATGTACTCCGAGCGCCAGAAGAACTACAGCGTGCCAGGCGTCGAATACTCGGGCGGCTCCGAGGGCATGGGGCTTTCAGTAGGGATAGGCATTGCGCTTGCCAGCAAGCTGGACGGCAAGAAGAACAGGGTGTTTGTCCTGATAGGCGACGGCGAGTCGAATGAGGGCCAGATATGGGAGGCGTCGATGGCCGCCGGCAAGTTCAAGCTGGACAATTTAGTTACCATACTGGATCGCAACCGCATTCAGCAGGACGGCTTTACCGAGGACATCATGCCACTCGACCCGACCAAGGACAAGTGGGCGGCGTTTAACTGGCAGGTCTTTGAAGTCGACGGCCACAGGGTCGAGCAGATTGTCGACGTGCTCAACAAGGCGGCACAGGTAAAGGACAAGCCTGTCATGATAATCGCCAATACCGTGAAGGGAAACGGTGTGCGCCACATGGCAAACAACCCCCAGTGGCACGGCAAGGCGCCGCCCAAGAGGCACACTGAAGTGCTCCTTGAGGAGCTGGAAAGTGAGTGCCTGATTGCGCCCTCTATCATCGCTGGCGAGCGAGAGAACTACGAGGACAAGATAAGGAAGGTCGAGCGTGAAGGTGTAGACATGATCCACATCGACGTAATGGACGGCCGGTTCGTTCCAAATACCACATTCTTTGCAGACAAGATAAAGAAATTGAGGCCATCGACAAGCCTGCCGTTCGACGCTCACCTCATGATTGAAAAGCCGCTAGAGCAGATACAGGAATACATTGACGCCCGGTGCGACATAATCACCGTGCATGCAGAGGTGTGCACCGAAAATGAATTCAGAGAAATTCAGGAAAGGCTAATAGTAAATGGCATCAGCCCCGGCATCGCAATCAACCCCGACACCGATGTGCCAGAATGGCTCTATCGCTGTCTGCACGACCTCGATGTCGTTATTGTCATGTCAGTCAACCCCGGCTTTGCCGGCCAAAAGTTCATGCCCAAAGTGCTGCCCAAGATGGTAGAGGTGAACAAGAAGTTGCGCGAGCATGGCTTCAAGGGGTACATCGAGGCAGACGGCGGCATTGACGCCACGACGCTCCAGCAGGCATACGATGCTGGCGCAAGGATATTTGTGGCGGGCAACGCGGTCTATGGCGGCGGGGATATCCATGGCGCTGTCATTCAGCTGAGGCACAAGGCCGCAGTAGCGCTCGAGCGCCGACTGCTAAACCACGCCACTCAACTGAACATCAGGCCCGACTGGATGAAAGCCCGTAAACATATATTGATTCCATACGCAAATGAGCTTGGAATAGAGGAAGAGCTCCATGCTGTTAAGTAGCGAGAAAAAGACGGCAGACATGAGAGGGGCCTACGGCGACGCCCTCGTAGAGCTTGGAAAAGACGATACTATCAAGATTGTATGCGTAGGCGGTGACACCACCGATTCTCTTAAGACGAAAAAGTTTGGCGACAAATACCCCGAGCGGATGTTCAACGTCGGGATTGCAGAGGCTAACCTAGTCTCAATAGCCGCTGGTTTGGCTATAGCCGGCAAGGTGGCATTTGCGAGCACCTACGCCGCGTTTATTCCTGGCAGGTGCGTCGACCAGATCCGCAACACGATATGCTATCCTTATCTTAATGTCAAGCTCGTGGTGTCACACAGCGGACTCACAGTGGGGCCGGATGGTGCGTCCCACCAGCAGATAGAGGACATTGCAAGCATGAGGGCAATACCCGACATGCGCGTCCTCGTGCCGGCTGACGCCATTGCAGTCAAGCACCTGATAAAGACCATAGCCCTCACCCCCGGCCCGTTCTACATGAGACTTGCAAGGCCCTCAAGCGAGGTCATTTACGCGGACCAAGCCGACTCGTTTGAGATAGGTAGGGGCAACGTCCTTGCAGACGGCTCTGATGCAACGATAATCGCATGCGGCCTCATGGTGAGCAGCGCATTGGAAGCCGCAAAGGTTTTGCGTGAAAAGGGTATCTCGTGTAGGGTAGTAGACATGTTTTCGATAAAGCCGCTCGACCGCGACCTTGTAAGCAAGTGCGCCAGGGAGACGGGCGCGGTAGCCACCGCAGAAGAGCACAACATCGTAGGCGGCCTTGGCGGCGCGGTGTCTGAGGTCGTTGTCGAGACATACCCGGTGCCAGTCAAGCGCGTGGGCGTACGTGACACGTTTGGCGAGTCTGCCCGCGACGAAGAGATAGACACGCTCTTAAAGCAGTACGGCCTGACCGCAACAGAAATAGCAAAGGCGGTGCTTGAAGCAAGGAGTAGAAGCAGAAAATGAAGATCTTCCTCGACACCGCAAACATTGACTCGATAAAAAAGTACAACGACATGGGCCTTGTAGACGGCATTACGACTAATCCAACTCTGCTGTCAAGGAGAAGGGCAATCCTGCAGAGATCATGCGC
>CAMLKF010000046.1 GCA_946480575.1 uncultured Nitrososphaera sp. | reverse complement strand
GCAGCACGACAACATAATGGGCACAATCAGCTAGACGATTTTTTGCCAAGCCACAAATACAATATTACGCAATCCTTGCCAGAGTGGCAGCAGAGTCGCCAGACAACAAGAAAAAGAGGAAAGGCCAGGCAGCGTCAGCGATTGTGGAGGCAGAGCGCATAGTATCCAGCCAAGTGCCGCTCGACAGACGTGACGAGATCCTTGAGTACCTGAAGCTGTTCGGCTACAAGCCCGACAGGACAATAGTGCAGGTACACATTGCTGGTTTTTTCAACAAAAGGAGGGCGACAGGGAGGCAAGCAGAGAAGAGGCAGGCTACTGCCAAACGGTACGGCGGGACGACGTTTGTGGTCGTGGGCAGGACACACGACCCGTCGATAATGGATCTCGTGAACAAGCCCAAGAAAAAACCGGAGCAATCAAGCCCCGGATATATCGGCTACCTATGGAAGAACAAAGACCCTGAGAACAGACCACCACACGAAGTCATCCCGCTTGACTTTACGCCGGCTCACCTAATGTACCCACAGGACTGGAAGAACATATTTGCCACCAAGGGCTTCATGCTTGCCCTGCACGTGCCTGCATCATTCGCAAAGCACAAGAACAAGCTGACAAGGGCACTTTATCGGGTGGGCAAGCAGGCAGACGTCAAGCAAAAGTGGAATTTCTTAGACGAAATAAGGAGCAGCGGGTTCGAACAGGCGACGGAACAGCAGGCTACCGGTGACCCATTCAACATCTTAAAGGTCAGGCTGGCAAAGGGCGAGATAAGCCAAGAAGAATACGAAAGGCTGCGTCAGACCCTCACAGCATGAGATACCCTCTCTCCCTCGAGTGCTCCTCCCATTATATACCCTTTGTACGATTGGACGCGCGCAATGAACTGGTTGAGAAATAGAAAAGTCTCCAGCCAGAATTTGCTGGAGATGCTAAAGCGCATTGATCGCGCCTACAGGATAGTAGAACTGAACGAAAAAGAGCCCATGATACTTGAAAGAAATCCGCAGGAGCGGCTGTTTGAAATTAGGAGCACAAAGGACAGGGGCAAGTTCTACGAGGTCGACGCGGACATCAAGACCTGTACTTGCCCGGACTTTAGCTTCCGATTTCTGAAGTGCAAGCACATAATCGCGGCCGAATTTGTGTCAGAGGCGGCAGCCTAGGAGATAGTGGTGTGTCAGAGCAAAATGGGTCATGGGTCTGTATGTTCCAATAAAGGATGCACCCACAGGTTGGGGCAGCATCAGTACGACAGAAAAAAACGGGCACTTGCATGTACCAAGTGCAAGTGCGACAAATACAAATAAATAGCTAGTCAAACTGGCAGAAACAATGCAGCTAGATGCAATAAATACACCCGCCTCCTGTCTTGCTATGCTCGCACTCTTACAGGGTGCAGCCACATTCTGCGCACCTTGCTTCCATGATGATGATGATGATTATACGCCAAAATAACGAAAAAAGTTTAACGTACATACGAACATGAGGAAAAATTAAATCCCTTTACAGCTTTTCAAGAGCCATGCAGAGCAAACTTCAGCCCTATCAGGGAACAGGCGAAAAAGTCGTAGTATACAATACATACGCCGACGGAGGCAAGCTTCACTTTGACGTGTTCGTGCCGACCGACAAGAGCCAGGCGTCGCAGGTATCAAAGGACATGGATGCCAAGGCCGTGGAATACGCCAAAGAATTCCTGAAGCTGATAGGCAAGCCTTCAGACGACGTGGCAGTCAACATATGCGAGCGCTGCCACATTGACAACACTGCGCTGTACGAAAACGAGCTATGGAAGCTGCCGGGAAAAGAGATCTTCATCTGGCCGATGGAAGGGTGCCCAAAACCTTCCTGAATTTTTTATTTTGCTGGTGGCACGAGAGGGTAATTAAGCATAAAGCACACAGTAATAATATAGATGTCAGATATCACTTTTGACGTAGTCAAGTGCGAATCATGCCGTACGCCTATGCTGACCTACTACATGGCAGACAACCTCATAGTCTACGTCTGCCCGAGCTGCATTGACTGGACAGCTTCAGAAGAAAAGAGAAATTCAAGCCCATTGTTTGTAAATTAGCCTAGTCTAGTCGTTTGCTTTTGCTGGTATGTCTGGATGATGATCCCTTAGACGGCGTTCAAAATCTTCAAGCGAAGCAAAATCTGTGTCACGTGCCACGCATCTGACAAGACTCCCCTGAGTCACTATGAAAAAACCTGCTAGCTATTTTATTTATCAGTTGATGATAGCTGCTACAGGAAAAATTGTGGAGGTAGTAGTAACGCAGGGTTTTACTACCTATTTATGGCTGCAAAGAAAGAGAGCTACTTTTGCCTATTCGCGCTTGACCAGCACAAAGTGCGGCACGCTGGCTGGCGTCGCAGGATACGAGGTCTTATATTCCCACCCGAGGGCAAGCAACTTCCTTGCTTCAGACGCGTCTGACACCGCGGCGATGTCCACAATGCGCTTGCGCCGGGCAGTATCTATAGTGCCCTTGTGCATGTGCTCTGCGCCGTTTTCATTCACAAGCTTCCACTTTATCTTGCCGGTGACCGGGTCTTCGCCTATCTTTTCAAAGGCTATTGGCTGGTTCGGGAAACCAGCGGCCTTGCAACGATTACATTCCTGCATCTTTCTTTGCGGTTTGGATGCTTCCGCTTGAATTGATGTTGTTGACATTGTATGATAAGATACAAGATTCGCTAATAACGGCTGGAGCACGAAGAGGGGAGGGGGTTAGCTAAAAATTAAGGTGTGCAAGGTAGGCTTGGTTGAAGCCACCTTGCTGTCAGGATTGACCGCCCTTCCTGCCAGCTTCTCTCAGTGACTCTTTGTCCTGAGCCCTTGCCTCGCCGCCTTTTCTGCCAATTTCAGCCATGTGCTCATGCCCATACTTTTCAACCACTGCTTCTCCGCCTTTGCGTCCTGCTTCTGCCAGACTTTCCGGGTTCTGGGCGCGAGCCTCGCCGCCTGCCTTTGCTACCCGTTGTTTTGTTTCATTGTCTGCTGAGGCCAAACCTCTATTGTCGCTAGACATGTCGACAGTAGCCCTGCAAGCTATTAACGTAGTTTGGGTAATGAGTACGGAGCGCGATTTCGTAAAGGATTTGCGTACTTGAAATTCCAGCTAGCAGATCAGAATGTTATTCTATCGTAGTCGACTAGTGCTTGACCGATGCAAATTATCGTCTTGTTGTTGCTTACGTGTATATTCCCAAGCTTCCATCAGGACGCGTCTGGTCCTGCTGCCTCCGAACAGAGTTGATTAGCTCCTGCATCTGGCGTTTTAGCTCTGCTGCTTCATTCCTCAGCTTGTGGACATCGATCTTAAACGGGTTGTTGGCGAGCCTGTTTGCCGTCTCAATTAGGATGGCAGCGCCCTCGGGGTCAGG
The DNA here is from genome assembly GCA_946480575.1 of uncultured Nitrososphaera sp. Next base: position 10,479 of record CAMLKF010000046.1, on the reverse strand, counting down.
GATTCTGGCTGGCGCCGTTATCAAAAGGCCGGTGCAGGGGATGCCATTTGACAGGCAGGACGCCAAAAGTCCGCCAGATACGCCAGCAATGAATGCAGGAGGAAGGGCTGGAGCGTTTGTCTTGCCGCTTTTCATGCGGCTCAGATAACCATGGTCATCTGATCTGCCGTCGCTTGACAGTACCATCGGCTTTCTTTCCTGTTCTGGCATCTCAGATATGGCGATACCTTCCAGAACTATGACCTCTCTGATGCCGTTGCTCTGAGCCCACCTGACCACTGAGTTTAGCAGAGAGCGAATCCCTGCAAGTACTAATGGCGAGTCGCAAACGAGCACGCACGCAGTCCCCTCCTCGTTGGCATAAATGCGAAACGGGTGCCTGAGCCTTCCGCCTATAAATATCACACCCGGCGTTATGAAATCAGAATCAATATACGCTATCTGGTGCATCTTCTGCTGTTCTATGATATAGTTGGCGCTCATCGAGCCGACAAGGCCCGGGCCTGGAAAACCTGCTATGAGGACTGCGTCGTTCAAATTTATTCCCTGGTTCCTTGCTACTGGCCTGATGGTTGTTGTTTTGTCGGCAAATTCTTCAATCCTTCTGGATTCAGGCTTAACTGCGCTGGCCATTGTATATCTGTACGGCTGATAATGCTTTTAATACTTGCAACAAAATTACCGCCACCACCCCATTACATCATGAATAATGTCATTCACAGCAACTTGAATGAGGCCTTGCTGCTTTGGTCTTAGAAAAAACTAACTATCGCATTGCTAAAAGACGTGGTGGACAGGTGCAATAATATGCATATGTTTGGATTCACAACGAACCTCTGTAAAAAAAGAACGAAGCGGAAAGCAAGCGGTTTGTCTGTCTGTCTGTCTGCACGATATGTAACGCCAGTCTTCTAGACAAGGGGGGAGAGAGGCTTAAGATCCACTCGGGCAGGCAGCATCAGAGAAGAAGCGTGGCAGCCTAGGCCAATCTATGAGCGGTTTAATAGCAAAGATGCGTAACGTGATGTTAGGACAATGAGCGGCGAAGTCCAAATAAGGTTTCCACCGCAGTTCTCGCATTCAGTTGAAATTGACTAGAAGGCAAAGGGCGCCCGCATCTCAGTTCCATATTTACTCAGACAGCCAAGAAGACGAGTTATCAATCAATCAATCGATCCAAACGTACGGCGAGGTGAGAAGGAGGCTCGAGCAAGAGCGTCATATGCCGTGGCATCAGTTAAAAGCGAAGTAAAAGCAGAGACCCCTTTTGGAGAGCCTGCATAAGCTGAGCATAAAGAAGCAAGCAGGCCATTAATGCTGCTATTATTACTGTTTGTTCTCTTTGACTATGTTCTCTACGCTTCTTTGCTCGTCTGCAAAAGACCCTCCATTGCTCTTGGCACTGTCCTTTGACATCTTCGATACCGACTGTGCGTCCTGATATTCAATGTCTCCGGAAGATGCCTGATGTTCCTCATCATTCTTGTAGTCTGTGGTTGAGCGATGGGTAGATGTCTTAGGTTCTGTCTAGTGATGGTATTTAGTATGTGCGTTTTTCTCAAGCATGTGGGACATGCTTGTCCCTGCTCCTAATATGATAAATGCAGATCAATCCTACAACTGTTTAATTTTAATAATGATCGTTGCGCTTGCAGGACATGACACCATCTTGTTTACAGGCTGATTGCAGACACTTCAAGGTCGCAGGCTCAATCTATCCGGAGCGTGATTGTGATTTCAGGGCACCTTTTGGTAATAACCGTAAAGATATATCTGTAATGGCACAAAACCCGACGGTAACCATAGTAGTCATTGGCACTGTAACACGCATTATTCTTGGCATATCGATACAAAGCCTCATTGGTAGTGCAATCGCTGGCATGGTATTTGCTGCCACAACACAAGACCGTTTCGGATTGGCAACATCATCACCGTATTTGGGAATAGGGGCCAGGTTTACAATATAGGATTTTACTTTACACTACTATGACTACTGCGGACGGAAAAAACAGTCCTAGCTCCAAATACAACATTGCTCACAACGGCTATCGTTAAGGAAAAACGGGCAGACACAAGAATCGCCGCACGAAGCAGCGTGACCCTCTAAAATAATAATAATAATAATATTTGTGTGCACCTGTCGGGCACTATTTGATTCAAACAGTCTGCTTCGATGTCTCAGTCTGCGCCCCGTCAGTGTGCTCGTTTCTCAGATGCTTTGCAACCTGCTCAGCAGAGGGAAAAACATAATCGCACTTTGGGCATGCAAACCCTGTGTCCGGCATCAAGCCTGATTGTACAGCATTGGATATAACTCGAGCGCATTCAGGCCGCAATTGCGTCATACGGCGCGCTCTTTTCCTTCTTGCTGCTTGTAAGGAGGACCCTGATAGCATTTTGGGCAGTCCGGGGTCTCGCGCGCAAATGTACACACAGCCGGGCTTATGCAAGTGTAGATGTTGCCGCATCTAACGCAGCTGTGCACCTTTCTTTCGTAACGCACCATCTTGTCCATGCACAGGCTCATGCACCTTATCGCAGATAACCGGCTCCACATTTGACAACCAAAAAAGAAGCAGCAACGATAACAACAAGGGTGTTGGAGCTGTGGTGAAAAAAGATTTTAACGATTCACAGAGCGCTCCTTGCCCCTCTCCTTCTGGATGCTAACAAGACCGTAGATCACGAGACCGAGCCCAGCGACCAGAGTAAACAGGAACGCATACTCGCCGTAAAAGAGCGATCTTTCCATCTCCGTGTTTGCAAACCCACCCTGTGTGACGGTGTTTACCAGCCGAGAGCCGACGGTTATCATGCCTCCTATGCCTATCGCGATCAGCACGGCGCCAGCTATTACCATGATCTTTTTGTTTCTGGCGCCTGACAGTAGAGCTAGCGCAATTCCTCCTAGCATGTTTCTCATGGTGTAACGCGCAAAAAGCAAGTTAAACGTTATACAGACATGTTATAAAATTCTGCTAGCCTTTTTCTATCATTTCCGTAAGGTCATCGGCCAGTCTCACCAATGCCTTGGAGGCTTTCTTCTGGTCGTCCAGTATTATGTTCATGGCGGTCCTCTCGCGCGGGGTTTTTGCCCAGTGCACGATGGATTTTATCTCGTCGATGAATTCTTCGGATTCTTGGAGCTGGCGTAAGCTCGCTGCCAGCAGCCTACCGAGCAGCTCATTCTTTACCTTTGCTGGGTCTCTCACAACGCTTCCTGCTGAGTGGTGAGCTGTTAAGAACGTTTTTACAGCGACTCGGGGTGGTCCTGCCTGTAGTGCTTTGTAAGGTCTTCCATCGCCATGAACGAGGCCCCGCACTCGTCACAGGTATAGTTGTACGTGTCGGGTGATGACGATTCGGCCATGAGGTACGCCTGCACAAAATGGGTGATAACTGTTTCACGCAGCCTTGACGGTATCGCGCTTCTTTTCCCTGTACTTGCCGCTTCTCTTCCTGGCGGCCTTTGCCAGTTTCCTCCTTCCCCTCAATGACTTGGATCTTTTCGCCCTGACCAATTCTCTGCAAGCGCTACCGCGTCTATTGCTTTTAAGCAGTGTTAATGAGTTGATAATTCTGACTGCCTTGATCCGGAATCAGCCCTTCCTTTAGCTGGCGTACAGCGAGTCTGAGCCGCGATCTTGGGCCTGCTCCGGCAAATGCTGCTCTCATACACAAGCGTGCGAGCTTTTATGGATTGCCATCGTCCATCTCAATATCTTCTATTCTCATCTGTCTCTACATCGCAAGTAGCAATTGCGATAGCCATTCTTCGCTATTGACTTCGATAACTTTTGGTGCAGCGGTAGTAGCAGTCATAGGTATATAATCTGGCAGCACTAAGCTATAGCTTCTTCCGTGTAAGAAAAATTAATGACAAAACCGATCGCTCTGATGACGACGCTGCAGCACGGCCGCTCTTCTTATGGCAATCGCAGTAACGGACCTAATATTCCCATGTGTTGCGTAACATCTGTGCCTGTCATATTCGTTGGACGGCCGACAGTTAAGGCAAAGCCTGTTGTAAGGGTTCTCATATTGGATGAAGCCTTGCTGAAAAATAAAATGAAAGGTCTAGAAGACCATAGGATTGACGCTTACGCCTTTACCGATTCATACGATGCTATCAGGCACCTTAGTAAAAGACCTCGAGCTACAGCATAATACTCTCTTAGATGTGCTTATGCCTCGAATGTCCGACTTTGAATTTGCTAGGCAAACATAATAAAGCGTTCACTCTGAAACGAAGAACGGCGAGATAGAATTCATGAATGATGACGGCAATTGCGATCATGATGCTAGTGTCACATTGGAACGTGAACCAATATTAGATAGAATTGCAAACATATATGGAATAGTGTATGAGATCGGCTATACTCAGAGTGGATCTTGATGATGCGTTCTGCTAGCCGAAATAGCAGGGGCAAAAAAATCAGCCAAGCAGAATACGGAGACCACGACGTTATCCTCTATGATAATCTGGCAGATTTTAGAGAAATTTACTCTTACTATTGCAAGGAAGCATTTGAACCTAACAAAGACATTGTTCTCATTGCTACCACGTACGAAGACATCAACAGGGTAAAGAACAACCTAGAAAGCAAAGGCATTGACGTGTCAAGGCGGATTGGCGAGGGCTCGCTCTGGATCATCGACTCTGTAAGGGGGTACCACCTACCCGACGTGTATGGTCTCTTGAAGTTGGCAAGGTCGCTAGAGGCCAGGGCAGAAAAAGAAGGAAAAAGCGGCGTCGTTGTCTTTGCAGACATGGGATCATTCTTTCTCCTGAACAAGAGAAAAGAGCTTGTGGATTACGAGCTGTCAGTCCCGGAGAGGTTGAACACGAAACTTAAGGCATTCTGCTGCTACCACAGTGGGGACTTCAATACTCTTGCCAAGCCTCAAAAGAAAATGTTGCTTGAAAGCCATCACGTGGCTGTTTGAATGACTCAGCTGCGCCATTCTTTAAGACAGCAAGGCAGTCTTTGCAATCAGCGGCGCAGCATGACTCCGGTCAGAGAGTCGGAAGAGCTATATCTCGCTTCGCGCCCGCATGAGGAAGAGAGAAGAAGGAGGCAGGGAGTGCAAAACGCCACGCGATTACCAGCGCTCATAGTGGACAAGCCTGACCCTCGGGATTCTTGAGAGCCTTTCAGGCTGCTCGTCAGGATAGCCTAGGGCGACTATCCCAATTGGCCTGACATCGCCTGGAAGGCCGAGTATTTCAGACACCTTGTCGTCCTCGAACGCTCCGACAAACCCTGCGCCGATCCCCTCACTTACGGCAGTGAGCAGAATGAGCATTGAAGAGAACGCACCGTCAATCACGCTGTAAAATTCTCTTCCGCGCCGGCCATATCTACCCACAGAGCGGGAAGTATTGGAACACACAACTATCAGCACCGGCGCGTCCTCGACCTGGCTCTGGTTCACGGATGCCTGCCTGAGCTTTTTCTTTGTCTCCGGGTCCTTGACAATGACAAATTCCTGAACCTGCGTGTGACCTGCGCTTGGAGCCCTACTAGCGTTCTCGATCAACTTGCTGATTATCCTATCAGGAAGGTGTCCGGGCCGATATCTCCTTACCATCTTCCTCTTGCGGACGACCTCGTTAAACTCCATATGTATGTGTGCATGAAATATATGGACGGCCAGGTAAAAATACAGTTACAAAAACTGGGTTGGTAGGCATTCGCACTTTGCATTATATTTTCTGTCCTGCACTGAACAGCGAATGCGCAAACGGCCGTTTGAAGAGGCTGCTGATCACACAAGCAGCACATACATACCAAAAATTAGCAAGAATAATTCTTACGCGGCGATCAGGCAGTCGACACAGTAGTTGCGTGGTCTATTTTACGGTGCTCTTCAAGGTCAAGCATGCTTGGAAAATCCCTATCGCACCTTTCGCAATAGTACCTGGGTCTCTGTGGAGATTCTCTTATTTTGACCATATTCAATAAACTTGACCCACAAAATATAATACAGTTTGCAATATCACTTTTGCCATTTAACTGATAATTACGATGTAGAGCAATCACCACCATGTCTGGTGATGAGAAAGACAGCATGAAAAAGAATCCCGAGAGCAAGGGCGGGGCGGGTCCTGCGACGAACGCGTCGTTCAATCCAGAGCGCGGTTACGGGACTACGGAGCAGAAGGAAAAGATCAAGCAGGCGGGCAAATAGTAGGCGAAGCAAAAAATGGATGTCGAAAGTGCTACCTCGCTTGGCACTGTCTGCACCTGCAAGGCATGCGATCACGACTTTGCAAAAGACTGCTTGGAGGCTGGCTGCACATGTTGCATAAAAGGCACCCATTCGATGGTTATGGACGGGATGGAATCCTCTGCCCCACATGGCAAGCTAGTTCGCATCCGTGCTGGCCCTGTAGTGCTCGAAGGCGACTTGTACCTGCCGAGCGGCAGCCGGCGCGGGCTAGTGCTCTTTGCTCACGGCAGCGGGAGCAGTAGGCACAGCCCACGCAACAGGTATGTCGCCAGTGTGCTGCAACAAGCTGACCTTGGCACGCTTCTCTTCGACCTCCTTACGAGAGACGAAGAGCGCATTGATGACCGAACAGCCCGCCTGCGCTTTGATATCGGGCTCCTTGCAGGGAGGCTGGCGGCGGCTACTGACTGGGTCATGAGCCAGGCCAGCGATGTCCGGATTGGCTATTTCGGCGCCAGCACTGGCGCGGCGGCTGCGCTCGTGGCAGCTGCAAAAAAGCAGGATGCAGTCAGCGCGATAGTATCGCGCGGCGGCCGGCCTGACCTTGCGGGCTGGCACCTGAATCAGGTCCGAGCGCCTACACTTTTAATCGTGGGCGGAGATGACGAGCTAGTCATCGCGCTCAACAGGCAGGCGCTTAATAAGCTGCTAGAGGCAAAAGACAAGAGGCTTGAGATAGTGCCGGGGGCCACGCACCTTTTTGAAGAGCCCGGCAAGCTTGAACAGGCCGCGTCACTTGCCCGCGGCTGGTTTGAAAAGTACCTGGCTACGACTACTACTACTTGACGCCGGTGGGACCCTTATTTTCCTTGTGCTCTAGCTTCATGTGCTGCTCCTTGTCCTGCGCAGTCGTAAACGTAATTCCACATGCATCGCACCTGAGCTCATTAGATGATGATGATGACGACATAGAGATGACATGCGATCGCTTTCATAGCATAAGTGGGTTTTAGTAAATTTTGCCTGCCTTTTTGCGCTGGAGGTCTCTGCAACCCATATTAGATATTTTTGCTCACAACCGGCATGGTAAGGTTTGGCATTCAGGCTTCTCATGAGCAGATCAACCCTGCCGACCTTCTAAATGACGTTATTGCGATGGACCGGCTTGGCCTCGAGAGGTGCTGGTCAAGCGACCACTACATGCCCTGGTGGCACACAGGCGCAGCAGGTGGCGCCGCCTGGCCCTGGCTCGGTGCTGCGCTTGCTAGAACGCAAAAAATAACAGTAGGCACCGGCGTGACTGCACCGATACTGCGCTACCACCCTGCAGTCGTGGCGCAGGTGTTTGCGACTCTGGATTACATGTTTCCCGGGAGGGTATTCCTCGGAATCGGGAGGGGCGAGTCACTAAACGAAGTTCCGGCCGGCAACAGTTGGCCCCCCAATCAGGAAAGGTTCGAGAGGATGCGAGAAGCTATTCAGCTTATCAAGAGGCTGTGGGCGGAAGACTGGGTAACTTTTGAAGGCAAATACTACCAAGTAAAGGACTCGAACCTTTATACCAAGCCAAAGCAGCAGATCCCGATATATGTAGCCGGCCTTGGCGCGCAGTCTGCAAGGCTAGCAGGGCAGGAGACAGACGGCTTTGTCACGAACGAGCTGGATCCAGAGATAATCGAGGGCAGGCTCCTCCCCGCATTCAGAGAAGGGGCAAAAGAGTCCGGCAGGGACCCTGATAGCCTGACTAGGGCAGTGTTCATCCCTGCCTCATATGACGAGGACAAACAAAAGGCGCTCGAGTCGATAGGCTACTGGAAGGGCGCCATGATAAAGGCATTCTTTGAGGTACACTTTCCCGACCCGCGCAAGATAGAGGAGAACGGGCAGGTGGTTGGAAACGACGTGCTCGATAGGATGGCGCTTGTCGTGTCAAGCGCCGATGAGGCGATAAAAAAGTTGGAAAAATTTGTCAGGTTTGGCTTTACTGACGTCGTGCTCATAAATTCTAGCCCAAACAGGGAAAGCTTTCTTAGGCTGGTCACTAAAGAGATAGCGCCGGCGTTCAAGGATCGCAACAGGCCAAGAGCTGCCCAGGCCGCAAGCGCTGCTATGTAGTATTGTTTTTCTTCCTGTAGTACCATGCGCCGACAGCGATTGCCACTGCTGCAACCGCGCCCATCCCTACTAGCATCGAAGTGCCAAATGGGCCTTCTCTTCTTTCGTCGGCCGTGGGAGTCTCTGTAGTCGTCGTCGTAGTCTTGTTTTGGTGTTGCACGTCAAGCCCGCTTATCGGTGCCTGCGGCGTCGGTTTGGCCTCTTCGTTTGGTGTTCCATCCGTCTGGTTGCCTGTCTCTTCAAAGCCGCTATACTCCCCACCCTGCTTTTCCTCGGTGGGCTCTTGGTTCGATTCGCCTGGCGCGCTGGTATCGCCGCCTGCTTGACCGTAGACGTTATATGACGCAATAGTAGTAGCAGCAGTAGCTGCTGTCAGCAAAATAGTGGCCAATATTAGTAATAGCAGCAGTTGCGCTTGCTCTGACATTGAACACTGTTGTTCAACAAGTGATTTATGCAGATTATTATTTCCCTTGCCGTTCGCCCTTTACAATCGTCCTGTAAAAGAGGTCTGCAATGACTGGCAGCTCCAAGTAGTCGATGAGGATGGCTATCCACGCCGCATAATAGGGGATCTCTACCGCGCTGGACGCGCCAAAGAACGTGTCGTACACCACTTCGTCTGTCAGCCAGAATATATGGAACACCTGCACGGCAAGCATCGCAAGCAGAAGCGAGTTCTTTACTGCGTCCTTCTGGTGCTTGTAAATGGTCAGGGAGTAATAGGTCAGGCCGGCAACCAGCGCCGGGATCTCGATGTAGTCTATGGCTATCACGAGCAGAAAGAGGGGTCCGCTCCGCGGTAGCTTAAGCGCACCCTCACCGGTTATCCGCTGGACGACAACGTCTGCCGTAAGCCAGTAGAGGTGCACCAGCTGGAGCGATATGAGGAAAAAGGCTATCTTGAGATTGAGGCTTTCGTACCTGTGCCAGAACCCTACCAGCTTTTGCGCCAATTCAGACATGAGCTATAAAATCACCTGCCGATTCTGAATTATAATGCCGTAAAGACATTAGTATCTTTCTTCTCGACGCGATCTGGAATTTGGTACTATAACTCCTTTGGTTAACTGTTATCTTGTATGGTCACCACATGCTTTTTTCATGGCATCAAGAAAGGAGGAACGAAAGGATGAAACTGCAGGACACCAGCGCGAGAGCCGAGAGATCGTGAGCAGAACTCTTGATGAGGCCAAGGATAACACGAGGAGAGCGATGGAAGAAGCGAGAAGAGACATTTCTGTACGCACCGCGACTTTCAATGACTACCAAGAGCAGACCATCAATGCGGCAAGGGACATCGCCGAAAACTATCTAGAGTCTCAAAAAGAGATAATCAATTCAGTACAGTATTCATGGGTTCCATACTTTGAAAATGCATACAGCATGTACTGGATATCTCCAAGGAAAATGACCGAGATTTATGCAAGGATGGCAAGGAGCTTCTCTGACAATGCCATAGCGACGTGCAAGGTAGCGAACAACGTGATGTTTGCAAATATGGAGGCGGCCAAGGCGTCTATGCAATACACAAGAGAGAACATGAAAGAGATAAACAGGGTCAGCGTCAACGCGGCAAGATCGTTTGAAGAAACGTCAAGAAACTACCAGGAAGCGATGAGGGAAGAAAGGCAGGAAAGGCGGGAGTAGTAGTAATTACGCAGTATACGCTTCTGAGGGACTGAGAGTTACAGAGCCAGTGATAAATTCTATCTCCGGGTCCTCGCTCAGCATCCTGTCAAGGTCATCTAGGTACATCCGTATCGCCTTGAAACGCGCTGTCTTGTTCTCCTCGATCGAAGGCATGCGCTGGTACTTGCCGTATATCCACTCTTTTTTCTTTTCCATGTCTGTGCCTGACGGGTATACCACCTTTAGCAGGACGTTCCCTTCCCAGTCGCTGTATGTGTTCTCAAACTGCAGCATGTTCATGAGGAGCTTCTGATCGACTTTGGGAAACAGAGTGGCAGCCTTTTGTATAAAGTTCTGGTAGTCCTGCTTGAGCTCAGACGCGGCAGCGGCAGTCGTTCTCTCGGTCATGAACTCCTAGATAGAAACTATTTCTTTTGAAGCTTATTGACAAATATTCTTAGGTTATTCTCGCTACGTTCGTAATATCCTCGTCTCCCCCTGGAAACGTCGCATGGAATACACATCTATCATGGTCCGGCTCTGACTGGGCGCGACATA
>CAMLKF010000045.1 GCA_946480575.1 uncultured Nitrososphaera sp. | reverse complement strand
TCTTGAAATTTGGAAGGGCAGCTGCAAGGTCAGCATACGCAGTTACCTGATAGCTCTTCAGCTCAAGCATTTTCCTTAACATTACGTTGACGTCGGGTTGTTGTCGACTACCAGTATGACTTTTTTTCTACAATGCGCTCTTGTCCGAACTCCCAGGCGATGCAGATATAAAAAAATGTGCTGGATTGATGTTAGATCATCTTCTGGTAGCAAATTACGCAGGAAAATTTGCAGTCAAGTGGCTGCCTGCATCTCCTTTTCTACCGCGCGGCAGGTCTGCACCAAATTGAATGGCTTTTTCAAGATGTCTTTATGCTCGGTCATTGGCAGGCTACTTTCAAGCTCTTCTCTACTTATTTCAAAGGCAGTCATGATTATTATTTTGGCATCAGGCTTGACGCGCAGTAGCGATTTTGCAAGCTCCAAGCCGGACATCTGTGGCATCCTGATATCAGTGATGACAAGCAGATAGCTGAAGGGGCTATTTTTGGACCGCGTAATTGCGTCGACAGGATTGGTAAAAGGAGTCAACTACAAATTCCCATTTCTTGAGGTAAATATATACGATATTCATCAAGTCCTGCTCATCGTCGACTACCATTATTTTTTGACCGTTCGTGCCGGAAGTCATGGATCATCCTCTTAACTTGGTTGCATCAAGCACTGACTAATATAATTCGGCCGTCAATTTATGCCATTCTGCTTCTGCCAGGTTGCCACGCTTTGTTTGGACTCGGCCATTTGGAGTTCGTATGCAATCGTCTCCACTATCACTGCGTTGTAATGGCCTTTGATTGCATGAAGGATATTCCAAGCTTTTTGCTTGGCGTCCTCATCGGCGTCGTCTATCTGGTTCTCGATTTCGCGCATAAGTTTTTCATAGCCGTCCTTGCTGAGCAAAAACCAGGTATACTCTCCAAAATAGGGCAACAGCAACTATTAAAATTCGATGGTGAATTCTATCATCTTTTCTGGACGTGCGATTGAAAACGTGATTGCTGCTCCTTCAGCAAGATCAAGAACTGGAGGCAGCCGGACCTGGCCCCCACAAGCTTTTTATTTCGCTAGCGATATTACTAGTGATATGATATCTGAATGGCTGTCAAGGGTCGGGAGCGCGATCCCGAGGGGATTCTCAAGGCAGTACATCCTCGCTCTCTTGAGGGAGCAACCGATGACAGGCAAGGAAATAATCGACAAGGCCACCGTGGAAAGCGGGGGCAGGTGGAAGCCGTCGCCAGGACTCATTTACCCGCTGCTTGGCAGGCTGCTTGATGAAGGACTTGTGACCGAAGGCAAGGACGGGAGGTACAACATCACCAAGAAGGGCATGGAGATAACGTCAGACTTGGAGTCTTTTGGCAGCGTAATCCAGAAGCAGATAGACGTGGTGCTGCGGGTTGGCAGCGTGGGCAAGTTCATGGCAATGGACCTTATCGACAGGATTGCCGCCATAGGCTCGGCACTCAGCTCCAATCTGGACTCTATGACGCAGCAAGAGCGAGACAAGTACAGAGAATTCCTGCAAAGCGAGCTAAAAAAGCTGGACGATCAGGAAGCCGAGAACAACGCCGCAGAAAAAGAGCACGTGGACGTCCAGTAAAAAACTCCCATTTTTTAATCTATTTTTCTACAACCGATAAATTGGTATTCGAGGAATGCCGCTGCATGTCTGAAAAGTGGCAGGGCTCGCAATTTCCCAAGTGGAAGTGCGCCTTTTGCAACTCGTACTTCAGGACGGAAGAAGAAAAGGACAGACATGTAGAAGAGGTCCACCCGGATCACTAGGATAGGAACTTTCTCATGCTCTGAAAGTCGCGCAAGAATGCGGAGCTGAGGGCAGTTATCCCAAATTCGGTGTAGCTTCTTGCAGTCCAGACAAAACCCCGCCGCAGCATGAACGACAGAAGATAGTGCACGCCGCCGAAAGAAAGGTGCACCGCCGGCGATATCACTGACACGCCTGCCACGTTTTCATTCAAAAATGCAAGCACATCGTAAAGGGCGTTGAACTTGCCATCCGCTTCAGGATTAGATCCACCTTTGCTAGTCGGCTGGAAATTGCGTATTTATCTTTGGTTGAGTAATCTCCTACTGTATACTTCTGTAACCTTGATGCTGTTTCCGTATGAAAGTTATTAATGCAGTAGGCGTGTCTGTGTATGTTGTGACCGCAGAGGGGATACATCGGCTGGTTGAGGCAATGAACAGGCTCGAGCTAGAGATCGCTGGCGAGACTGAGATCATTAAGGCCCGCTATGCCAAGGCTGCAGATGACATGCCTGAAGACAAGAGCTACTTTCTTAACGGGGTTCAGGCTGGCTCGGTGGTCAAGTCGTACCTGCTGACCCGGCGTGGGATAGAGGTTCCCGGCGAAGGCACGACTCCTGTGCCCGAGTTCATAGACAGCGTGCTTCGCTTTGCAAACTACCCCAAGCGGAAGATAGAGGTGCTAACCGACCTTGAAGACCATCTGAACAAGATATACACGTTGATAGGATCGCAACAGGTGCAGTGACCATATCGGTAATATCTATTAGTTTTTCATTAGCGAGGGATTTATTATGCCCCTACTTTCCAGTTTATGTTGAAATATAGAAGCCGGACGATATTGTTGCGGCGAATCTGGAAATAGCTTTGGATGGTGTGATCAAGACCAAGATTTTGTGCATGGCATTCCTGTCGTTTCCACAGATGAAGGAATACCTGGCGGTTCTTCAAGAAAAAGGGTTGCTGGAACACCTTGCAATGGATCACGAGAACCGCATGACTCACAAGGCAAAGCAGTTCGTGAAAATGTACAAAGATGTCGGCCGGATAATGTTTCCAAGCTGTACAGCAACAAAGCCAGCATCAGTAGAAAGCAATAGGATGCTATAGCGGCTCCTCGATCTACTTCTACTTTTTGTCCATTATTATTGCAGCCACAGCCAGTAAGGCATTCCGCGGATGTTGCATTGTTTCCTCAAGATCGCCTTGGCCTTCCTGTCAGCCTCGACCTCGCTTGTGCCGCCCTTGAGGTACTGCAGCATCAGCTCCTCGTACAGCTTTTTTGCACGGTCCTCCGTCAGCTCCTTGTAGTGCTTTTTGTTGCTGTCAGCAACAACCATTTCGTCCTGCCTGTCTGCGCCCTTCATTTCGACGTACTCCTGGCGGCAGGCTTCGCACGAGTCGTCGAAAAATTCGATGTGGACAGGGCACTTCTTCATTCACATCGCCGGTTCCTGTTCAATCTCCAAGCTACTGTCTGCCTTGGCTGAAATGCCCATTATGGCCAAAATGGGCCGAGCGTTCTCAAGCCCCTCTCGCTTGACGATGTTGCGCGCCATCTTTAACCGGTACGCTGGCGCCCAGTGTTGCCCTATTTTGTACTTGCCCCTCATGTCTGAAGCCATCACCCTGATTATCGCTACTTCGCGCACCACAGGCATATTTGCATCGAGCACCTCGTACCTGCCCTCCTTCTGGTACTTCCCCATGAGCGCGTTGAGCGCCCTCGCTTTTTCCTCGGCGTCCTCCACGATCTCGGCCCTGCCCTTGATTACGACGCTGATATAGAGCGTGTCTGCCTGAGACGCGTCCGTAGGGTGAAAGTAGTAAGAAGGCAGGAAGCAGATGTGCTGGTCGACTTCAAACCCCACATTCGGGTTGCGTCGAATGTTGTCGAGTTTTTCGCCGAATGGGTGTGAGTGCATGTATATTGCGCCGTCGGCGTAGACAAAGTTCATCGGGATTACCTGCGGGTAGCCGTTCTTGTCGATTGAGGCTATCCGGCCGGCAGGTTGGCTTTTGAGAAAGTCAATTATCTTCTGCTTTGATTGTATCTCATATTTTTTTACCAGCTGCAAGCGTACTTGCTCCTCTAACATAAGATGATGCACTGCTGTTAAAAGTTTAACGAGTTACGAGAAGGCTGCCGTAATTTTGTGCAGACCAGATGCTAAAAATCATGGGTTTGCAATAACGAGCTCTGCTGTCTAAATTAGTGTTCATTTGGTTTTGTCGTTCAGTCAAATCTAAGAAGGCTTACGTTAGACATAACCTCGCTCTCGCGTGTATGAATGACAACATAACTTGAGTGTAGTTTTTGTAGAAGTTATGTCAAAACAGACCAACCCAAAAATTAGAGAAGTCATGGGCGCACGCCAGCCCGCACGACGTACGCAGCCAGAACTCCGACAACTTGCATGACGGCGACGACGTGCGATTGCACGACTGTAAATATGAGAGTTAAGCATTGAGTCGGCATCTACTGGCTTGAAATATGGAACAGAAAGTTCGTATTTGTTAGACATTTTCGCCCGCCGTATTTAACCGCGGTTTTTCAAAAGCTGTCGGCATAAGTAGACTTCGATATTCTCGTTTTTAAAAAGTGAATAACATGATCGGTTGCAACATTTGCCGTTACGCTACTCGTTACAGAACTGCCACACGTGACAGCATAGTCTAACAACGAATTGTGCACCGTGCCTTCTGCATTAAAAGATTGTTGTAGAAAAACATCTACGCTTTCCTGCCCTATTTCATTCGTAACGCGGCTGTCAAAATTCAGTATTGTTAAAAGTTAATATGGCGTTAGGATAGGCCATGTTAATTTTAGCGTGATACGACTCTTTTTGGTATTACGAATACACAACACCGCTAGAGAGTCTCTGCTGCTGCAGAAAAAGCGCAGCTCTTATTTTTCAAGAAACAAGCCCAGCCTACCACGGGTGACAGTCGAAGTATGGCAAGCTGGGCTTGATTATGCCAGAGGGGTTGATACCTCCTTTGGGCATTCGTATTTTGCAAATATTTGCTAATTGCCAAGCTGCTATTGTAGCAGCCACGTCCTACCTGCAACATTATTTTGCTGTTATAGTAGTAGTTGTTGTTGATCCTGCAGCAGCAAATTAGATCCTTATTTGCAGATCAGTTACCGGCGGATAAGTTGAGATTGTTCAAGAAAACACAATCACAATGTAATATAACCTATTTACAATCTTGATAGTCATGGTTATGTACCAATGAAATATAGAAGCCGAACTGACATTGCCTACGAGATATTACAAGCTGCAAACGGCGGCTGCACAAAAACCAAGATAATGTACAAGGCATTTATCTCGTACGCGCAGCTCAAAGAGCACTTGGCCATGATGCTAGCGAATGACTTGCTCGAATTTGATGAAAAGACGCAGATTTACAGAACAACAGAAAAAGGTCTGAGCTTTGCCAAGTTATACGATCAGGTCAGCGAGTTTGTCTCGCCTGTAGTACAGTAACAGAGAAGAATAGGAGCAGTTTCTCGCCAGTTGCACATGGTAGTAGTGGTTATTGCTCCTTGGCTACAAAAACTGCGGCATGGCCGGATGTTATGGTGGCAGTCAGACTTTTACCTCGTTAAAAGTTATACGGCGGCTTGTGGAAATAATATATATATCACGCCATGAACAGGCGGACGATACGCTATGCAATTGTTGGCTGCATCGTAGCGATGGCAGCTGCCGTCATCTATGCCGCCGTCAGGCTGCTTGTCCTGTCTCAGCGCGCCGACATGCCGATACTTGTGGTCAACGTCGTTGTCTTTGCAGGCATAGCTGGCGTCCTCATTTATCTTACAAAGAAAGAGCATGACATTCAGGAAGAAGAGATGTTCAGAGATTAGGCTGATGATGAAGATCCATATCAGCTTTTCGTTTGAATCATCTAAAAAGATACCATGGAAAAAACTGTCTCCAAAATCATCTGCTATTGCTTAATAATATGCAGGCAAAGGTGCATCAGAGGTTGATGACAAGAACCAATGTTTCTGTCAGTTGAAAAATTAGTAAATGACATAAAGGCGGACGGGCCGGACCCAGCAGCTGCCAAGGCGCTCCAAGAAGCCCTTGGAGGCCAGTTTGGCGAAATGCGCACTATGATGCAGTACCAGTTCCAGAATTTCAATTTCAGGGGAAATGCAAAGCCCTTTCGCGACTTGGTGCGCGGCGTTGGAACAGAAGAGATTGGGCATGTCGAGCTGGTAGCCAACACTATCAACATTCTTCTTGACGGGGCGTCTGACGTGGCGAGCGCCACGCAGCCAGACAGCCTTCCTCTGAAAAATGCGCTGGATGGCGACGGCAATATACACCACTTTCTGGTTGCCGCCCAGAGCTCCCGCCCCGTGGATGCTGCAGGCAACCCCTGGACAGCCCTATACGTATACGACAGCGGAAACCTAGTCCTGAACCTTCTTTACAACCTAATGCTTGAAGCAACGGGAAGGCTGCAAAAGTGCCGCCTATACGAGATGAACAACAACAAGGCGTTCAGGTCAACAGTGTCTTACCTTATTGTAAGGGATTTGGCGCACGAGAAGGTGTTTGCCAGAGCTCTTGAAGTGCTTGGAGTCAACTGGGGGAGAGTCCTTCCAGTCCCTAAGATAAATACCGCCGGGATGCCAGAAGTTCAAGAACTAGAAGGAAGGAACCTGCATAACCAGCAATGGACGTTTGCCAAAGATGGCTCAGAAATGGCCAAGATATTCACCGGCCCGTCGCCGTTTGGAGATGGAGAGCTGGAAACGCTGGAAGGAGCGCCAGATGGGTTTGAATTGCCACAGCTGCCTGAAAGGGCAGAGGAGTTTGCTCCAGGGCTCGACAAAGAGCTTCTGGGTCAGCTCAGCAGGATGACGACAAGCACGTCCAAACCAACAAAGACAACGGCCGCAGCTACATGACATGATGGCAAGTTTTAGTAGCCGACCGGGGTAAAAGAACCACGTATGCATGACGATTCAATAATCAGATACAGGATTAACCAGATGACTGACACCGGCTCAAGTGTTACTCTTGCGCTCAGCGAAGATATAGAGCTAGAGCCAGTGTCGCAGCAGCAGATGATGCTTGAAGCTGTAGATAGAGCGGTCACTGACAAAGAGGTCAAGGACCAGATAAGGCCGCTGCTTGAGGCGATACTAAAGTCGCAACCCCAGACCGTGGTCAAGACTTACTCTCAGACAGTCATTCAGATAACGATGCCAAAAAAGAGATATGAAAAGATTGGAAGCCCGTGCGTGGGCGAAAGGCTGTCGATAGATATCAGGAAGGCGCCGTAGTAGTAGTAATGCTGAGCTGCCTTTCCAGCTCTTGCTGCGACTTGGTCGGTAGCGAGCAGCTAAAGTTCCTGCAGACAAAGGCGATCTCGCTACCGTCGCCGGCACGCCCCTGAAAGTAGGGGTATTTTTGCAGTCGCGCAAGCTCGCCGGAGCTAATGACCGCGTTTATCCCGTCTGGCAGGAACTGGCGGTTGAGCCATCCGGCCATCCCCAAGCTCTTGCTGCTGTCGGTGATAACGGTCACTTCCACCGGCTTTTTCACATAAAGGTAGACAGCCATCAGCAGTTGGCCAAAGCCAAATGGGTTTTCTGCTGCCGGCCGCGCCCCGGCCTTCATGATGCTTATCGCTTTGTCAAGGTAGTCCTTGCTATGGGAGTAGTGATACAGCCGCAGCAAATTGGCAGCGGCGACAGAATTGCCGCTTGGAATGGCAAGGTCGTAAAAGCTCTTGGTCCTCACTATTAGCTTCTCGTGGTCGTCGGAAGTGAAGAATAGGTTGCCCTCCTTTTGGTCCCAAAAGTGCTTTAGCATCAAGTCGCTATATTTTATTGCCTTGTCAAGGTATTCCTGCTTTGAATCGACGGCGAACAGGTCAAGAAGCGCGCATGCGTAAAATGCATAGTCGTCAAGGTAGGCATTCAGCTTTGCCTGGCCGTCCTTGAAGGTGCGCATGAGCCTGCCATCCTTTGATGCAAGTTTCCTTTCAATAAAATCGAGTGCCATGTTTGCAGCTTGCAGGTATCTTGAGTCGCCGGTCACCGCGTAACCCTTTGCAAAGCCGGATATCATTACGCCGTTCCATGATGTCAGGATCTTTTCGTCCCTGCCCGGTTTGACCCTTTTTTCACGTGCTGCGAAAAGCTTGGCAGAAGCATCAGCTATTATCTCCGCAAGCTGTTCAGGCGTCCTGTTGTATCTCTGGGTGAGAGTCGTTACAGGTATCCTCACGTTGAGGATGTTCTTGCCCTCAAAGTTGCCACCTTCGGTCACGCCATAGTGCTCGCAGAAAATGTCAGTGGCTGTCGCGTCACCAAGAATGGATGCTATGTCTTTCTTGCGCCACAGGTAGTACTTGCCTTCCTCCCCTTCCGAGTCGGCGTCTTGCGCGGAATAGAACCCGCCTTCTGGGTGCGTCATTTCTCGCATAACATAGTCCAGAGTTTTTCTGACTATTGCGATGTACCTATCGGCTTTGGATATCTGGTACAGCTCCGCATACAGCTGCGCGAGCAGAGCGTTATCGTACAGCATCTTTTCAAAGTGTGGGACGAGCCACTTTTGGTCGGTGGAATACCTTGCAAAGCCGCCGCCAACGTGGTCGTGTATGCCGCCTGCTGCCATTCTGTCTGCGGTGAACGCGACAAAGTCGCGGAAGCGGCCCACGCCGGAAATGTCATAGTAACGTAGCAAGAACATCAGGTTTGAGGCATTTGGAAATTTCGGTGCCTGCCCAAAGCCGCCGTATATTGTGTCTCCCATCTGGAGTAGCCCCACTGCCGCCTCGTCGAGGATCGAGCGCTCAAGGCTGGCCTTTTCTGCTTGAATGCCGGGCATTGCAACGTCCCTAGCAATTTGCGTCAGCGCTTCCATGAACTCGCCACTTGCAGACTCGATGTCGCTCCGCTTGTCCTTGTATGCGGTGGCAAGCTGGAGCAGTATTGTGCGAAAGCCGGGCATACCATAGTGCCTGCCGTCCTTTGGAAAGTAAGTGCCGACGTAGAAGGGCTTTTGTTCCGGCGTCAAAAAGACCGACAGCGGCCAGCCGCCCGTGCCGGTTGCAAGCTGGCAGACCCGTTGGTAAATGTCGTCGAGGTCCGGCCGCTCTTCCCTGTCAACCTTGATGCTGACAAAGTGCTCATTCATTATCTTGGCAATTTCATTGTCTTCAAACGACTCATGGGCCATGACGTGGCACCAGTGGCATGCACTGTAGCCCACGCTGAGAAAAATTGGCTTGTCTTCCTGCCGTGCCTTTTGCAGCGCCTCTTCTCCCCATGGGTACCAGTCGACAGGGTTGTAGGCGTGCTGGAGCAAATAGGGGCTCGTCTCTTTTGCAAGCCTGTTGGGCTTTCCGTGGCTTGCACTTTCTTCTTGCATTAAAATGAGCTTGTTGCGCATCGTATATAGACTTTGAGAGAGAAGAGAACCATCTTGCTATCATTCCCAGGAATTTGTTATATCCGATGCCGCAGCTGATGCATTGCAATGTCCAGCCCAAGAAAGAAAGTTAAGAAGGAAGAAAAAGAGCTAAAAGAAAAAGATAAAGAAAATCCGACTGACGTCGGGCCGGGGATCACCGAGTCATACAAAGAAATTTGATTTTGCAACAAACTGCTATGATCTAGGTCTATCAATATGGATTATGTGTATTTACGGAGAAATCCATCAAAGACTTTATTAGCAGGCGAGCACAACTTTTGGCAGACACTAAAGCCGGTGATTTATTGGGCCAGTAATGACGTGTTGTCCATGTTTTATGCTCAAAGTCGAAAAGATTTATATCGCTGGCTTGCAAAGGTAAGAAGCGAACGTAACGTTTAGGCGGCGTCAGTGATGATGTTTGGTCTTAGCGCCATTTTGTGATTCACTGACCTCCAGTTGCGCTCATACTATGGAGATCCGATGTCAACATTGGATCCGACTCGGTCACATGAATAACACCCTAATACGACCCGCACAATAACAGGTTGTCCGGCCGTACTCTTTATACAAATAAAGAAAAGGATTGACTCCGGTTGATCCTGCCGGACCCGACTGCTATCAGAGTGGGACTAAGCCATGCGAGTCAACGCAGCAATGCGTGGCATACGGCTCAGTAACACGTAGTCAACATGCCCAAGGGACGTGAATAACCTCGGGAAACTGAGGATAAACCGCGATAGGCCAAGGTTTCTGGAATGGACAATGGCTGAAATCTACATGGCCCTTGGATTGGACTGCGGCCGATCAGGCTGTTGGTGAGGTAATGGCCCACCAAACCTATAACCGGTACGGGCTTTGAGAGAAGGAGCCCGGAGATGGGCACTGAGACAAGGGCCCAGGCCCTATGGGGCGCAGCAGGCGCGAAAACTCTGCAATAGGCGAAAGCTTGACAGGGTTACTCTGAGTGATGCCCGCTAAGGGCATCTTTTGGCACCTCTAAAAATGGTGCAGAATAAGGGGTGGGCAAGTCTGGTGTCAGCCGCCGCGGTAATACCAGCACCCCGAGTAGTCGGGACGATTATTGGGCCTAAAGCATCCGTAGCTTGTCCTGCAAGTCTTCCGTTAAATCCACCTGCTCAACAGATGGGCTGCGGAGGATACTACAGGGCTAGGAGGCGGGAGAGGCAAGCGGTACTCAGTGGGTAGGGGTAAAATCCTCTGATCCACTGAAGACCACCAGTGGCGAAGGCGGCTTGCCAGAACGCGCTCGACGGTGAGGGATGAAAGCTGGGGGAGCAAACCGGATTAGATACCCGGGTAGTCCCAGCTGTAAACGATGCAGACTCGGTGATGGGTTGGCTTCGCGCCAACCCAGTGCCGCAGGGAAGCCGTTAAGTCTGCCGCCTGGGGAGTACGGTCGCAAGACTGAAACTTAAAGGAATTGGCGGGGGAGCACCACAAGGGGTGAAGCCTGCGGTTCAATTGGAGTCAACGCCGGGAATCTTACCGGGGGCGACAGCAGTGTGAAGGTCAAGCTGAAGACTTTACCAGACAAGCTGAGAGGAGGTGCATGGCCGTCGCCAGCTCGTGCCGTGAGGTGTCCTGTTAAGTCAGGTAACGAGCAAGATCCCTGCCTCTAGTTGCTACCACCGTTCTCCGGAACGGAGGGGCTAATTAGAGGGACCGCCGCCGCTGAGGCGGAGGAAGGAGGGGGCTACGGCAGGTCAGTATGCCCCGAAACCCTCGGGCCACACGCGGGCTGCAATGGT
This sequence comes from uncultured Nitrososphaera sp., assembly GCA_946480575.1. The sequence goes on along the minus strand of CAMLKF010000045.1, from coordinate 3,388 downwards.
AAGGACAACGGGTACCGATTCCGAAAGGAGGAGGAAATCCCACAAACCTTACCTCAGTTATGATTGAGGGCTGAAACTCGCCCTCATGAATATGGAATCCCTAGTAACCGCGTGTCACCATCGCGCGGTGAATACGTCCCTGCTCCTTGCACACACCGCCCGTCGCTTCACCGAAGCTGGTTCTTGGCGAGGTGGCGCCTAATTGGCGCTATCGAACCTGGGGTCAGCAACGGGGGAGAAGTCGTAACAAGGTAGTCGTAGGGGAACCTGCGGCTGGATCACCTCCTAAGTTTAGCGGTCCGGACAACTTTGTGTAAAGGGTTGATATAGGGCATGTTCGTGTGACTGAGCAATAATTATGCAGTGTCTCATGAAAATGAGAGATGAAGGACGCAGCGGACGAGAGTTCGCAATGACCGTCGTGCATAGGATCACAGAAGAAAGCAACGCGCCACAATGTCTAACTGACAGAGTGGAACGAAAAAAATGTGGCTTTACGGAAAACATGTTCGCGTAGAGTTTCCGGGGCTGCAATAGTAAAAACACACACAAAACAGCAACAATGGCGTTGGCCCAGTTATAGTGCAAAGACGCCGGTTGACGAATGACTCGGCTTGGTAAGTGATGAAGGACGTGGCAAGCTGCGATAAGCCTGGGGTAGGTGCATGCGACCTTTGATCCTAGGATTTCCGAATGAGGTCTCTCCTAGAACTCCCTTGCTTTTCGCTTGGGAGAGCGAACCGTCCGAAGTGAAGCATCTGAGTAGGACGAGGAAGAGAAATCAACACGAGATTCCGCTAGTAGCGGCGAGCGAAAACGGAAGAGCCCAAACTGAATCTGCCACGGCAACGTGGTAGAGATGTGGTGTGCTATGGCGTACAGGATGCCGTTCTCTGAGCTGAAGTGCTCTGGAACGTGCTGGCGCAGAGGGTGATACCCCCGTAAGCGTACGAGAATGGAATTCTGCCATAGCAAGAGTAACTGGCCTTGGCAGTGGCTAGTGACTACGGGTGAAAGTAGCATCCAAGGCTAAATATTCATCAAGACCGATAGGATACTAGTACCGTGAGGGAAAGTTGAAAAGTACCCCGGAAGGGGGATGAAAAGTGTCTGAAATCAACCGGTTACAGACGTGTATGGCTCAAAAGGAGTCGGGTGGAGGTCCCGCAAGGGACTGAAGCCTTCCAGAGTCATATGTTCCGTCTAGAAACACGGGCCAGGGAGATTGCTGTCATGGCGAGCCTAACCTGACGAAGGGAAGGCAAAGGGAAACCGAATTCGCGCAGCTTCGGCGAGGCGAAGGATCCGAAAGGGTCTTCAGTCATGGCAGTAAGGCTAGAAACCGGACGATCTAATCCTGGATAAGACGAAGGTGGGCGAAAGCCCACTGGAGGTCTGCAAGGGTCCTGACGTGCAAATCGGTCCCCAGATCTGGGATTAGGGGTCAAAAACCAATCTAGTCCGGTGATCGCTAGTTCCCACCGAAGTGGATCGCAGTCCTGCCTTGGTGGAGACTGCTTGTATTGTAGAGCACCGATCGGACGGTAAGGGCTCGAAAGGGCTCGCCGCCCATTCGAACTCCGAATGTACAGGCGTCATAGAAACCAGGAGGCGGGTTTATGTGGGGTAAGCCTCATAACCGAAAGGGGGACAACCCAGACTAAAGTTAAGGTCCCCAAGTGTCTGCTAAGTGTCAAACAAAAAGGTGTTTTCGAGCAAAGACAGCAGGGAGGTAGGCTCAGAAGCAGCCATCCTTCAGAGAGTGCGTAACAGCTCACCTGCCGAGCTCGGAAGCCCTGAAAATGGACGGGGCTCAAGCAGACCACCGATACTTTAGACCGCCGGCAATGCCGGTGCGTGGTAGGTGGGCGTAGTGATCGGGTAGAAGCTGGGCTGTGAAGTCCAGTGGACTGATCTAACTATTGCAGATCCTGGTGGTAGTAACAGCATAGCCGGGTGAGAATCTCGGCGACCGCAAGAGCAAGGGTTTCCCGGCAATGCGTCATCAGCCGGGGGTTAGCCGGTCCTAAGAGCAACCTCAACAGAGTTGTTCGAATGGGAAACTTGTTAATATTCAAGTGCCTTGGAGGGATCGTTTTTACCTGCCTTGTTGCTTCAGGATAGGGCAAGCAGAACCGTCGTTCTGTCCAAGTTTTCGAGCGTGGAGGAGTGCTGTAATGGCGAGATCCCACGCGAGAAGCGAATGGCCTGCCGCAAGGCGGGTTTGCCCAAGTCCAGGAGACAATGAAAGCAAGGCCAGGGAGAGACCTTCAAGACCGTACCGAGAACCGACACTGGTGCTCTGGCTTAGAAGGCCAAGGTCTGTCGGGCATACCGTAAGGCGAGGGAACTCGGCAAAATAGCTCCGTATCTATGGTATAAGGAGTGCCTGCAGCTTTTGCGAGGAGCAGGAGCTGCAGGTCGCAGTGACCAGGGGGTCCCGACTGTTTAATAAAAACACAGGTGGTCGCTAGTCCGAAAGGATGAGTACGGCCTCTGTATCCTGGCCAGTGGCGGTACCTAAAACCTGGGTTCAACTGGGCTAAGGGCCGCTAAACGCCGGGAGTAACTCTGACTCTCTTAAGGTAGCCAAATGCCTTGTCGGGTAAGTTCCGACGTGCATGAATGGAACAACGAGGGCCCCGCTGTCCCCGCCTGCAGCCCGGTGAAGCCACATAATGTGGACGAACAGTCCACAAACCTCTGTCGGGGAGAGAAGACCCTGTGGAGCTTTACTGCAGCCTGTTGCTGCGGTATGGTTGCGGATGCAGAGCGTAGCTGGGAGCCTTCGAAGCCAGCCCTCCGGGGCTGGTGGAGGCGCCGTTGTAACACCAGCCATTCGTTACCGTATCGCTAACCCGTTCTCACGGGGACAACAGCAGGTGGGCAGTTCGGCTGGGGCGGCACCCCCTTGAAAAAGTATCGAGGGGGCCCAAAGATTGGCTCAGGCGGGACAGAACTCCGCCGGTGAGGGCAAAGCCAAAAGCCAGTCTGACTGTATTCCCAATGATACGGAATACAGAGGAGAAATCCGGGCTTAGCGATCCATCGTGTCCCCACTATTGGGGGCCGGTGGTGACAGAAAAGTTACCCTAGGGATAACAGGCTCGTCGCGGGCGAGAGCTCCCATCGACCCCGCGGTTTGGTACCTCGATGTCGGCTCTTCCCATCCTGGTTCTGCAGCAGGAGCCAAGGGTGGGGCTGCTCGCCCATTAAAGGGGAACGTGAGCTGGGTTTAGACCGTCGTGAGACAGGTCGGTCTCTGCCTGACAGGGGCGTGGTTGTCTGAGGGGAAGTTGCCCCTAGTACGAGAGGAACAGGGCAGCGCAGCCTCTGGTTTATCAGCTGTCCGACAGGGCACGCTGAGCAGCTAAGCTGCTTAGGATAA
>CAMLKF010000044.1 GCA_946480575.1 uncultured Nitrososphaera sp. | reverse complement strand
TGAAGAAATAGCAGTCAGGCTGAGGCAGCCGCCCATATTCGGCTACCTCATTGCCGGCGTAGTTGTGGGCCTAGCCGTTCTTGCGTGGGTTGCAGCCTGCCGACAAACTCATGCTTTTTATACAGATAGTTATACAGACAGGCATCTTCTTCTTCTTCTTTTTCTTCCTGATAGGGCTGGAAGAAATCGGCATTCTGAGCATTTTCTGAGTGATCAGAATGAGGCTCTTTGTCGGCGCCACCGTGAGGTTTGTCGTGCCATTTGCGCTTGCAGTGCCCCGCTCTATCTACCTTGGGCCAATGCCGCTTCTTGCGGTTGGAAGCGTCATTAGCATCTCGAGCCTCGGGGTCGTTGCGAAAATCCTCATTGATTATGGCAAGCTGAAGGAGCCGCTCGGGCTTGAAATTTTTAGGCTCACTTCTGTGCCGGAATTCATCGGCCTAGTAGTGGCAAGCGCCTTTATTCAGTTAGCAAACCTGTCTAGCTTTCAGGAGACGGTCAACGCCTTTGTCGCGCCGTTTGCGGCCGGCCTGAATGCCACGCTGGCAATATCCGGTCTACCCACGGCCACCACGGTAACGGCCCTGGTCTCGCAGCAGGAGGATTTGTCGCTGACGTTTGAGCAGCTTTCGTTTGCGTGGCTGCTTGTATGCATGGTGATATTTTTCTCTACAGTCACGCTCTTTAGGCTCAAGGTTCTTCCGCATGTGATGCGGTACGTCCGGTCGCACTTCAAGGTGAGGGATATCTAGTTTGGCATGTTCATCGGCCTGATCTTGCTCATGTCCTACTTTGCTGAAGCCAGCGGCGTCTACCGGGCGGTGAGCGCACTCTTGGCGTGCTCTTTTTCGCAGATGCCAAAGAAGGACTATGAAAAGTCGATAGAGGGCTTGCACAGCATCGCGCACGGGGTTTTCATACCGATATTTTTTGCCAGCATCAGTATCCATTTTAGCTATGGCTGCCTGAGCGTGCCGTACTACCTGTTGCCGGTAGTTCTGGTAATCATTACATTTGGCAAGTTTGGCGGAGCAATACTGGCGGCAGCGATCGCCAAGCTCAAGCCACTCCTCACTATTGGCACCGGCGTGATGGCCAAGGGCGCAGTCGACCTTGTGAAAATGCTGTCGCTCCTGTCAGCCGGAATGGTGCAGCCAGACCTGTTTTCGCTTGTCGTCTTTCGCAGAATGATAATGATACTTGTGACTTCGGCAACCCTGAAGAGGGGAATCTGCTTGCCTCTTCTGCCGCAGGCCAGGTCGTCAAAAAGATAACGACCGAGGTGGCGATAGGCACGCTGACTCCTGTTACACGATGACGATGCTCGGCCACATGCGCGTCTCCGATGTCTACATCGCAGAGCCGCCGACTGTGTATGGCGAAATGACCATCACACAGCTTGACGATAAGCATAATGACAGGTACAATCCTGAATATGTCGCAATGATGAAAGACGGTAGGTCATACTTGGGCTTAGTGACGCCTTCCCAGGTGCGCAAGATAAGGAGGGAGGGTTGGCACTGCGTCATCCTAAACGACATTTCGATACAGCACATTAAGGCCATCGAGATGGACGAACCGCTCTATGAAGTGGTGGAATACATGGCGCTGCACGACCTGGACCCAGCGGCAGTCGTCTCAGAGGACGAGCAGCAGGTGCATGGGGCGTCATGAGCAGCGACGTGTTCATGCACATCACAAAGATATGATGATGATGACGATGATGATCTGCGGGAGAGATTGTGTTTTGCCGTGCTAAAGGCATAAATTATCTTGCGAGTCCGGACAACCTTGTCAAGATAGCAACATGTTCACGTTCTACACCCCACAGACCGCAAACAAGGCGCTGCCAGAGGTAAAGCGCATGTTTGCAAACATTATCGCCCAAAAGAACCAGGTGGTCGCCATACAGGAGAAGCTGCAGATGATAATCGATTCTGGCAGCGAGTTTCAACAGTTTATCAAGAAAAAGCAAGAGCTAAATGCCGCCGTTTCAAACCTCTACAACGCCATAGAGCAGCTCGAGGGTACCGGGGTGGTCATAAAGAGCGTGGATGAGGGGCTGCTTGACTTTCCGTCAAAGAGGTTCAACGAGGAGGTGTGGCTGTGCTGGAAAGTAGGAGAGGACGAAATAAAGTTCTGGCATGCCAAGGACGAGGGATTCATGGGCCGCAAGCCACTCGTGACCAGCGGTTTTCCAGCTGGCGAAAACGGCATAGACCCAAGTGAACTCGAACGGCTTAAGTAATCTGCTATTGGGGAGCAGTAGTATTCGTCGTAGGCGATGCGGCTGCCATATTTTGACCTGGCGCTACTACAGTTACCGTTGCAATCATCCACGGGTGCACGGTGCAATAGTATGGTATCGTAGCTCCCGGTTGATCCTGTATTGTTATCGAAGCATTTGCCCCTGGGTTGAATAATCCCGTATCGAATTGTCCCGAAGGGCCTTGCTTAGGATTGCCGGCTGTTGCCGTATGCGCTGCCGTGTCATTGTTGATCCATGTAACATTTGATCCACTTGGGACCTGAACTGAGTTTGGAACAAAGTATTGATTGGTTTGATTGACTGAGGCACCCGAGGATATGACTACGGTGATGGCGTTTGTAGCAGTATTGCCGGCACTTGCAGAAGCATTTGTCGCCTGAGGCGACGGCTGCTGTTGCTGGGCATACGCTATACTCCGATGTCGATATTGTGCTATCCCTGCCATGCCAGCAGAAGGGAAAATGGCTATCGTTAGCAATATAGCAACAGCAGCAACAGCTGCTATTGTTAGAGATAGGCTTTTTGAAGTTGCATTGCTCATGTGTTGCATCAAGGAATCTATTTCCAGATCCGCTTTAACCCTTGGCGATGTTGATTATGACATCTGATAGGTAAAATCTTGACTATTACAAGAAGATGAGATCAATTAACCAGAATCACATTACAGAAAAGCTGGCGTTTGGAGCGGCTGCATTGAACCAGCTAGCTATTTCAGGATGAATTTTGCCGCTCTATAAGTCGCCTTTATGGCTCCCGATGCGAGCGGCGGCATCTCTTCCAAAATTGCATCTACCATCTGCTGGCCCCTTTCCTTTAGTATTTCCATTATCCTGTCAAGGTCACTCCTGGTGGCAGCTTCAAGCGCGGCAAGCCCTTCAAATGTGATCGAGAAATATTCGCGGGAGAAAAACAGCATCCAGCGCCGCCTGCGCCTTTCGATGTAGCCCTTGAACATCAGGTCGGTTACGACTTCTGCGACGATGGGCTCGGCCAGCCTGACGTCCTTTACAATCGCCTTTTCGTGCCGGGACCCGCCCCTGACTGACTCGAGAATGCCCATTTCAAGGCGGCTGAGCGCAGGAGACTCTCTCACGTTATCCTGTAGTTCGCAACAAGAGTATTTAATTTGATGCGTGCTTTTATCCATCCGTATATATGTGCCCACCACCGATTGACGCCGCAGAATTTGAAGCTCACAAGGACCTCTCTACGATCATTAACCAGTTCCTTTGCAGAAACCGTGGCAAGGGCTTTTCAGCAAAAGAGATAGCGCAGGCGACCGCGATTTCAGAAGCAGACGTGAATAACGCAATGGTCAAGATGAGCATATCAGACCTTGCTGGAGCGATATCTGGCAGGAAGAGAAAGTTCAAAATAGAAGACGTGACAGTGAACGGCGTCATCTATTACCGGTGTGTCGCTGGCGACTGATTGATTCAAAAAGCATAGTAAGACCCTTGCCGTATCACGCACCGGTGCTGTCCAGCTGGCTACGAGCAATCAGGATCAGGTTTCTGCTCGCATCCGTGATTGCGGTAAGCAATGGCCTTGCCATAGCCTACTGGAAATTCGGCTACATTGACCCGCTGTACGCTGTCTTGACGTACCTCGGCGTCGGCTTTTTGCATGCAAGCGTCGACCTGCTCAACGACTACTGGGATCATAAAAGAGGCATCGATTCTGCAACGACGAGGACCAAGTTCTCGGGCGGAACCGGCGTCCTGCCGGAGAACATCCTCACGCCAAAAGCAGTCTATACTGCCGGGATGATATTCCTGATCCTTGGCGCAGCGATAGGCGCGTACTTTGTTGCAATACGTGGAGTCGCCATCGCTGTAATACTGGGCTTCGCAGTCGTCGCCATCTACTTTTACTCTACCAGCATCGTCAACGCTGGCCTTGGCGAGCTCTTTGTGGCAATCAAGGGGGCGATGATAGTGCTAGGCACTTTTTACGTGCAGACTGCCGCCATCGACATGGCAGCGATATTTGTTGGAGCCATCGTCGGCCTATTGTCGGCTACCGTATTGTTTATCAACTCGTTTCCAGACTATGAAGCAGACAGATCAAAGGGTCGCCGGACGCTTGTCATCATCATGGGCAGGAAAATTGCTGCTTCTGCTTTTCCTGTTTTCATAATTGCTGCGTATGCAATGATCGTAGCCGGCATCTTTCTTGGGTTTACAAAAGCCTATTCGCTTGTCAGCCTTGCGTCGCTACCATTTGCTGTCAAGGCGATAATGGCATTAAGAAAGGATCAGGAAAGCGCTGAAAGGCTGGTGCCAGCGATGTCGTGTACTGTAACGTATTCAAGGATAACCGGCTTTTTGCTTGCAGCGAGCCTGGTATTCTAAACAACTCTATTTTCATATCAAAACTAGCTCAAATTCGTCCGAACCTATAACTTGAAGAGGGTGCGTGAATGAGTATGTAGTCTGTACCAAGATGGCTACAGACTTAAGCCTATCCAACACATACATAACGCAGCAATTATGATAAACAGCTAGACTTATTTAGCAGTCAAACGGCTCGACCAATTCATTTTGACATGGTTGTAGACAATTCAGAACAAGCGATGAAATTCTACAAACATATTTTCGGATGGAAATTCGAAAAGTGGGACGGTGCTATGGAGGTACTGGATGGTAACTATAGGAGACGAAAAAGAGCTCGGAATCAGCGGCTGTCTTTCTAGAAAGGGTGAGACGGCGATCCCTATGATGAATACAATAAGTCTGCCTTCAGTTGACAAATTCTCCAACTTGATTCAGATAAAGGTGCCAAGATGCTGATGCCCAAGACAGCGATACCAGGCGTTGGTTGGTTCTCAACCTGTCAGGATACTGAAGGCAATATCTTTGGAATAACAGAAGAAAATAAAATGGCAAACTAAGTAACTGCATCAGAATCAAAAAAACCTGACTCTCTTTTTCTTTTATTTTCCCCCTGGTATTTCAGTATTTTAAACTCCTGCACTTTCTATAAGGCTTATCAGATGGTCATACTGCTCGATCAACTTTTTGACCTTCGCAGTTACCGACACAAGGCGGCTCACCCGATGAATCATGCGCTTCTCCTCCAGCTCGTCAAAGTGCTTCACCAGATTGTCGCACGACAAGATAATGAAGTGCTGGACGTGGGTCGGCCTATAAAATTCGTTGTGCATGGTATCTTCTTTAATCGCACACAATATCTCGTAAAACAATTGTAGCTTACGCCGCTTTTCTCGCCTCAATCACCATCTCGCTCCTTGATGCCACACCCTGCATGATGTATGCAAAGAGCGCCAAACCGGCAAAATCCTCCAATGGCCAATCCGATAAACGCAGCTATATGCTGTTATCAAAGTATGCTATTACCAGCGAGTACTGCTCAACCCACAGGAGCACAAACGCCGCTGGCGCGTACAGCATCTTGATACTCACCGCCTTGACTAGCGACACGATGGTGCTCTTGAATATGTACCAATGGCTGCGATGCTGAATATCCTCTGTAAGGGCTGAGGTCCGCAAGGCCGGCCTAGTTAAGGTAGGGACCTGATATCGGCACGGCAGTCGGCACCATGAATGGGACCGCGACCATCACGAAAGGCATGGTGGTGCTCAACACGTCCCTTGATCCGATGGCCTTGCTGCTACTGCTGTCGTCTGAATTCTTGTAATAGTAGGAAAGCGCGAACGCTTCTGCCTAGAGCGACGTTTGGATCCAAAAGAATGCCGGATGCAATACCAGGTCGGCGCTGTACCGCAGGCTTGTCATCTCCAATAGGAACGACGCGCCGAGGGAGGCAACCCCTATAGGCATGCCGAGCAAGTAGCCAGGGCCTGAGAACGAGTAAGACTTGAAGAAGTGGCGCGCTATCGCCATTGACAATCCGACAGAAACCGCAGTAATTGCGGCTCCAAGCACTCGAGCCACGGCTGGATTAAAAGAACGAACCGGTTGAGCACATTGGGATCCAGTACTGCCATTATCGTTATTATATCGTATCCGCGCAAAATAAGACCTGCTCCCTTTATGGGAGTAGCGAAATTCGATCCGTTTATTACTCATTCTACGTTTTTCAATGGCATTGTCATCATACGAGAGGCTGCAAGGTTACGCCACGCCTGCAGGCACCAAGAGATACATCCAGTATGCTGTTTCGCAGGGGAGACCTGAAGGTCACTTCAAGCGATTTGACGGATTGCATTTGTCAAGCATCGGCATAGGGACGTACCTCGGCGAGCCGACGCAGCAGGACGACCTTGCAGTTGAGAATGCCGTCTACCAGTCGGTCAAGTCAGGCGCGGTCAACGTCATCGACACTGCTATTAATTACCGTGCCATGAAGTCTGAAAAGAGCATCGGAAGAGCATTATTGCGCGTCGTAAAGGATGGCATAATTGCGCGCGATCAGGTTTTCATTTCCACCAAGAATGGCTACATCACAAACGACGGTGACTATCCAAACGTAGACGTGATGGAATACATGCATAGGATGTACATCCAGACTGAAGTGATGAACGCTGACGACATCAGCTCCGGCTACAATGTCATGAACCCGAACTACCTTGGAAAGTGCATCGACAAGTCGCTCATGAACATGCACCTTTCAACCATCGACCTTGTCTACATCCACAACGCGTTTGAAAGCTGGCACGAGGACGTGAGCAGGCAGCAGTTCATGGAGATGCTTGCCCGGGCGTTTGAAGTCTATGAAAAGTACCGATCGCAGAACAAGATACGGTACTACGGCATGGCGACATGGACCTGCTTCCGCGTGCCCACCGACAGCCCCGAGTACCTGTCGCTTGAGCAGGCAGTCAAGGTCGCAGAAAGCGTCGGCGGAAAAAACCACGGCTTTCGATTTATCCAGCTGCCGTACAACCTTGCGTACAGTGAGGCGCTCCTCCTAAAGAACCAGTCAGCTGGGCCTGCAAGTGGTAGCCTGACTATCTTGGAAGCGGCATCCAAGCTCAATGTCGGCATCTTTACCAGTATTCCGCTCTTTCAGGGCAGGCTCTTGCGCACCGAGATCCCTGACTACGGTGGCATAAGCGACAAAGTTGCCAAGCTGGTGCAGATAGTGCGGTCAAGCCCATCAGTCATAGCCCCTCTCATTGGCCAAAAAAAGGCCGAGCATGTCAAGGAGAACTTAAAGGTCGCAGACACGCCTCTGCTCAGCCAAGAAGAGTTTAAGCAGGCGGTCAGGGTGCTGACCAGCCAGCAACTATAAAACGCCTGCCAGCATTTGGAATTTCTGCATGGAAGCTACGGACATCGGGAACTTCCAGAGTCGGACTGCTGATGCGGTAAGGGTGCTTGCCTTTTTCAAGGCAAAGCCGGGGAAGGGCAGGAAGCTGGAAAAAGCACTGCTGACGCTCATCGGTCCGATGAGAAGCGAGCCGGGCAACATTGCCTACGTCCTGCACAGCTCGACAAAAGACCCTCACGAGCTCGTTTTTGACGAGATATTTGAGTCATACAGAGCGTTTGAGAAGCATGGCCAAAAGCCGTACATCAAGAGCCTGCGATCAAGAGTCGAGCATTTGCTTGCTGCGCCGGTAGAATTAAAGACCTAGACTGAAGTAAGATGATTATTTTACAGCTGTGCTACCGCGTCTTCGATGCTTTTCCTATCTTGAGCGGCAGGCGTCTGTTCCAAGTATTTTACAAGGTCCTCCTTTGCACCCGCGTTGTTGCCAAGCTGCATCCTTGCGACCGCGCGGTTCTTGTATATCGGCCCAAAGCGCGCGGGATTGACGCCTATTGCGTTTGTGTAGTAGGTTTCTGCAAGCGAATAGTCCTTCTTTTTCAGGTAATAGTTTCCAAGGCCTCGGTATGCAAGGTAGTATTTGGGGTTTAATTTGACAGCCCTTTCGTAGCAGGGGACAGCCTGATCAGAATTCATTTCGTTATAAATACCAGCAATCAGGCACCATGCCTGCGAGTTGTCCGGGTCTATTTCAGCAGCTCTGCGCAACATTTCAATAGCCTCGTTGACTCTGCTTCGCTGCCATAGCCCTTCTGCCTCAAAGCACGCCCTGTTTGACTTTGCAAACTTCAAGCCTTCGTTCTTGAGTAAGTCTTTCATGTCCGCTGGCACCAAGATAATCGCGGTCATGTCGTCCTGCTCCCAATCCTGCTCGAATTTCTGTTCTGGAATCGCGCCCATGGTGTCGGGCTCGGGCACATACGTTAATATCCTGTGCTCGTCGCTATTGTAGCCTGAAACGACCATCGCATGCTGCAGGGTCTCCTGGATGCCGGGCATCACCACTATAGGCGGTATCCCCTGGTCAATTCGTTTTTTCAAATCTTTGATGGAGCCTTTGTAAATGTAGGAAGCAAATCCGCGGCTCTCCGCTAGCTCTATGCCGTCTATCATGGCCGCGCCTCTGGCCCCTGCAGCCTCGCCTGTCCCCTGCAGCGCAATGTCCTCGCCCCAGTACCTGGCGACTACATTTACTACCAGCGGCAGGTGCGCTCTCTCTTCGCTCTTGCTGACAAGTGGCAGGCTGATGAAATGCTCAGGTGGCTGCGACTCCACGATCCCGGATCCTGCTTCCAACTAAATAAAATCCTTCTTGTTATCAGCATCACAGGTTGGCAAAGTTCTGGAGCATCATCAGGCCGTCGCTCCCGCTCTTTTCCGGGTGGAACTGCGTGCCGAAGATCTTTTTGTCTGTGCTTGCAAAGAGCTCATGCTGGCAGTACTGCGAGCTGGCAAGCGACCTGAAAGTCGCCGGCAAGCGTGCGACATAGTAGCCGTGGCTCTCGTACACCGAAATTGACTTTTTGCCCCCGGTCAGCGGGTTTGGCCCCGATACCGATAGGTCGGTTGGGCCTTGCACGTGGGAGGGCATCTTGCGTATCGAGCCTCCAAGCGTGAGCGCAATTATCTCTGCCCCGTAGCAGATCCCGAGGATGGGCTTGCCCTGCTCTTGGCAGTGCCTCACTATCGCTGAGTTTGCCACGTTTATCTCCTTGCTGTTGTTGCGCCTGCCGGATAGTATCACCTTGCCGCACCTTGCGAGATCGCCTTCCGACACTTCAGAGAATTTCAGGTAAACACACTCGATGCCCAGCTGCTTCAGGCAGCCCAGTATGTCTGGTGTGAAAGGGGACAGGTTGTCCACTAATAGCAGCGCTGGCAGATTCTATCCGACCTCTATCGTGATGTAGTGGATCTCTGCTATGCCGTCCACCTGCTGCAGAACGCCAAAGTTAATCTTGGTGTCATCCTGCCATTCGAGTATGCGTCCACCGTCCTCTGGCGCAAACCTAGAGATAAAGTTCCTTATCGTCGTTTCAGTGTCGGAGAAGTCGGACTCGAGCCTGTAGACGGCATCTGCCTCTTTGAACTCTACCGGCACCGATATCGCACTTGGCTTTGCGATCGAAAGCCCTGTATCGATGAACACCTTTTCGAGGTTCTGTATCTTGGTCTCCTTGTCAAGCACCACTACCGTCTGGTTGCCGCCACCACCCATAGGCTCCTCGTCCGTTGGCGCCACGCCTGACAATTTTAGTAAATAGTTCTCAAACGCCTCCACTGGCGTGTCGCCTAGGCCCACGTAGTAGGTGCCGGTGACAGAGGCTCCGCCTACTGCCGCAATGGTGCCGATCTGCGAAATGACTCCTCCGCTGGTCTGAGCGGTGTAGACCGGAATAAAATACACCTCATGGTCGCCCATCCTGTACAGAATGTTCTCGCCAAGCGTGGGCGTGCCCTGCAGGAGGGTCTTGACATTCCTGTAATCTCTGTCCTTCTCAAGAGTCTCCTTGGCGGCGGTTGGGCCTAGTACCTTGACAGGCGAGTCGAGCGGCACCGAGTAGAAAGTCATCTTGCCAAGGTCTTTAGCGTCATTCTGCACTATCATGTAGCCGACTAAGTTCTTTGCTGGCGAATTTGTCAGCTCGAGCGACTGAAATCCCACGAATTCAGGATTTTCAAAGCCCGGCGGCTTTGTCATGATGTAGTAGGGCGGCACCATTCTACCCGCGTCCGCGGGGATGCTATAGAACTGCTTTGCCTCTATGAACGTCTTGGGGTCCGTGACGTGGTAGATGTTGAACTTGGATATCGTCCATACGAACATCTCCTCGGGGTACTTGATCTGGTCGCTGAGCCACTCGGGGATTTCCCTTGTAGCGCCGATGTCGCTGTACTGGTTGAGGAATATCTCGGAGAAATAGTCGTCGCCGGTGACAATGACCTGCACGCTCCCGTTGTATGTATCGACCAGCGCGTATCCGACGAGCTTGAGCATAAAGCTCGAGCTCAGGTCAGGGCTGGAGCTCCATGGCACGTAGCGGGTATCAAGCGCGACCACCAGCGGGATCAGCCAGTACGTGTTTTCGCCGTCGGTGACTGGGAAGACGTCGACCCGCTTGAACTGGGCGGTGGTCGAGCTGCCAAAGCCAAAGTCGTAAACAAAATACGGGTAGAGCAATTCCATACGCTCGTGTACGTCCTTGTACCTCATGACGTGGATGGGCGTGCTCGGATATGACAACATAAAATTGGGCTCAAACATCCAGCTAAGCGGCGGCGCGACATCCACGCCACCGGTCCCGTTGTAAAAGAACCTGTCGACCTCGTCGCTCTGCTCCCTGCCGACCGGGTACGCTGACCACACATTATCAAAGAGGCCTTTCTCTCCGCTCTCGCCGTAGTATATCCTGCGCTGGTCAAAGAATGTGGCCTCGTTGGCCAAGTTTCCCGTATCTGCCTCTAGCATCTTCATGCCGATGTTGGCGTGGGTGTAGATCATGTGCTCGCTGAACCACCTGTCACTTGCCGCCACGTTGCTGGGCATGTGGGGCGCAGTGGTGCCGGTCCAGTACATCGTGTCTCCAAAACGCAGTGTGTCGATGTCGACGTAGTCGATGTCGTTTCTCTGCCCAAGCTCCGGCTTGAGCTTCGAGTTGGCAGCTGCCTGGTCCCACAGCCGGATGTTGGTCAGCGTTTCCCGATTTTCGTTGACCACCTGCTGTATACTAGAAGCCGCCACCGACGGCTGCGTGACATCGTAATTCATCACGCTTATCTGGTCCAGGTCATGCATGTAGCGGTTGACCGATATCTCTTGTGCGATGTAAGGCCCCCTCCACTCTATCTTTTTGGCGTCTGCGATACTATCGTTTATCACCATTATTGAGCCGGCCATCACCACTACCACCGCAACGGTCAGGAGCCTAGAGTAAATGTGCCTCTTTGTCGGGTAGATTATCACCCTTGCACGCCTCCTGTCAAGCACGCCAAACGCGATAAAGGCGGCGCCCAGCGCCAGCGCGGCCGAGATAGCATAGCGCGTGTTGTAGTCGATGTCGTGGTTGAAGAACATGGTAAAGCCTACCCACAGTACGGCCGCGCCCACTATGATCTCTACGGTGGAGATGTAGGAGAGGAACTTGGGCTTTCTCTCCCTTGCATCAATGATGTACTGCGAGACGATGCTCACGATGCCAGAGACTCCGACGTAAAGCAGTAGCCGCAACCCTCCGGCAGCCAGGAGCGCCGGGATGAGGAGCGTAAGCGCCGGGAACATGGGGATGACCTTCTCCTGCGCGTAGCCGCCGTCTGGAGGCACGTCTGCAAAAGGGATCGTAAAGATGTTGCCTATCGAGGCAAGGCCGATGTCATTTCCCTGCATCATGTATTCGACTGCCATGCCAAAGATCAGGCTGCCAAAGAGCGGTGCAAACAGCACCACCTTGGTCAGCTGCCACAGCGCAAAGCTGGCCCCGCCCATCCTGAATTCCGAGTAACGGGTCATCCGGGGCTGGGACTCGTACTCTCTCCTCTTCAAAAAGTTGATGATGGTCCTGACGCCGTACCAGGTTATCGAGTGGCGCGACTTGAAGTTCAAGCGGACAAGCGAAATGGCTGCGAGGATAAGCCCTGAAAGGGTCGAATAGTAGAGGGGCTTTGTAAAGACGTCGCCAAATTCTGCGATGTTCATGAACAGGTTCACTGACTGGTTGCCCACTATGGCAAATATTATAACGCCAAGCGCTGCAAAGACTGCAATCCGCGCTATCCTGCCGATGTCTGTGCGGGATGCCCTGTCCTCGCTATAAGTGTCCCACAAATGTTATGTTGAGTATGGCGGCGCACCCTTTAATGTGTTTATTAGAAATGGAGGTCCGATTGCCTTTTTTCCCGCGCGCCCGAGAGAGGGTAGTAGTAGATATGGCCTGCTCTGGTTGCGAAGCGGCGCACGCGAGTTTTTCCGAAAGCCAGGCTCTGACCGGATCCTGTTTGACGCTTTTTATGATCCCAAGTCGAATTAAGGTTTGTAAGGGTTGGTCGCCTACATTATCAGTGATTGCTGGCTCTCAAAAGAAGCTTGCAACATTATTAATCGATGTTGGGCGGTACCTGCGATGAGCGAATCGCCAGAGGTAGAACGGAGCACCCAGAACCAAGGGGCAAGACCAACATCGAGCACGGGGCAGAGCCTTCAGTAGATAAGATCGACCTGACAGAGCCTGTCTGGGTGTCAAACCCAAAGCAGACGTCGTCAGGCAATATGCAAAATACAGGCAGACTGACAGCACCAGAGGCATCTGATCCTTCGTTCTCCAATATTTTTTAGTGATCCACGTGAAAAATGGATTATCAATATAGAACAAGTGTATAGACTTATAGACTCAATGATTTATTACTCGAGGTACCTTGAAAGCGCATCATCCTACCAATGTGGATAATGTAAAAGCTTTGCCAGTTTCCTTGGCTCTAGCAGCAATCGTAGCCACATCTGCCTATCTGATTTAACTATTCCGCAATTGCAGAACTCCTTTGCTCTTGATTTCACTTTGAACGGCGATGGGTCGTGCTTGGCGATAGGCGGCTCCTGGAATCCCGGCACAAGCACCTATACAATGGACGGCTTTACACTTAACAATGGTGACATGCTCTCTATCGATCCGAGCAATACGTTTTCTAGCATTAGCACCATCGCCATCAACTCTGGCGCCACCCTTCTACCAATATCGGCAACATACTCAACAACCCCGCCCCCACATCAATAACCTCGGTACCATCCAGTCAACACTCGGTGGCAGCACCATTACGGACCAAGACACAATCACCGTCAACGACTTTGATGAAATAAACCGCTCTGGCGACATTAAAAATGCCGGTGGCATATTTATCTCAGGCACGCTTTTCATGTCTCTGGCGGAATCGTCAACACGGGCACAATTTCGGCAGACTCCGGAGACGATCCGGAAGGCGACGAAATCTTTATCTCCGGTGTGGGTTTGGAAAACTCCGGCGGCACTATAATCCTTGACTTTGATGCAATTCTGGAAAATTCTGCTATCGTCAACAACATCACTGGCGCCATATTCAACGTGACCGCTGACGACGCGGTTCTCAATGGCGGCATATATTCATTAGCCAAGAGAGCTTCATCTCATTTGTGAATGGCAGCGCATTGCAGTCGTTCGGCCTCATAGCCGTTTCTTATTGCGATCTGCTTGTGGACGACGGTGGCCTCTTGTAAGGCGGAAGCATATCTGGATTTACAAATGACAGACACACCTTGTCTTTACTAACGGCCGCGGAATCGGGGCATTTGCAGGCGAGCTCACTGTGATTAGCAATACTATGACAGATGTGGATTCGGGCATATACGGGTGCTGGACAACATCGCTGTCCTCATCGTAAACTCCACAGGCACCATTAACACTGCTTCGAAGAGCCTCTTTCAATTCGACGGCACCGTAAATGTCAACGACGCCGGCACCACAAACAACGAGTGTGACGGCATGATATCAGGCACCGTGAACGGCAACCCTCCTGTAGACCTATGCACTCCACTTTCTGAAGCATTTGTCGACCTTAACGACGACGGCTATGTCGACCTTGTAATGGGTGGAATCGTTGAGGTGGGACTAGCTGACAATGGCGCCGTCAACATAATCTATGGCTTCGCCTCTCGCCTGACGTCTGCAGGCAACCAGATATAGCGTTAGGACAGTCCCGGCATACTTGATGTCACAGAATTTAACGATGAATTCGGCTACGCGCAGGGAACTGGCTACTATGACGGCGAAGAATACATGGATTTGGTAGCAGTCATAGTTGGAGAAGCCCCATCTACGGTTTCCGCTGGCGCCGCGGTGCAAATAATCTTTGGCGGTTCGTCGGAACTAGTTTCGTCAGGCAGCCGGCTGTGGCACCAGAACAGCTCAACCACTGACGACATTGCCGAAACGAGCGACTTTTTCGGGGGCTTGCTTTCGCCTGGCTGACGAGCGGCATGAAGAAGAACGCGGTAACAGAGAGCCCGATTATGTGTGTGCCGACTTTAACAATGACACGGCTGC
>CAMLKF010000043.1 GCA_946480575.1 uncultured Nitrososphaera sp. | reverse complement strand
ATATTATCGCAAATCTTTATCAAGGCCTCTTGGCTTTCATTGTGCTGCAAGTCATTTCAACCTCCCACCAAGCATTACGGGCCGGGCATGCGTGTTTTTGTGTCTCTATCGCTCTTGACATCATATGCCCGGCCGAGCTTTAGAATAAAAATGGTAATTGCGGCCACCAAAACTTGCAAGTGCATCTATTAATGAGTCACCGGGATTGCCATAAACTTCACAGTGGTTTCTTGGAAATAATGAAAAGCTTTGGAAGGATTGTGTCCGTCCTGCTACACTATCTCTATGATAGGCTCACTCCTGTAAGCCAGGGGTTAGGTTTTCCTTTGCAAAAGAGTGAATAATAATTATGAGTATATCACTAGAGGGCGACTATCCCATAATACGCGAGATACCGCTACTACTACTACTACTACTACTAGTTATGTGCTAGTAAAAAAAATCTGCCACCTACTACTAACCTCTATTGCTTGGCAGAGACGCCGCCGTCAACCATCATGACCGTGCCAGTGACCCACTTGGCATCGTTCGAGCACAGGTAAGCAACTGCGCCCGCGATGTCCTCTGGCTCGCCTATCGTGCGCAAGGGGAACGTAGACTCGAGCACCTTCTTGGCGTTTTCGTCCTGCAAATATGGTTCAATTATCGAGCTCTTGATGGTAGAGGGGCAGACGCAGTTGCTGCGAATGCCGTACTGGCCGTACTCGACGGCGATGTTCTTTGTGAACATGATAACGCCGGCCTTTGTCACGCCGTACACCGACAGCGGGACCTTGGGTATCGCCCGTACGCCGAGCACTGAAGAAATATTGACAATGCTGCCGCCACTGCTGTTCCTCATCATGACCGGTACTGCGGCCTTGGTCATCCTGAACGTGCCGATAAGGTTGGTCTCGACAAGCTCATCCCATTGGTCGTCGGACATTTCGTGGAACATCACCGGGTCGTTGATGGCGCCGGCGTTGTTCACTAGGATGTCTATCTTGTCAAAAGACGAAAGGGTTTGCTCAATCGCGCTCAGCACTTCAGCTTCCTTGGTGATGTCCGTGACTGTAGTCATGGTGTTCTTTTTGTCGCCAATCTCTGATGCGGCCTTTTGCAGCCTGCTCCTGTTCCTGCCAACAAGCACCACATTGCAGCCCTCAGAAGCCAGCCTCTTTGATATCACCTTGCCGACTCCGCCACCGGCTCCGGTGACTATTGCGACTTTACCCTTCATCCCGTTCATGGGTAACTATTCGGCAAGTGTTCTTTTAAAGTATTTGACGGTCTAGAGCCTTGGCAACGGCCGCCTCAAGCTCCAAAATGACTGCGGCAGTGTTTGCCGGGTCGCTCTTGAATGTGGCTCCGGCGGCATAGGCGTGGCCGCCGCCCTCGGGCAGGTTGGCAGCCACGTCGCGGCACGAAATTGCGTCGTTGTTCCGGCGAATGCTCACTTTGCCCTTGCTGCTGTAGAACATGGCAAGGTCGGCGCCCGTCCTGGCAAATACTTCCTCTGAAAAGAGGCTGTTCTGCAGGTACGGCGACGACTGCACATACGCTACCTTGAAGCTGCCGGCTGGCTTGACCTGCATGGTCGTAAACACTTGCGCCTTTGCCTCGTCGCGCAAGCGCACATAGTCGTTGTAGTCGCTCTGCATCTCCACGTCCCAAAGTATCCCTTGGACGGATTTTCTTGCAAGCTCTGACAGCCTGTCGTAAAAGTTGGGAAACGTCTGGTAGTAGCGTATCAGCTCCGATATCGGCGTCAGATACTGATCTTTCGTAAAAAAGTCTATCGTGTGGGCCATACTGGCAAGCTTGGCCGCCAGCATGTTGCCGGGCAGAAACTTCTCGTACATCAGGTCGGCAGCGCACTTGTTGCCAGACGCGTCGAGCACTATTTCCACGAGCGGCTTGACCGCGTCAATGGCCTGCTGCGACCAAGGGTGGTGATCCACCCATATTATCTTCCAGCCATTCTTTACTGCGTCTGAAAAAATCTGCCTGCAGGTTTCTATCAGGTCGTCGTTGAGCCCGAGGTCTGCAATGACGACAAGCCCGCGCTCGCGTGAATAGTGCGTCGCTGAATAGATAAAATTGCCAATTTTGTTAAAATTCTCGGCGCCGTACCCGAGGAACATGGTAGCTGCCTGCGGGTAGCGGATGAGCCCTATTGCGGCAGAATAGAGGCCATCAAGGTCGGACTCGTGGGAGAATATGAACACCTTAATCATCCTCTGCACACATCTCTCCAAGCGGTTTCTTTAATGAGCTTGTTTTGTCAAGTATCCGGTCCTCAGGCACAATGCCGTCAAAATCGGATCTTGTAAGGGGTGTATTGTTGAGCACGACGTAGCAATCAATGCCGGCGTTATTTGCCGCCTTGGCACCAAGCGGCGCGTTCTCTACCACGACGACCTGCCCAGGCTCTAGTTCCATCTTATTCAGCGCTTCCAGAAACGCCGACGGATCCGGCTTGCCCTTCTTGATGTCGTCGGCTGTTATTATCGCGTCGAATTTGTCTTTGCCAAATTCCTCTTCAAGTATCGTTTCAACATCGTGCTTGGTGGAACCGCTCACTACTGCCTTGCGGCACCTAATGTTGTTTATCATTTCATTGACGTCTTCAAATGCCTTTGAGCTCCTGACGGTCTTGAAGACCTTGCTCTTTTCGTCATGTACCGTCTGGGCAAGCGAGTGATCAGGAAAATTCTTTTGCTCAAATATTTTTATGACAAGCTCCTTGCCACGCATTCCTTCAAGCAAATAGACATCGCGATCGGTTATGCTGATGATACCTGCTACTTTGGCAAAGGCAGTCTTCCAGGCCTGAACATGGGTCGGCATGGAGTTGACTAGCACACCGTCAAGGTCAAAGATTATTCCCTTCTTCTTCTTCTTCACGCCTTTTTTACCTAGCAGCATTGCTAGTTATAAATTTCAGCGCAGCTTTTCAAGCTCGTTGTCGTCGCGGTAGGCTTCGGGATTGAGGCGAAAGCCCCTTGTGACTTCGCGGGGCACGTCGCTCAATTTCAAATAATATTCAAGCTTGGACTTTTTCATTCGCTTGTTGAGCCATAAGACAAACCGCTGCTCGATGTCATTGCCCTCTTGCTTTTGTATGTCTGGGTAAATGTCAAGCAACGTGCCTACGAATTCAGGGTCGAAATAGATGTGGAAGAATTCCCATCCGAGAGCCTTGCCTGAAGACGAGCACTCGCATTTGCTCTTGGCGCGAATAGCCCACTCGAGCGTGCCGATGAATTCCATTATCCTGGGCCGCTCCTTGTTAAAGTCGATGCACGATCCCTGCACTATTATCATCGGCGGCCTGTCCACGAATTTGCGGTTCAACGATCTTCAAGATGAAATGGGTCTCTTTTGATATATAAGGAGATTGCTGTTTTCGCCACGACTTTGGGCAACTGCATGCTTGCAAAAAAGGAATTCAAATCGCTGGTGGGCAAGATGATGAACAACCCAAACACCACTATAACCGGATACTCATGACTGACGTCTATAGAGACGACGGACCACTATGGTAGGCTGTGACTGGCTACGTCAACAGAAAAAAGAAAAAGACTCTTGGTAAGGTTGTGACCGAAGAAGTCGTCAAGTTCCAAGACTCATTCAAGATGAAGATGCTTGCCACAGGCTATGCCTTCATGTACCTGGTATACCCCAATCTGGTAGTAGGGAAAGAAGAACCCTAACGACCTGACGACGCCAGACCTAAAAAGGCCGCTGGTGAAGGCGACAGTCAATACGTTTAAGAAAGCCATTTCTTTCAAAAATGACCTATTCTCAGATGGAAGCTCTGGCGACCCTGACGTCATTCTGGACCCTCTTGAATTCAGGTGCGTTGCGAGGATATTTTTGACAATTCGGCCGGCGCAAAGTGGCCAGACGCAGGCAGGCTCTGCGCAGCAGACATGAAGACTCGCGAGCTGTACTCTGCAAAAACAGGTACTTTGAGCTCCCAAGGGATATACAGGAGGCTGCTCTTTGGCAAGGATCAGAAAAAGCTGGCGCTGGATAAAGGCTACAAGTGGGTCGGCTCGTAGCTGCTACAGGTATCTCTGCAGCACACCGGTTGCCCTGTCTATTCCAAGGTCAAGGAAGTAGTTGCCGATCCTCGGGCCTCTCTCGGCATTGAGGAACATCCGGTAAAGCAGCGTAAAGAACTCTTTTGGCTCCATGCCATTGTTTCGCGCAATGTCAAACACTTTCGACTGAAGGACCTTGGCGTTCTCAGACGTGTCAGGCGTGCCGGCAAATGGCCTGATAGCTTGTACCAGCTCAAGCACCGCTTTTCTCTGTGCATCGGTCAACTGCACTTCAAACCTTTCGTCCTGAACCGCGTTGTCGTCTGCCCAGTTGGATGCCAGCTTTATCTTTTGCATGATCCCGTCTGTTTTGTCCTTAACCATGCCGTACTTGACAAGTCTGTTGAATATCTTGTCGAGCCTGTCATCATCACTTTTTGGAAATATTGACGCCTGCTGCGCGATAAAGCGGTAGAGCACATGAGGGCTAGGCTGTTTGGGTGGGTTGAGCTTGTTGATGTATTCATAGATGCCTTTTGTTTTCGTCAGCTTTGCCGGGTTGTCCTCCTTTATCTTGCCAAAGTAAATGTCCTCGTAATAGTCGTACTCGTCCATCAGTGCCGGCACGTCGTCAAGCCCGACATGGCGGGTTCCTGTAATGCGCTTGAAGAGCAGGAGCAGTATCGACTCGGGCGTGCCATAGCGCAGCCACATCTGTGGAGTCAGCACGTTGCCGGCGGACTTGCTTATCTTTTTGCCGGACTTGTCAAGGAACATCTCGTACTTGACGTGCAGCGGATGCGAGTAGCCGAGGATCTCGTCGGCGACCCAGTCATTTACGCGGACAGAGTCCATGATGTCCTTCCCATATGCCTCAAAGCGGATGTCGAGCGCCTGCCACCTTGCGGCAAACTCGACCTTCCACGCAAGCTTGCCCTCACCCTTGGAAATGTCTACCTCGCCACTGTGCCCGCAGCCTTCGATGTCTGCCTTGCCTATCCTGCTGCCAGAGCAAATGTAGGCAACCTTCTTTTCTTCCTGAAGGTACTTTTGTGCAACGGCTGTATAGAGCCGGCCGCAGCTCTGGCACACAGGAAAATACGGCAGTACCTCAATGTACTTGTCCTGACCAACAAACTCGGCTATCTTTTTCCCAAGCTTGCTGCTGTTCCTCAATAGCGCGTCAATCTGTTTGACAAGCAGCCCTTGCTTGTATGCCTCTCTGCCGCTTTGGAAGCGGTATTTTATGCCAGCCTTGTCCAACCCGTCCAATAGCAGGCTGCTCATGTGCGCGCTGTACGACACATGGCAGCTGCCAAACGGGTCGGGGATGCTTGAAACTGGCCGGGCGATGTGGTCCTTCAGCCAGTCTGGGAGGCCATGCGGTATCTTGCGTAGACCATCCATATCGTCCGAGTATGCTATCAGTTCGGACTTGAAGCCAAAGTTCTGGAGCGCAAGTGCGATGCCGTATGCCCTTACTGCATCGCCCATGCTGCCGATATGCGGAATGCCAGACGCGCCAAGGCCGCTCTCGACCCTTATTAGGTCGAGACTCCTGCCCAGCTTTTTCTCGCGCTTTATCAGCGCGTCTGCAATTTTGTCAATCCAAGTGCCCCTGCCGATTATTTCTTCTTCCATATAATATCTCTCTAGACCACCTTTGAAACGTACGGCCCGTCCTGCCTGTAGCCCAATCTCTTGTAGTACTGCCTTGTGCCCACAGCAGAAATGACTGCAATCTTGTCGACGCCAAGTTCGTCTTTGGCAATCCGCTCGACCTCACCGAGCAGCTTGCTTCCATACCCTCTATGCTGGTAGCTGTCATCTACCTCTTTGCTTCCGACGCTCATCGCCTGCCCATAGACATGCAGCTCGCGCACCACCGCACTGCCTGACAGCTCGCTTCTGTGTGGTTTGGCTACCTTGCGCAGCCGCAAAAAGCCCAGTATAGTGTCGCCGTCTCTGCTTTCATATGACAGGAATACTTCGCGGCCTCCAGAAGCGGAATACTCTGTCCTCCTCAACACCACTTCATCCTCTGCCGGGTACCTCTTTTGCAGACCAGTTTCTCTGCATCTGATGCACCTGCATTTGTAGCCCTGCTGCCGCAGCTTTTTCAACACTACCTGCCTGAGGTTGCCACTCTTGGGCCCAGCGACGATGTCCTTTGACTCTATTTCGCGCTGGACGCGCATTATGCGTACCCATGGCGGCATCATCTTTTTCGCTTCAACGATCACATTTACCAGATCGTCGTCAGAATAAGCGCGATACTTGCCGCTCTGGTGCATCTTGTACAAGCCGGTGTGCTCCATAACAAGCGTCGGGTATATCTTTAGCATGTCTGGCATGAACGCCTTGTCCTCAAACAGGCGTCTAAAGTCCTCGACATCTTTTTCAGGCGAGCTTCCCGGCAGCCCGGGCATCATGTGCGCGACAATCTTGTAGCCGGCGTCACGCGCAATCCGGAAAGCGTCAATGACATCGTCAAAAGTGTGACCCCTGTTGACCAGTTTATAGACGTTGTTGCGAAGCGACTGGACGCCTATCTCCACCCTAGTGACGCCAAGCTCTAGCATCAGGTCGACGTGCGGCCCTTTGCAATAGTCAGGCTTGGTCTCTACCGTGAACCCGACGCAGCGGTTGTCTGCAGTCTCGTTGGTAGCTATTGCCTGCTGCAAGCTTACTGATTCAAACCCGTTGAGGGCGTCGTAGCACGATTTTGCAAAGCCACGCTGATAGTCGGCTGGCATGAACGGGAACGTGCCTCCTACTATGACGACCTCTGTCTTGCCCGTGTCGTGGCCACGTGATTGCAGCTGCTCCATCTTTAATCGCACCTGCTGGTACGGGTCGTAGCTGAACTTTTGCGCCGCCCTTGTCGCCGGCTCGGTGCCGGTGTAGCTGAGGGGCGTGTTAAACTCGATGCCGCCGGGGCAGTAGGTGCACCTGCCATGAGGGCACTCGTACGGCTTAGGCATGACTGCAATGACTGCAACGCCAGAGGCAGTCTTTGCAGGCTTGACCATTAGCAGACGACGATAGCGGTTATCGTGCAAACATTGTAAGATGTGCTCGTTCCTTGGCATAGTTGATAAGTGGTAAGCCGAGGCCGTTTCTCTGACTACCTTGAGAACCTGCCTTGCGGTCAGCATGCTCTTGCTGCTCTCGATCTGCAGAGCAATGGATTTGCAGGCCAGTTGGTAGTTGTCATCGACCTTGACTGCAAGCAATATTCTGGGAAATTACCGACGAACGCATATTAATTTTTGTTTACAGCACTTCCTTCTTGCTGCCTATTTTTGCGGCAACTTCGCCCCTGCCCTTCCCTATCCTGCCAACAGATCTGCAGCACATCCTGTGTTTCGCAAATATGTCAACAATCTTGTCGGCGCTTGCCTTTGGCGCGATAATGCAAAACCCAATGCCCATGTTGAACGTGCGGTACATCTCCTTGATGTCGATGTTGCCGTCGACCATTATCTGCTTGAAAATGCCTGTCGGAGCCGGCAGGTCCTCAAGCTCGTACCTCACGCTGGCATTGAGGCGCGGCAGTTTCGTGAACGAGCCGCCCGTAATATGGGCGAGGCCATGCACCTTGATTTTCCTTAGAACTTCAATAACAGGTTTGACATAGATTCTAGTTGGGACAAGCAGTTCTTCGCCCACTGTCTGCACCAGATGATCTGCCTTGTCGTCGACAGAATATTTCGACAGTAGCACCTTGCGGGCAAGCGTATAGCCGTTAGAGTGGAGCCCGCTGCTTCCAACTCCTAGTATGACGTCGCCCGGCTTTATCGCGTTTCCTAGCACCGGCTTTTTGACAACGCCCATGACCATCCCTACGAGGTCGAACGCGTTCTCGTCGCCGGCAATCACATCTGGTAGCACTGCGGTCTCGCCGCCGACAATTGCCATCTGCGACTGCCTTGCGCCCTCTACCAAGCCCTTGGCAATTTCCTGCAGGAGCCACTCGTTTGGCTGCCTGAGTGCGACGTAATCGATAAAACCAACAGGCTGTGCGCCAGCGCAAATGACGTCGTTTACGTTCATTGCGACGCAGTCGATGCCGACCGTGTCAAAGCGGTTCATCAGCTGCGCCACGAGCACCTTGGTTCCGACGCCGTCAGAGTGGAGCGCCAGAGTCTGCGAGCCTACCTTTATCAAACCTGCATAGTGTCCAAAGCCTGAGACCACCCTGCCTACAGCAAGCAGCTGGTGGGTGGCCGATATTATCCCACCAATCGACTTTTGTACCGTGCGTATCTTTTTGACGTCGACGCCGGCGTCCCTGTACGTTATACCTTTGGTCAAGCGCGGCATCTGGTTGCCTTGCAGTGATATAATTACTATCTCATAATATAAGAAGGAGCAGGAAGGATGACAATCAATCCTTATTCGTCAACTGTTTTATGCTGTAATCAAAAAAGCTACGACACTACTTTAATATACAAATTGAGGGCAATTACCTCTATATCTGATAATAAATGGACGCACGAAACATTGGCCTCAGAAACATAGAGGTTGCCGACACCAGGATATGCTCAATTGATGGCGAGAACGGCAAGCTCATCTATAGAGGCTATGACATACTCGATCTCGTCAACCATTCCACTTATGAAGAGACTGCATACCTTTTGCTTCTTGGCGACCTGCCGACCGCCAGCCAGCTTGAGGATTTCAAGCGCAGACTTGAAGAGGCGCGCGGCCTCCCTGATCCTCTGATCCGGAACTTCAAGAACAGGCCAAAGAGGGCCCAGCCCATGGACGTCCTCCAGTCATATGTCTCCGAGCTCGCAGATTACGACCTCAACATTGACGACTCATCAAAGGAGGCACATGTGAGGCGCGCAGTCATCCTCATCGCCAAGATACCGGCGATAGTGGCAGCCTGGAACCGGGTTAGGAACGGGCAGCACGTTATAGACCCGATGGAAAAGGGCTCTCACGCTGCAAACTTTCTCTACATGCTGAGGGGAGTCGAGCCTTCTGCCGAGGAAGCCAAGGTGATGGACATCTGCCTTATACTGCACGCAGAGCACAGCTTTAACGCTTCCACTTTTGCCGCCCGCGAAATCGCTTCCACGAGGGCGCACATGTACGCCTGCATCAGCGGCGCGGTGGGCGCGCTTTCAGGCGAGCTCCACGGCGGCGCAAACGTGCAGGTGATGAAGATGCTGCTTGAGATAGGCGACCCTGCAAGCATCGACAGGTGGGTCACAAGCCGACTCCAGTCAGGCGGCAGGATTATGGGCATGGGTCATGCAGTCTACAGGACTACGGATCCACGCGCCGACATTCTGGCAAGGCTGTCCGCAAGGATATCGCGTGAAAAGAGCAATAAGTGGTACGAGATCACAAAGAGGGTCGAGGAAGCTACCAGGAAATACATGCTTGAGAACAAGCGCCAGCCGATATACGCAAACGTCGACCTTTACAGCGCGTCGCTCTATTACAGCATGGGGATCCCGATGGTCCTCAACACTCCGATATTTGCGATTTCGAGGATAGCGGGCTGGGCAGCCCACATTATTGAGGAAAAATTTGCAGAGGCCGCCCCAAAGCCGGCTCTCTACCGCCCAAAGGCAGTTTATGTCGGCAAGTACTGCGGACCGATGGGCTGCGAGTACACGCCCATTGCAAACAGAGGTAGCCCCGCGCAGCGTACTTAATGGGCTTAGCCGAAGGGAGATGAGATTATTATGGAAACCGTGGCGGCAAAAGGGAAATCTGTGAGAAAAAAGCCTCAGAATAATAATAATAACAACAACAACAATAACAATAACAAGCGGACCCTCGAGCAGGAAGCAATTGACCTGCACAGGAGGCTGCGGGGCAAGATAGAGCTAAAAAGCAAGGTATTGGTCAACTCGCCCCACGACATAAGCGTCGCCTACACACCTGGCGTGGCTAAGGTCTGTCTCGAGATAGCCGCCGATAGGGAGAAAGCGTACGAATATACTTCAAAGTGGAACAACGTTGCGATCGTCACGGATGGCACGAGGACGCTTGGCCTTGGCAGCCTCGGGCCGGAGGCGGCGCTTCCTGTGATGGAAGGCAAGGCGGTTCTGTACAAGCAATTTGGCAACGTTGACGCTTTTCCAATATGCCTGAAGACCACCGACGCCGAAGAGATAGTGAAAACTGTCAAGAGCATCGCGCCAGTCTTTGGCGGCATAAACATAGAGGACATCGAGACCCCAAAGGTGCTTGAAATAGTGGACAGGCTAACAGCCGAGCTTGACATCCCGGTATTCCACGACGACCAGCACGGCACCGCGGTCGTGACGCTCGCCGCGCTCTTCAATGCCCTCAGGTTCACAAAGCGCAAGCCCGAGAGCACGAGTGTGGTGGTGGCAGGGGCAGGCTCTGCCGGCTATGGTATCGTCAAGATACTGAAGGCGATAGGCATCGCCGACGTGGTTGTCACCGACTCGCAGGGTGTCCTCTCAAAGGAAAGGCCGCCGGAGACAATGAACAAGTACAAGATAGAGCTTGCCCTGATAACCAGTGGTGGCAAGACGGAAGGCATCTGCACGCTTGCGGAGGCCATCAAGGACAAGGACGTGTTCATAGGCGTATCGGGCGTCAAGAACCTGCTGACCCCTGCGATGGTGAGGTCGATGAGCAAGGACTCGATAGTCTTCCCGCTCACAAATCCTAACCCCGAGATTCACCCCAAGGAGGCGTTTGAGGCAGGCGCCCAGGTGATAGCCACCGGCAGCTACAAGTTCGAGAACAGGGCAAACAACGCGCTCATCTTCCCGTTCACGATGAGGGCGATCCTAGACAACAGGATACGCAAGATAAGCCAGCAGTTGCTTGTGAACGTGGCATACGCGCTTGCAGACCTGATTCCAAGGGATAAGCTAAGTCCATTCAACATCGTTCCAAACATCACCGATCCGAGGATACAGGAAGCAGTCAATAAGGCAGTGAAATCATCTACTGCGGGTTGAGCTTGTTGTTCAGCCACTCTTTGGCCTTTCTCTCGGCCATGTGCTTTCTCAGGATTACGAGAGCCATCTCGTAGAACGTAACGCCGTTCTTTTGCGACTGGGCGTCTATCCATCTCAGGCCCTCAGCCAGCTCTCTGTCATTCTCGGACATCATCACCAGGTCGTCAATTATCCCGATGAACTGGTCGTCAACGCCACCGTCTTTGCTGCTTCCGCTGAACATTGACAGGTCTTGCGAGCCGGCGATTTTACATGGTGATTCAAGCACTCTTGACAGTTTGAATATATTATGTTGACAAGCTGAGGTTGTGAATTATTTGGCTCCTGCGCGCTCAAGATTAAAATATATCCTCGCTTTGACTTTAGATTTAAATGAATAATAACTACCTTCTCTCATTCTATGGAGGCTTGATGACGCTTTGAACAGAATAAAGTTTGGCTTTACGCAGGGGCTCAACGTCGCCAGGCTCGGCCTCGACGAGAACCAGATCATGACCGCCGCCCAGATGGCAGACAGGCTGGACTATGACTCAGTATGGACGATGGATCATTCCAATGTGCCTCAGTGGAAGAATGCAATCGTGAACGACGCCTGGCTCATGCTCGCGGCGCTCGGCGTGATCACGAAAAATGTCGAGCTTGGGACGTGCGTCACGGACGCCATCAGGAGGCATCCGTCTGCCATTGCGCTCTCGTCAGTCACGCTTGACAGAATAACACATGGGCGCGGCATCCTCGGCATCGGCGCCGGCGAAGCCCAGAACGTGGTGGACTTTGGAATAGAGTTTAGCAAGCCTGTCACTAAATTCAAGGAGCAGCTCGAAGTCATTGAGCGATTATTCGACTCAAGCCCAGACAACCGGATCAACTACAGCGGCGAATACTACAAGCTCATAAACGCCTGCCTACAGGCAGAAAGCGTGAGAAAGCCAAGGCCGCCAGTTTACATTGCGGCAGGCGCCCCAAAGACGCTTGAATTGTGCGCGACCTACGGCGACGGCTGGATACCGATAGGTTATACGCCTGAGCTCTTCAAGCATCACGCAAACGTGATCAGAGATCACGCAAAGAAGCAGGGCAGGGACCTCGACAACTTTCAATTCGCAAACGACGTCGACGTATACTTTACTGACGATGGCGAGGAGGCGTGGAACAAGATGAAAAACGCGGTCAAAGTCAGCCTCTACAAGCCTGAATTGCTAAAGGTGCACAACATCGAGCAGGACTCGGAGTTTGACTTCCGCAGGTATTTCACAGAATATGCCATGAACAAGCCAGAGCTGATGGAGCAGATGAAGCGCGCCGCCATGAAGATACCGGACAGCGTGGCCAGAACTGCAATCGGGGTCGGCAAGCCAGACGACGTGATCCAGATGCTCGAGCGCTTTATCAAGGCCGGGACAAACCACTTTATCATCAGATTCTGGGGAGAGGGCTACTTTAGAAGCATCGAGATGTTTGGCAACAAGGTCATCCCCTACTTCAGAGACCAGGAAAGGAAGTAGTCAGTCAATCTCTTCTCCTCTTTCATGTGTGTATGTGCATGCGCGCATTTCCAGTATTTCAACAAAGTTAATTCTTTTCTAGATCCTTTGCAACTCGCTTAAAAGAATTACAATTAATTATGTGTGCTCATTTCATTGCGCAGCGAGGCGCAGCCATGTTAAAGAAGAAAGACACTATAGCGTACTCAACAAAAAGAGGAAAAATTACGCTTTAATTAATCATTGCTGGCATCATCAGCTACCCTGACAATAAAGAAGGACTCTGTTATTGTATTTCCCTTGTGCTGGAGTTGTCCTCATATTTTGTATAGACCCTGCTTTGGAAAGCTTGTCATGAAGGCTACCAGCGGTCCCCGCGCAACTCTGGATCAACTCCTTCAACCAGGTGTACATGAAGGAACTCTTTTGCATCGCTGCTGATGATGATTATTACGCAACGGCCGTCGGTCCCCCATCAAAGGCTCCAGATCATGCAGAGGCTTCCCTTTTGCGTTGGCCAGCTCAAAGATTATGTCAATGTTCCTATGGGTAACGATTTTTTCCGGAAGTATCACACGAACCTGATAGTTCGCATCAATTGATTTCTTGTAAAACCTCTGTCAGGCACAAGCATCCCATGATCTTGCATGTGGAATATTTACTTACTTGCATCGTCTAATACAATAGTTATAATAATAATAATAGCAGCTCTTGACCTTCTATTATTTCCTGAAAAGTTACACATATCCAGTAAAAAAAGTACTTACTGAAATGAGTCAAGCGAGAGCGTCTTCTCTTCTGTTCGCTTTTTGCCGCGGCCGTTGCCGACCGGCTCGGCGTCAAAGCCCATTTCCCGGAGGGCTTTGGCAAATTCGGCCGCAAAGCCGTGGAACGTATAGACTTTTTCTGGCCGACACTGCTTGACCGCTGTCACCAGCTCCTTGTAGTCGCAGTGGTCAGAGAGCGGCATTACGTAGTCAAGGCCGGTCATGTACTTGTACCAGCTGCCTGCTGCCCAGCCGGTAAAGCCGATTGTTACAGCGCCGTACCTGTCCTTCATTTCTTTTACAAACGCGCTTCTGGCAGACATCAGGGGCGCCACCATTATCCACGGCCTATTCTTTGAGAGAAGGCCGCGCTCTTTAGCCTCTGAATGAGTAACCGCGCTCTTTAGCTGCACGCCCAGCTCCGAATAGACGGAATTCATTTTTGCGACAGAGTCGTAGATATAGACAGGATCCCAGTGGCCGAACAGCTTGGTCAGCAGCTGTGCCTTGCCAAGCGTGTAGCCCATCAGGATTACGGGGATGCCAAGGTCGTACATCTCGGAGATTATCCTGTTGGTTTTGTGGGTCACTTCTGACAGCGCCGGGAAGACGTACTCCGGCCGGCCAAACGTCGACTCGATTATGAGGGTCTTGGCGTACGGCATCTTCGCCGGCTTCATGAACGCCCGCTCCCTGATTGAGAGGTCGCCTGTGTAGTAGACGTCGTTGCCGCCTATCAGGAGGCCGCGGGAGCCAAGGATGTGGCCGCTGTCGATGAGCATAAAGCCATTGTGCTCCTCTGCCGGGTCAGCTATTTGGTATCCCCTTGCCTCTGCAATGAGCGCTGTCTCTTTGGACGCAAGAACCCTTGTCTTGATGTTGCTTTTCTTTTTGCCGCGCCTATGGAGGTGGTCGACATGGGCGTGCGAAACAAACGTAAAGTCGCAGTCGACTGGCTGCGAAGGGTCAAGCACGATTTTTGCGTCTTTGTGGTGCACGGTTATCCCTGAATCGCCAAGTGTAACTCTACCCCGCATCCCGAGCTGTGTCACCACTAGCTGCCTACGAGTATTTTAGCATTTAGCTGGTATTGGGCTTTGTTTAAAAACAGCATGCATTCTTCCAGCATTTTTTTTGCACAAGATACCGATTTACTTAGCAGACCATTAATTTTGCCGGGCTTTAAATAATAATGGCAAGCTTTTTACGCCATAAAAAAGAACGCTGCTACTGACGGGTTCAAGATTTCTTATGTCATCGCCTAATTCTAAGTTTTGCAAGCGGCTCAATAGTATTTGTATGGCTACCTTTGATTCTAATCTTGCCAAAGGGGCACCTAAACATAGGTGAATTCCAGCTCCAAATGCAATATGTGGGTTAGGACTGCGTACGACATTAAATTCTTCAGGATTACTAAAAATGGTCTCATCATGGTTGGCTGAACCTATCCATGCAATAACTCTTTGACCTGATTTTATGGTCTTACCTGCAACTTCTATGTCCTTTGTGGCAAACCGGACTAGAGCTTGAACCGGAGAACGATAACGCAAAGTTTCCTCTATTGCAGACGCTACAAGAGATGGACTATTGTCATCGTTCTGTATCTTCTTTAGTTGCTGAGGATGTTCTAGCAGTGACAGTATGCAATTGTTTATGAGGTTTACAGTTGTTATGTGTCCTGCTTGCAAGAGCAGCGCGCAAAAACTCAATATGTCTTCTTCTGAGAGCCTTTTCTCGTCCGTTTCTGCCTTAATTAAACGGGTCACAAGGTCATCTCCTGGTTTTTCCTTCTTTTCCTTTATTATCACTTGAAAATAGTCATCCATTTCATTTTGTATCTGTTCTAGTTCCTCATTTCTGCGAGCACCTGTTTCAACTGAATCATCTATTGATTTTAGCAATCTATCTGCCCATCTCTTAAAAGTGTCTCTATCTTCAGCGGGTATGCCCAATAGCTCAGCTATCACAGTTACAGGCAATGGATATGACAGGTCTCTTACGAGGTCCATAGAGCCCTTCTCAATCACCCGGTCTATCATCCCATTTGTAATATTCTTGATCCGTGGTTCTAGCCTTTCAATAGAAGTGGTACTAAACGCTGATGAAATCACGCTGCGCAAATGTCTGTGCAATGGAGGATCAGATGATAACAGGCTGCGCCGGAAGAAGGTTCTATCAGGATATTGCATTGCTAATAGCTTTATAAAGTCAGAAGAAAAACCTACGTAGTTTGTAATAATCATCTTCACGTCATTATATCTATAAGCATTCCACAGGTCAGATTTTTCATTGTATTCAACAGGACTGTTCTTTCTCATATTGGAGTAGAAGGGAAATGGATTCAGCCTTTCGTGAAACGGTGAACTTGCATTCTGCATCTAAATCAAAAATATCTCAACAAAGTCATTTATAGGTTGGCTAATTTTCTGAAATATTTTGATACTCTTCTTCTTCATCATCTCCAAAGCAATGGATGTTCGTTCATGATCCCGACTACGACCGTCTAGATCCGTAATTGTTGTCGCTACTTTCTAAACAATAGATCGACTTTTTAAAAAGACTCACTTTTAAAACAAACCCGACGGTATCAGCTCTATTCCGGATTTCTTGTCAGAATCAATAAGAATTGAGAAGGCACAGAAGGGTCCAACTGGCTGTCAAATAATGGTAGCTGTCATGGACTAGGAGGAGGAGGAAGAAGAAGAAGAAGATGCTTGATGCCAAGAATACCAAGTATGCATCTCTATCTAACTATCATGTTTTCCAAAGTATATTGAACCTGTAAAGTGCTTCGCCTTGTTCTTATGTATTTCCAAAGATTGCTTGGACTGGAATACCATTTTGCATTCTTTGCAGATGAACTTTGGTCTGTCTTCTGCCTGATCTTGGTTTTTATCGCTTCTGGAAAGAGAGAATCTCATACAGTCACAATATTTTCAACGTGCAGTTTTAAGAATGCCTTAACCATGTTAACTCAGAAGATCTGATCATGATCATCATAATGTGACAGCCCTGTCCTGAAGCGACGCCGCGGGGTTGGACGGGTTCGAAATATGTCAGGACAGGACTGTTTGGAATACCTGAACATTCTTGTCTCAGGCAATAACAAAGATGGTGCTTCACTATTAAAGACTGGCTTAACCATGTTAACCTGATTTCCCATAGGTTATATTCTGGTGCGATGGCTGAGTCACTATAGTCATTAATGTCTGGTTCACCAAGCTCCTACAGAGATAGAATATACATCGTTAAAGATGTAATTCTAAAGCTCGTGGAATACGGTGAGCTTAACCAGACTTCTCTGATGAGCTTTTGCGGGTTGAACCTAAAAAAACACAAGCCAATTCTTGACGATTTGGAATCAAATGGGTTGATCCGCAGAACAGAAAGAGCAGTGGGCAAGCGGACAGTATCG
>CAMLKF010000042.1 GCA_946480575.1 uncultured Nitrososphaera sp. | reverse complement strand
TTTTTTCTATCACTCGAGGGGTGGAATTATCCCATTTCTGCCAAGCCTCCTTCTCTGCAATGATAGCTGCAAGCTTTTTCTTCTCTTCCTCTATCTCCTGGTAGCTTAAATCGAACTGTAGCTTCTTCTGCCGGTAGTGGCCCATCCAGAACTGGACACAGAAGCGCAGAAACGACGTCATGGTATCATGTTCAATGATACCCAAGTCGTAGCAGTCATGCATTACAGGGTATATAACATTCTGAAGTTCCTCTTCAGTTACTCTGAACCCTATAATCTTGGTTGTTTTATCAAGTTGTTTTGGATCAACAGACATCTTTTCTAAGCGATTCTTCTATCTATAGGGGAGGGTTTAAAGTTAGTGGATAATGTTCTGTTTAACGTGTTAAACTGTTAAACAGTGTTTAACACGGAATTTTGCTGTCCTGTTTAACAAAATCTATAGGAGCGCTTTTTGATGTCCATAGTTGTGCAATGCATGCTTGAATTAGCCTGCAAAATGGCCTTCCTAATAGTCCATTCTCATGAAGGTCCCCTATTTGATGAACGCTTCTGCAATAATGCATAGGGGTTTTTGACTAATTTGCATGGCCATTGCACAGCAAAATAGAAGGAGTCTTGTTAAACAGTTTAACACTTTTTGTTAAACAGTTAAACAGACAACTGGAAGAAGTATACGGAAAAGAAATCGGAATTTATTATCTTCTACTGGATCGTTGACGGTATCCAGACTTGCCTTTTATCTTATCGACACACCGCTGCCATTTGGCGTGCGCTGTCCAGCCGTAGTCCCTCTTCATTTTGTGGCAAATGGCGTATGGATTGACAACTTTGTACCTTTTTGAAGGCATATGAGGATACTTATAATAGTTGATTGTTACACAAAAGTATTATATGGAGCAATATTAACATGCGCGGGAACGAGACACACGATAGGCTATCTCGTATGATGATGCCGGGAGTAGATCCAAAGGTGATTTACCGAGTTAATAAAGCCATGGACAATCCCGATCCCTGGTCTATACACCTCAACAACCAGTACATGAAG
Source organism: uncultured Nitrososphaera sp. (assembly GCA_946480575.1). The sequence continues at coordinate 15,795 of CAMLKF010000042.1, read as the reverse complement.
AAGTCAGGCCATGGCAGCGCCTTCGATGTTCTCGGTCTTCGAGGTTTTCTGCTGCTTTACTCTGAAATGATAATGGTCAAAGATTCGGGAAACCGACGAGCCTAAAGGAATTATGCTAATCATTCTGAAGGGTTTGCATGAGAGTACCTTCAAAGGTCAGAGGGCCGTAATCGAAGAGCGTTAGGTGTGAAGCTCCGAAAAGAAGGTGACCTTAGTATGTCAAATATTTGGGACTCGTAAGCCCTTTTACCGACACATCTCTTCAGAAATAGTCTTTGGGCTCCTGCCTCTCTCTTCCTCACCGGCCAGCTGGGCGCGTCAAGGACGCTTCTCGGGCTCGTCGAGGGAATCGCAGAGATGCTGGGCTACACCGTCAGGATGTGACTTCCGGCACAGTCTCTGACAGAGTGCAGAAAAGAAAACCACTCGTGCTCATCGGCTATTCGCTGTCTGCTGCTAGCAAGCCCTTCTTTGCCCTTGCAGGCGGCTGGGCAGATGTGTATTTACCGTGCGGTCGGCAGACAGGGTCGGCAAGGGGATCAGGACTGCTCCCCGCGATGCGCTCATTAGCGAGTCAGTGCACGAGAGCAAGGTCGGCCGCGCGTTCGGGCTGCACCGCTCTCAATGGATCAGGCTGGCGCCATAATAGGCCCGCTGGCGGCCTTTGCGCTCTTTCCACTCGTAGGGTTTATGCGGATATTCTACCTTTCGCTTGTGCCTGCCGCAATAGCGGTCATTATCCTGATATTCTTTGTAAAAGAGAAACTCGCGCCGGTGCAGGTCAAAAAGTCCATAGCCGGTAACATCCAGGCTGTGCTGGCAGAAAAAAGGTTTGTCGCGCTCTTGGCGATAATGGGTGTGTTTTCTGTCGGCGCATTCAACTTTGCATTCGTTCTGATAAGGGGATCGGATCTTGGAATTTCTGACAGCATGGTCCTACTGCTCTACGTAATAATAAACGGGGCATACACGCTCGTCGGCTACCCTGTAGGCATGCTGGCTGACAGGATTGGCAGGGAAGCCGTGCTGGCGATCTCGTACGGCGTTTTCCTTGCAAGCACGGTGCTAATGCTGATAAGCACAAGCTCAATTCATGCTTTTACGTCCTTGCCGCAGTCTATGGTGTGCCTACATCGACATCTCAGAGACTGTGCAAAGGGCGCTGGTGCCAAAATACGTCGCAGGCCAGTTCCGCGGCACCGCCTATGGCTTGTACAATATGGTTATCGGGTTTTCATTTCTTGCGGCGAACCTTGTTTTTGGATTCCTGTTTGACTCGTCAGGCATATAGTGGCCGCCGCGACGTACAGCATCGCGACAACTGTCATATCAATCGCGTCCCTTGCCGGGTTTCAGGCGCTTAGAAGAAAAATGTGGGCGAGCTAGCGCGCAGCCCTTGACAGCGCCTCTGCGACTTTATGCAGTTCAGTAGCGACTGTATCAGCCGCTTCCTTTGAGATAGCCTGCGTGTTGAGGTATGCCTCCCTTGCCCTTGTCTTTTTGTTCTTTATGACTTCGATGTCAAAGTAGGTCGTGACCCCTTCCTCGCCCTGCATGAGTCTGTTGTAGTCCATCAAAACCGGTGACGTTTGATATAATTCAATTAGAAGGTCGTTCAACTCGGAAAAGAGCTTGGCCTTCTTTTTCCTCATCTCTTCAAATTCAGGGAACTGGCTTTCAACCGACGTGGCCTTTTTGTCGAGCTCTTCAACCAGGCTTTCGTCGTCAAACATTTTTGTAAAGAGATCCTGGAAATCAAGGTTGGCGTATCCCTTCTTTTCCAGCTCTGCCTGCAGCGCCTTGTCCGCAGCGCCAGCCATCGACTTGAAGACGGCGCCGGCCTCCTTCGCGATTTTTGCAAGCTCCTTCTGTGCCTCTACGACGCGCCTGTCGACTCTGTAATAGGGCAGGGCGTGGAACTGGACGCCGAAATAGCAGATGATGTAGTATTTCTTGCCGGCCTCTTTTGCAAACTGGCAGTAAAGCCGACGCAGGTCTTCAGTGGCCGACTTTGAAATGCCGGCCGACGCCCAGCCTGCAAGAGCGTTTGCCAGCCTCTGGTAGAATGCCATCACACTCTGCGGGTCGAACGTGTCGACCTGCGCCACGGTGCCATCGCCCAGCATCACGCCTGCCTTACGCATCGCTATCGAAGACTTGATGGCTTCGAGATAAGCTTGCTCCACCTTCCCAAATGCGGCATTTACCTGCCTGCAAAAGTAGTCGTCACCCTTGAGCGGCGTCCTCACGCTCCACAGGTGCGTAACAGTGTTTAATATATTCAATGACATTTAAATGCCACATTTGACAAGATAGCACGAACAGATTTGGCCTCCAAGGCGGACAAGCAGGATAACAACAAGGGCAAGGAGGAGGAGGAGCAGCAGCAGCAGGACAAGACCGCTAAGGCCCTGTTCAAAATGATGATGAGCAGTAGTAGTAGTAAGAATGAAACCAGCGTTCAAACAAAGACCGTCGATTCCGAGACCCTCGTTTCACAGACGCAAGACCGGCTCTGGCGGGCCCTCAAGCGCCGCTTTCAGTACGACTCGTCACTTGCGCCGGGACAAGAATACCTCCTCAGCCACGTCAGCTCGAAAATACCGCTTGTAATACTGTATGCAGACCTCGTGGGCTCAACAAACATGAGCATGACCCTGCCGGTGGACAAGCTGTCCACCATAGTCAGGGCGTTTGCTTATGAAATGTCCTCGGTGGTCTACAGCCACGAAGGCTACGTGCTAAAGTACGTCGGCGACGCCGTCATTGCGTTCTTTCCGGCAAGCTATAACAAGCTCCTTGCATGCGACAGGGCGGTCCAGTGCGCAAGGTCGATGCTGACCGTGGTCAAGAACGGCATCAACCCGATCCTGAACCAATACGACTACCCTGAGCTGAACGTCAAGATAGGGATGGACGAAGGCGAAAACGTAATCGTGCAGTACGGCCATGACAAGAGCTCGCCGATAGACATACTCGGGTACTGCATGAACATTGCCGCCAAGATAACCTCGCTGACAAGGCCAAATGGGATTTTAATAGGCGAGGACGTCCACAAGATGCTGCACCCTTCAATAAGAACGAAATTCAAGGAAGTAAAGTTCGGCGTGGAAGAATGGAAGTACACCGACAGGCACACGGGCCAGCTCTACAAGGTCTACACGATTCAGGATGGCAAGACCTAGGCGCGCGGCAGGGAAGCAAACTCGGTGTTTACTTGGGGCATATCACAGCTCGTTCAGCGTAAGCCTGCTGGGCTACTCGACGCAGAGATTGTCGCCAAGCTGGAACCGTCGACGCAGTTTGTGATCGCCATCTCCAATTCCTTCGAAGTGCAGGCTAAAGGCGGCGAGCAATTCGAATTAGAGATCACAAGCAACTCAAACGTAGGCAATGTCGAGTTCCGGCAAGAGGAAAAGAAGATGCCATTCACGGTCGAGGGCGAAACAGGAACAAGAGGCGCAGCAGAAGTAAGTAACAATACCCAAGGCAATGTTGCGCGGAGAGACAAAATGGTGCTCATTGATGGAGAAGCCGTCGCCGCGGAGTCAAATGACATAATTGTGAAATCAAATACTGAAACAGATGTTATGTTCGAGATCAACTACAGCCACAGCGAGCACACGGTCGAAGTCACCGGCACGCCTGTCAGCCACACCAGAGTTTTCGCTGTCAGTGTTTGTAATGGCTGCTGGCATAAGATCAATAGTAGCTGCTGCCGCTGTCGGCACAAGGGTGGGCCTCTTTAGCAGATCAAGTGGTTAAAAACCGTATTCCTCGTTTCTATTTTTTTTCTCTTTTTGAGGTTGTTGTTGTTCTATTACTTTCTTAAGCAATGGTGGGCAGCCGTATTCCAATATGAGTGAAGATGCAACAGAAAGGTACGAGGGGGCGAAGAATAAGGGCGACATAGGCATAGACCAGCAGCCGCCTCCGCCGGAGCCAATTTACGACCGCACGGAGTCTGCTGATGAAACCGAGTTGGTCAAGGCTGCAGGCCCTCGGGAAAGAGGAGAGGAAGAGTAGAGTATACATGGGCGCTAGCGGGCCTGAGCCCAGCATTGAATGCAAGGTCTGCGGCAAGATGTTTGATTCAGTTGAAGATCTGGCAGCACACAACAGGGAAGCGCACGTAAGCGGATCGGATGTTGCAGGGAGTATATAGCGTAAACAAAAATATCCATGCACAACGCTGGGCGTATATATATGTATATATCTACTAACTGCTTGCCAAAAATAGAAAGAAAGAAAGAATTAACGATACGATTTCTGCTTTCTGCGCCTGGCGCTGGGGCCGCCGAACTTTTTCGACTCTGTCTGCCTGCTGTCGCCCGATAGCAGGTGCCTATCGTACTCTGTTATCTTTCTCCTAATCTCTTCGCGCACGCTCTTTGTGAACGGGTGCTCTCTTGGGTCCTTGCCGCCCTTTTCCTGACCTGTCAGCGCCCTTGATATTGCGACTGCGCTTGCAAAAGCCTGACCCATAAAGCCTCCACCATGTACCTGCACGTCGATGTCGACTCTGTTGCGGAGCTCGCTCACCAGCGTCAGCGGAGTTAGCACCAGCTCCTTGGCAACGTCCGGCGCTATCAGTTCTGCCGGCATGTTATTTATTCTGACCTTGCCGCTGCCTTTGGCGATTGTGGCGACGGCCTTGCTCGACTTTCTCTGCCCTGGGTAAAGCTCTACCTTAGTCGTCATACTATTGTCCCTTCCACCCTATCTGCTTGGCAACGTCGCCAATCGTGATATAGTATGATTCAGGCTTGGTTATCTTGGAATCTGCAAACGACTCCATTTTTGCACTTTTCATTTCTTCAGGGATCCCGATATATACCCTCAGGCGCCTGTGGGCTTTCATGCCGCTTGGCTTTCTCTTGGGCACCATTCCCCTGACCATCTTTGACAAAATCGTATCTGGCCTCCTTGGGTGGAACGGGCCGTGGATCGGGTTTGTGACAGAGTTGATCTCCAAGTGCTCCTTGTACAGCTCAATTGTATTGTAGCGGTTGCCGGACAGCATGGCCTTCTCGGCGTTTACTACTGCGACCCAGTTGCCCTGCAGAAGCAGCTTGGAAACGTGCGAGCACATCCTGCCTGCGATGCAGTTGCTGGCATCAACCACTATCGTCTTTTGCTGTTGTTGCTGCTTTTGCACTGTTTTCTGGTCAGCCAATTATCCTCACTCCCTTTCCATCCGGATGCTTCTTTATCAGGTCTTCAAAAGTCGTGACCTTGCCGCCTGCAGTAATGATTTTTTTGGCGGCGCCCTCTGAAATCGAAAAAGCGCAAACGGTCAGCTTGTGGCCGAGGCTACCGGTTCCAAGAACCTTGCCCGGGATGACGACGACCTCGCCTGCCTTTGTTATCTCTGCCAGCCTGCCGACGTTGACCTCCCTCCTGTTAGCCCTCGGGCCAGCGAGCTCTTCTTCAAGGGCGCGCCAGATAGGGGCCTTGTTCTTCTTGAAGGCTTGGCGAAGAGTCCAGATAGTGTTATCAACCATGGTACTGGCAAACATATTCGTTCGTTATGTCAACTCGTAGTAAAAGCACCCTAAATAAATGTACTTAGGCATTCTTCGGGACATTGATCGACGAGACTTCATGCTTGAAGTTCTTGACCTTTGAAGACAGCTTTTCAGCTGCCGCTACTAGGACCTCCTCTGCAGTCAGCGCGCCGTTCGACTCTATCGTGAGGATTATCTCGTCCTCGCTCTTGCCATCCTTGACCACTACCGCAGCCGTCGGCTGCCACTTGGCGTGGTCCTTGCCTGTGCCGAGCCTTGCGTACGCTTCGAACTTTAATTTCTGGTTTGGCGCCAGAACGATTATTGGGATTTCCTTGCTTACCGGCTTGACCAGCTCGTCCTCCGACACGAGCTCGTCCGACGTCACCACCTTGGTCTTTTCGTTTGCCTCGGAGTCGAGCACAAGCAGCACCCTGCACTTGCTGCAGCCAAGCGTGCTCTTGCAGTCGCACTCGTGGGGCATGACGAACCTGCCGGGGTCGGTGCGTAATGGTATCAGGCCGAGTCTATGGGCCACCGCCTCGTCGTGCATGACAGAAGAATTCTCTAGAATGACCACATCATCGATAGCCAGCGTGGGGACTTCGCTTATCGCTAGCCTGCGCAGCGAGTTGACATACTGCCTTGGAATATTGTTAAACCTGACAACGATTCTCTCGTCTGATTTCTCGATAACTTCAACTGATGGAGAAGCCAATACTCTAGAAAGCTGCCCAAATCGTCCTTAAAAATCTACCGAAAGTTGCAAATTTTTGCTCGGCAACTTACACGCATATATACTTCACAAATGATCTTGATGTAACACAATATGACCGACGCCAAATTTACAGTCGTCCGCCTCACGCTGGACGGCGACAAGTTCGAGCTAGTGGTCAAGCCCGACCCGGCACTAGAATACAAGCTGGGCAAGAGGGCCGACATTTCAAGCGTGCTAGTTTCAGACGAAATCTATTCTGACGCAAACAAGGGCTCAAGGGCATCCGGCGAGAAGCTGATGAAGCACTTCAAGACGACGAACGCCACAGAAGTGGCAACGCAGATAATCGCAAGGGGTGAGCTGAACCTCACCACCGACCAGAGAAGGAAAATGGTGGAGGAGAAGCGCAAGCAGATAGTGCAGTTCATTAACAGGAGCTTTGTAGACCCCAAGACGCACCTGCCACACCCTGTCATGAGGATCGAGGCAGCGATGGACGAGGCCCGGGTCTCGATAGACCCGTTCAAGAAGGCAGAAGACCAGGCCAAGGGAGTGGTGGACGCATTACGCAAGATACTGCCGCTCAAGTCTGAGACCGTGAAACTCACGGTTACGATACCGCCTCAGTTCTCGGCCCAGTCGTACAGCATACTAAAGTCCACGGGGGATTTCCGGGGCGAGGAGTGGCTTGCAGACGGCTCGCTCAGGGCGACGCTGGAAATGAACGCAGGCATGAAGGGCCAGTTCCTCGACAGGCTCGGCTCGGCTACAAAGGGCTCTGCCCAGGTAAAGGAAGGATAGCTAGCTTGTGGATATCTATACTTAAAATATAAGTCAGCTGTTACTACTCCCCAGCAAAAGGAGAAAGAACAAAAATGGATAATGAGAACGTTTTTTCAGAAGGGCTTTTTGCCTCGGTGGTGACCCTTTGATATATGCACGACGTGAAAAGAAGGTATGCAATCCCCGGAGACAAAATTGCCGAGGGGAATTTTAGGCCGCTGATGAACGTGATCAAGTCCGGCAATGCTCTCATCGCTACAAGAATTGGGATTGCAGAGACCGGCCGCGACGGCGTGAAGGTAATACCGCTCTCTGGTGTCTACATCCCGCGCGTGAACGACCTTGTTATAGGCAAGATAATCGACCACTCGTCGCTCTCGTGGGAGCTGGACATCAACTCGTGCTTCTCGGCTCACTTGCCGGCGCAGGATGTCTTTGGAAGGGACTTTTCGCCCGCGCGCGACGACATGGGCAAGCACTTTGCAATAGGCGACGTGATAACCGCAAGGGTGATGGCCTTTGACAGGACGCGCGACCCGATGCTCACGGTGCAAGACAGAGACCTTGGTAAGATCCCAAGGGGAGAACTGCTCAAGATATCTGCCACGCGTGTCCCCCGCCTTATCGGCAAGCGTGGCTCCATGATACAGACCATTGAACAAGCGACGCAGACGCGCGTGCTGATTGGCCAGAATGGCATCGTGGTCGTCACTGGCAGAAATCCAGAAGGAATAAAACTGGCGGTGAGGGCAATTAGGATGGTTGAAGAGGAAGCCCACACAGCTAACCTGACGCAGAGGATAAAGATGCTCCTGAACGTGCCGGACACCCCGCCACAGCAGGAAGCCCAACGCGTCGGCGCTGTAGGCGCTTCAAAACCGGACGAAATCGAATCCACGATAGACGAAGTGGAAGAAGAATTAGAGGTTGAAGAAGAAAAATGACTCAAACAAGAAATTTGATAAACGAAAATGGAAAAAGGACAGACGGTCGAACCATTGACGAGCTCCGGACTGTCAAGATAACTGTCGGCAGAGTAAAGAACGCCGATGGCTCGGCTTTCATTGAATTTGGTAAGAACAAAATAGTGGCTGCTGTGTACGGGCCACGTGAAGTTCACCCAAAGCACATGGCGCAGCCCGACAGGTGCGTGCTCCGCTGCCGCTACCATATGTCGCCGTTCTCGACAGACACGCGCAAGAACCCTGCCCCCTCTAGGAGGGAAGTCGAGATTTCAAAAGTGATGCGCGAGGCGCTCGAGCCAGCGCTGATGCTCGAGGACTATCCGAGAGCTGCAATCGATGTCTATGTCGAAGTGCTACAGTCGGATGGAGGCTCGCGTTGCGCAGGCATCACAGCCGCTGCAGTGGCTCTTGCAGACGCAGGCATCAACATGCGCGACCTAGTGGCCGCATGTGCAGCAGGCAAGGTAGACGACAAGATAGTGCTTGACATTAACGATACTGAGGACAAAGAGGGCGGCGCAGACATGCCAGTCGCGTACATGCCCCGCCTTGAGCAGGTGACATTGCTTCAGCTGGACGGCAAGCTTATGCCTGATCAGTTCAACGAATGCATCGACAAGGCGATTGGCGGCTGCAAGATGGTCTACGAGATCCAGAAGCAGGCGCTGATGCAAAAGTACTTTGGCAATGAAACCGAGCTGAAGGAGGAGATACAGCAGTAATGAGCGCCTCAAAGAGGTCGACAATAATAGTAGAGCACCTGCGCAAGCAGCAGATGTGGGACGCCCTTGCGCGGGGCAAGAGGCTTGACGGCAGGGACTTTAATGAGCAGAGGCCGCTTGAAATCGAAATTGACGTGATAAAGAAGGCCAACGGCTCGGCGAGGGTAAAGCTGGGCGACTCAGAAGTGGTTGCAGGCGTCAAGGTGGAAACGGGCGAGCCGTTTGAAGGGCTCGAGAACAAGGGCGCGCTCATTGTTTCAGCCGAGGTGCTCCCGACTGCGTCTCCGCATGTCGAGCCGGGGCCGCCAGATGAAGATGTGGTCGAGCTGGCAAGGGTAGTAGACAGGGGAGTCAGGGAGTCAGAGATGATAGACCTTGACCAGCTGGTCCTCGTGCCGGGCAAAACAGTATACACAATATTTGTAGATTGCAGTGTCGTCAACGCCGACGGAAACCTGTTCGATGCAACGTCATACGCTGTTGTGACGTCATTGCTCAGCGCGAAGCTTCCTGTGTTTGAAATGCAGGACGACAAGGTCGTCGACACCGGCAACACGCAGCCGATGCCCATAACGACAGTGCCAGTTTCAATAACTGCAGCAAGGATTGGCGACTATGTCCTGATAGACCCGAACTCTGAAGAGGAAGCCTGCATGGACGCAAGGATAACGATAACGACTGCAGACGAGGGCTTTTGCGCGATCCAGAAGGGCTTTACTGGCTCGTTCACGGTCGACCAGATAAAGAAGGCAGGCGAAACAGCAAGGATTAAAGGAGAGGCAGTACGGGCAAGATTGAAGGAGTTGACTGGAAAGAATGGTTAGCACAGGCCGCAAGAAGAAGAGGAAAGGCTCGACTAACCTGAAAGGCCTTGGGATCAAGTTCGGGGCCACCGTGCGCAGACGTTACGGCAAGGTTTATCGTACGCTTCACCAGAAGAGGAGATGCCCGTCATGCGGCTCGCTGAGGTTTGGCAGGGTCGCGTCAGGGATATGGCACTGTCCCAAATGCAACTTCAAGATCGCGTCAGGGGCGTACGACGTTGACTTTGAAAAACTGCAGAGCTAGGATCAGGATATCTACTAGGTCGGGGCGGGTAGCAGGTTCTATCCGTGCCGCGCTTGCGCCCGACCTAAAACGCCTGCTCAAGGACGACGACGAAGAAGGCAGGGCAGAAATCTCTCTTTCCGGCTCTAACATCATTTTCCGCGTTGAAACGGGCGATCTGGCGACGCTGCGCGCAAGCGTCAATTCGTACCTCCGGCTTGCGGATGCTTCATACAAGTGCATAACAACTGCCACCACTGGCAGGCAATAAAATCTCCCAGAAGCTCGCCTTGAATCAATCATCATCATCACAAAATCGCAGAATCTCTTCCACGCGTCATCTGGCGGAACCCGTATAAGTTTAGTTCTTTTCCGTTGCTCAATGAACCGATCAATAATAATAATAATAATGTTAGTTGCAGTTCTGGCAATCGTCAGCCTAGTGATGGCTGCACTGGCTATCATTGGAACAACTTTTGCACCATCATCAGTATTAGCACAGACGACAAATGCTACTACTACTACCACCACCACTACCGTTGAAGACAACGCAACTTCACTGCCGACGCGCATTCAGATAACCAAGGACGCGACAAATTCATACGCAATCTCTGAAGGATCTGTCCGAGTTGGCAGCTTTGATACTATTTACGCGATAACTGGAAGCGTCGACGACATCAGCGAGAATAGTGACCTGATCATGTCAACCATCCAAAACGACTTTAATTCTTCGTCGACCGTGGGCTACGTTATGGCAAAAGCAGCCAACAGCAACAATACAGCCAGCAACATCACGCAGGCGACGACCGCCCTTCCCAGCCAGTTCGCAAGCAGCAAAGAGATCAGCCAAAGGATTGCAGATGAAATACAGAAAGGGATCGAGGCCGCCGAACATTCAGACGAGATGTATATGCTGAAATAAGGTGTCACTTTGGCATGGAGCTGCCCAGGCTTGAATGCAGATTCATGCCTCTGCTTGACCAAGTTCAATAGGAGGGAGAAACGGCGTGCATAGCAGCAATGGAGAGAGAGACACCGTCGGAAGCTCGCCGGCGCCTCTCCGCCAACGCTATGATTTTATAGGTTGGCACTGTGAATAGCTCTCAATTATGAGTGAACAGGAACTTCCGCCGTGGCTGCGGGAACAGGTATCGCGCTTACAGCAGCTCCAGCAGAACCTGCAGGCAATCATGATGCAAAAGCAGCAGCTGGAGGTTGAAATGGTAGAAACTGACAGGGCCCTTGAAGAATTAAAGAAAGCAGGTGCTGACGACGCGGTGTACAAGAACGCAGGCTCTGTCCTTATCAAGGCAAAGAAGGAAGAGGTCACAAAAGAGCTGGAAGAAAAGAAAGAGCTGTCTAATACTAGGGCGATGGTGCTTGGCAAGCAAGAGGCAAGAGTAAAGGAGAACTTGAAGGAAGTCGAGAACAAGATAAATGAAATGATACGCGGCATGCAGAGTGGTGGCAGCGCGGGTGGCGCATCTGCAGGTCCGTCGTCAAAGCCAAGAGCCGAATAAAAAATTATAGGTTAGGCAGATCCAGACTTTTTTGTGCCTGCCACTAGGATAGTCGTTGACGAGAGAGAAAGGAGCAGCAGCATCCCTAGCCTGCTGAAAAAGGCAGGCGCCGTGATTGACTTCGCGCAGCTGAAGGTGGGCGATTATATTGTTTCGCCTGAAACCGCGGTGGAGCGAAAAACTGTGCGCGACCTTGTCGGCTCGATCTACGACGGCCGGCTTTTTGTGCAGTGCTCTGACTTGGTGAAACACTATCCAAAGCCGCTACTGGTGGTGCAGGGCAACATTGCCGAGCTGGCAGAAATACCTGAAGACGTGATGGAAGAAAAGGACATCAAGCGGCTAGCAGAAAGGATGCCGCTTGCCTACGATGCGCTTGCCACTATCGCAATGGAGTTCCGAATTCCTGTAATTCACACGCCATCGGCAGAGCAGACTGCACAATTCTTGGTCACGCTCGTAAACAAGAGCCTGCGGGAAGGCAAGGCAACCGGCCCACTCTTAAGAAAGATCAAAAAGGAAAACCCCGTCTACATACAACAGCTTTCAGTGCTGTCGTCGGTGCCCGGCATTGGCGACAAGCTTGCCGCAAGGATGTTGGAAAAGTTCCATACGCCCAAGAAAGCTCTTAACGCCTCGGCTGCCGAGCTTGCAACTATCCCGGGCTTTGGGCTTGCAAGGGCAGAGCGGGTGCGCAAGATTCTGGATTCTGCCAACGGCAGCAAGCAGATAACGCAGAGGACTCTCTTTGGCGAAGATGATAATGAAGAAATATAAAACAACAACATCAAATCTACAAGTCTGCCACGGCAGTTATTACAGTTGAGAGCAAGTGGCTTGCAGCAAACCTTTACAAAATTCTGATCTGATTATAATTGACGCGCGGGGCAGCATGCCCTACAGCTTTGGACATATCAAGAACGCCCGGCCGCTTGGCATTGAAAAAATGGTGATAATGCTATAGCAGACAATGGCGCCAACCTTGTCATTGAGAGCGCTGCTGCTGAAAAGGTCTTTGGCAGCCTCCTCGGCATCGACGACTCCAAAAAGGTAATAGTTTATGGTGAGCAGGACGACCCATCGTCTGCTAGGATAGCATGTAGCATAATCTACCACGGCTACACACTGACGTCAAGATGCTTGACATCGGATTTCAGGCGTGGCGCCACGTGGGGCTGCGAGTCACACGCGGCATATGCCGCAAATGACGCCGGCATAGTTCAAGTCAAATCCGGGCAATGACATCAGGGTAGACGCCGAGATCATAAAGGCAAGGATGGACGACCCGTCGTTTGTAGTGGTCGACGCAAGGACACTGATGGAGAGCATGCATGCAAGCAGGGGTTGCCAAACTCTGTGCCGCATGACTGGAAGGCAGGCGTGGGCACAAACGGCAGCCTCTTTGCAAGCGAAGCAGACCTAAAGAAAGAGCTTGAAATCAAGGACATCACGCCAGACAAAGAAATAATATGCTATTGCCATTCAGGCACGAGGGCGTCGTATAAGTACACATATGCAGTTCACGAAAGCAGGATATGAAAAGGTGCGGCTATATGACGGCTCGATAATCGACTGGGCGCATCAGAGAAACTCGCTCAAGTAACTTTCTTTTTCCTGTATTTTCTTTTCAACCTATTGCCGCACAGCGAACATTCTTTTGCGTCAGGGCCAAACGTCTTGCCGCAGGCGCTGCAGTAGGTTATCCATTTTCTGACTTCCTTTATCCTCTTGGCAGACATCGATCTTACTGGAATCTCCATGAATGTCGCGACGTTTGCAGCTGCATAGTCGTCTGTCATTAGCGTCGCCTTCAGATGCAATGCAAGCGCGATTATCGACAGGTCGGCAGGCGAAAGCCTTGCAATATCGCCGGTCTTTTTTGCTGTAGCAACTACTTCTTTTACATGGCTTTGGTCAGGGTTGACAATTTGGAGGTTGCCAGAGTCGAGCAGCGCCTCTATTGCCCTGTGCGAGCCCTTGATGTGCTTTACTTCATCAAAGACTGCCTGCGTGGTGTAATAACTGCCTGATGACAAGAAAGGTATGCCGGCGTAAAAGGCGCCTGCGTCAAGGACGTACTTAGAAGCCAAGTTTCGAGAATCCAAGTTTTGCCAGCTGCCTCATTCCCTTTTTCTGGAGGCGCAAGAACGTGGCGTCGTCGGCATAGTGCGATATTCTAATCGGCTGGTCAGGCTCGACCCTGAAAGTCTCCTGCCCATCGACTATGAGGTATGACTCGTAAGTGCTCTGGATGGTGATCTCTTCCACTGGGATTACGAGCTGCGGCATCCTGTTGACAGACGCTATCGGGCTCAGGATAAGGCAGCTTATGCCCTCGTGCAGCACCGGCCCTCCGATTGAAAATGAATGGCCGGTCGAGCCTGTGGGAGTAGAGATGACGATGCCGTCCATCCTCTGCTTTATCTCGTCCCCCATGAGCTTGATTGATATTAGCGGCGTTCTTGTGAGGCTCATCCTCGTGACGAGTATGTCGTTAAGCGCCGGAGGAAAAACAGTCTTGCCAACAGAAGCGTGAATCCTTGTGCGCGAGTCATAAAAGTACTTGCCTGCAAGTATGGCGTCGACCGACTCGTCTATCGCATCGGCGTTTGCTTCAGACAGTATGCCCCTGTGGCCGCCGCTGTTTATGCTGAAAAGGGGAATGTTGCCCGGTATTGTGCGAAAGGCGCGTAGTGTCGTCCCGTCGCCGCCAATCGCAAATACGAGATCTATCTTGACTCCTTTCAATTCTTCCTGAGTCACGGACGCAGTGCCGTCAATCTTGAGCGGGAGTATGCTGTAGACCTTGACCTTGCTTGCATTGAGCAGCCTGGCAACCCTGACAGCGTCTGCTTCAGCCTCCCTGCTGCCTATCTTTGTTATTATGGCCGCGTTGCGGATTTTAGGCGCCATTTAATTGACTGACCGCACCGCTATAGCAGCAAGGCAGTTCTTAAATGCCTTTGGTCGTGGGCAAATATTTTAAGTATGAGTGTGAGGTAGCAACTCTCATGGTGAACTATGCTCACCCTGAGGTTCTATGTGAAACCGACTGGGTTGCAAACAATTTGAAGAATGCAGACATCAGGATTTTGGAAGTTGACTACGATGCTGAAAATGCATACAGGCAGGGGCATGTTCCCGGCGCCCACCTTATACAGTGGAAACGGGACATCAACGATCCAGTAAGAAGAGACATAATAAACAAACAGCAGTTTGAAGCGCTCATGAGCCGGGTCGGCGCGACGCCCGACACCGAGCTGATAATGTACGGCGACTTTAACAACTGGTTTGGCGCCTTTGCGTTCTGGGTCTTCCAGTACTATGGTCATAAAAAGATCAAGATAATGAACGGCGGCAGGAAAAAATGGGAAATGGAAAAGAGGGAATACACAAAGGACGAGCCTAAAGTTCAGCCAAGCAAGTATGTCGCAAGTCCGCCAGACGAAGGCGTACGCGCCTACATGCCAGACGTCCGCAGGGCACTTGAAAGGATGGAGACGATAACGCTTGTGGACGTGCGGTCGCCCAAGGAATTCACAGGCGAGATAACCGCACCGCCAGAGTACCCGACGGAGCACGCCCAACGCGGAGGTCACATCCCCGGCGCAAAGAACATTCCTTGGGCCCAAGCTGTCAATGACGCAAACGGCACCTTCAAGAGCGCAGACGAGCTCAACGCGCTTTATGAGGGCAAGGGCGTGACGCCGGACAAACACGTAATAGCCTACTGCAGAATAGGCGAGCGATCATCCCACACTTGGTTCGTGCTCAAATATCTGCTTGGCTACCCATCCGTTCGCAACTACGACGGCTCGTGGACTGAATGGGGCAATATGATAGGGAATCCGATAGAGAAATAGTCAAACAAAACTATCCACTTATCTTTTTTTCTCTTTGTTCTCTTTCTTGATAGTTATATGGTGTCGTCCTGCTCTGTTGAAAAGTCGGGTGTTTTACCATTTTTTCCATCATGATATCACTAGTGAGCACCCGAATATTCAACAGAGCAATGATAATAATTATGGGAATAGCGCTCTGGATAAGTATAGGACTTCATTGTGGCTCTGGTAATCTAGCTCCCCCTGAACTACTAAATTCAGTTTGTTCCTAGCCTTTGATCACTATCAAGTAGAGGTCAAATAAAGCGACATTTGCTGAAATCCTTATCTTTTTCCAAGCGCTCAAGCTAGCTCATATGGCTAAGGATAGCCTGAATATCGATTTTGATAAGCGCAGCATCAGCAGCGACCCTAGTTATTACTAGCGGTCTATTACTGCCGTTGCTGTTCATCGCCGTTGTTGTTCATACTTTCTTCGTCATCTTAATTATCGTCGTTCTCGTCATCCTCCTCTTCTCCGGCACCACCACCATCAGTAGGACTGGTGGTCGTGGCGTTAGTGGCGTTAGTGGTGTTCATCGGCTCTTCATCTTCTTCGTCTTCCACTTGCGCAAACGCCTGCTGCGGCTGTGGAATAGCCCCTCCTAATCCAATAAAGGATATTGCCGACAGTAGCACTGCTGCCGCTGTT
>CAMLKF010000041.1 GCA_946480575.1 uncultured Nitrososphaera sp. | reverse complement strand
TTAACTTGGCGAGTGGTGATGATGATGATGATGATGATATTTATTGAGATTTTTGCTATCGCCCGATAATAACTTCTTTACAGTGCCAACCCTAACACATCTTTTATAAAACCTTATTGCACATGATAGAACAGTGGAGAAAATTGCAGGGACTAAATAATAATAATAATAATGAGAGTAACATTGACAGCCCTCTGCTTGAGCATTTTCGGCGAGAGATATGGAATAAGGTTCCTCACCTTGAGGAGGAAAAGCCAGGCGAAGTGAAGGTTGTGAACGCAACGCCCCTGATCGACATTACTGAAGATTTGAGGGAGTGTGCAAGAAAAGAGTACGGCCTGGATCTTGCCGATAGAGATCTGCAAGTTTTTGGCAAGTTCGATTCGAACTTGCTGGCAGGCTCGATCAAAGTAAGGCCGGCAGTATACATAATCTATGATGCCATCGCTACGGGAAAGCTTAGGCGTGGACAGATGATATTCGAAGCGACCTCGGGAAATTTCGGGATCGCTCTGGGGCAGATCGCTAAGGTCGGCCTAAATGTCGTTGCCCTTGTCTCTAGGAAGCTTCAGGAAGGAGTGTTCGATGAGCTGAGAAACGGAGGAACACGTACCATGAATCTTGACATGGACATCTGTCCTGCTCCAGGAATGAAGATGAACCCAAATGTTTTGGCTGCCAAAGCAACGGCTTCGAACATTCGCTCACAGCTCGCTGAATTCGGATTCGACCCTGCCATTTTCGATAAATCACGTTCTGAAGTGGAAGGACTTTTAGCGAGCGCGGACATAATAAACTTGGCAAAGCTTCTTGCAAAGATCTATGGCTGCTTCTGCCCGGAACAATACGACAACGAGCTGAACATTGACGTGCACAGGACTGTGACGGGTGTAGAGTTGGACCAGCAGCTGCGCGAGCAGGGCCATTCGCTTTCTGAATTTAGGATTGTCTGCACCTTTGGTACAGGTGGCACCTCGGGTGGCTTGAGCAGATACTTGATGGAGAAATATGGAAAGAAGTCACTGCATGTTGTCTTTCCTCTCGGTGATCAAGATGTTGCAGGAATAAGGACGAAAGGCAAGGCGGCTGGCTTGAGGTTCTACGAGCCGGAGCGGTATGCAGGACAGCATGAAGTAGATTTTGGACAGGCAAAACGTCTGCTAAATTTTTTCGTAGACAAAGGGCACGATATAGGTGAAAGCAGTGCCCTTGCGCTTTACGCGGTTATGCAGATGGCTAACTTTGGCAGTATTGGAGGAAAAAAGTTTGTGGTAATAGTTGCTGATGGAATCCAAAAGTACAAAAGGAGCCTTGAAACAGTGCAAGACAGGAAGGGTCGTCTCGAGGTTCCTCTAAAGGAAGCCGTCTCGAACATCGGAAACTACAATAGAGTTGTCTGGATTCATACAGTATATACTCCACGCAAAGAAGGAATAGAGCTAATTGCAAAATCACTCGGTGTTAATGAAAGCAGGATCTCTGTGCCAAAGGCAAGCGAGGTGGAGCAACTTTTAGCAACCCAACAGATTTCCAAGGAGCTCGATAAAGCATTAGGAGGACCTGATGCGAAGCCATTGCTCGTCTGCATGATGGGAAATACTTCGCTCAGAGTTGCTCAAGTACTTGCAGAGAAAGGCATTGTAGCTGAAAGTTTGACTGGCGGGATATCAGCACTTTCTCAAGGGAAAGGTAAGCAAATTTCTGAATTGGTGCGAATGGCAACCGAATAATATAACATGTAACAGCTCTAGATCTAGGGTTACGGCGATAAGATTGCCGAATCCTGTAACTTCCTATGACAATCCGACTACAATTGTCCTAACGTCTATGCTCCTTCCGAACATGCTGATCTAATTCTTCTTCAGTCTTGAATTTGCGTTCGCAAATGTCACACTTGAACTTCTTGCCTCTAAACGAAGGGAATTTCATACCCGTTATACAATTTCATCTGCTCTACAAATTATATCAAAGATCTAGCAATCTACTTTAGAGAATCCCTTTCTTCTTCACTTCTTATTCTTCTTTGTCTTCGCTGTTACTACCATTGCAATTAGCAGAAATATGTTTTTTGTTTACAGCTTAAAAGGTTTGAACGATACTCTCCTTCCACCAACAATTGGCGACGAAGTGGAACCATTTTTTGCTGCATTATTGCCAATACCCGCAGCTGCTTCCACATCAGTTGTCAATTTATGCAAACTCTCAGGGCTAATACCACTATCGCTATTCTTGGTCGCAGTAGTAGTAGTAGTAAGCTTATCCTCAAAAGGCGATACTGGCACTGGATGTTCATACATCTTATGCCTTTCAACCTCTGATTTATTCATGAATGACTTTCCACATTTGTCGCATCTTTCTATTGGGATGTTCCTTTCTCACCTCTACTCTTCTCTTTATCCAATTCTATATCTGCCAGACTTTCCATGAATTTCAGCATGCCCTGCTGCGCTATCCATGCTCTTGGTATGGACATTTCCAGCACAGGAAGTCTCACTATCGGATCATGCTCTGCTGGCGGTATTCCATTTATCGCTTGACGCATGTAAGCGAATTCGTCAATGTGCAAAACTGGTCGGCATTTGAAATGTATTACTGAGGGATGGTGTAGCCTGATAGCTGTCTGCCAACCTACAAAACCTAAAGCTACAGCACTTCCAATCATGCCATAGAGGCCATCTTCTATTGTGTTAGCACCCCACATTGTCAATAAGGCTATAAGACCAATAATGGAGAGCGCCGCTGCTTCAGTATCGCCAAGCATCTTTACGTTATGTTTTACATTTCTAGCAAGCTTAACACCAACAGCTTTCTTGCATTTGTGGTCTATTTTATCCAGAAGCTCTTGGTACTTGTTCCAACGTTCAATCTGTTGTTGATAGTCTATCTTGTTTACTCTTTGTTTTGCCACATTTTTGAGCTGTTCAAGCACGCCGCCGTTATTGCTGCTATTGCCATCATCTATGTCGTAGGTGTTATTGAGGAGAAAATCGAGGTTTTGTTGTTCCTCCTTTCTCATAGATGGGAAAAGTAGGGTAATAATGCTAGTTATGGATTGGGTAACAATTGATGTGTAGAAGCGACAAGAATCAGATTTCTCTTACTGATGCGTGTGCATAATAATACATATACACATCTTCCATTTTTTGGATAGCCTACTTCACAGGTATTATAATTCTTTATCGTTGATAAACAAGCCGCGCCAACTAAGACAAGCTAACAACAAACAATCACTCAAACCCCATTTTTTCAAGGTCTAAGTACTTCTGATCCTTTGCAAGAAAGTAAAAAAAAGCTACCTGCTAGGCTACCACTACTACTACTACTATGCTATTTGGATAAAAGAACCAGCTGCTACCACCAATCCACAGAATACAGCCGAGTTCGAATCCTACTCCCTGCGCCTTCTCTTTTTACATATAAGATCTCTGCATAATAGAACCATTAAATCAAAAATCGACCAAGATATAGGACAGCCAATGCCTAAGGAAGTATTCAATGCAAGGACGCTGATAGTCGCATCATCTATAGCAGCCATTACTATTATTGGAGGATTATTATACGTCACGATCTATCAAAAAAGAAGAAGAAGAACAAAGGCACTGAGCATAGATTCAGCAGGAGAACCAAAGCAACGACAGACAGAGAAAATTATACCTATGCAAACGCTGGAGCCAATCGGGCAGCAGCAACCGCTGCAGAAAGTAGAAAAATCCCAGAGAAGGACCACCGCTGTGACTGCTGCTGCTGCAGTAGATTCCTCTATAGAAGCATCGAAAGAAAGACCAACGACAATAACAACTACTACTTCAACCGCAGTTCCAATGCAAGAACAACAGCGTATTTCTCCAGAAGAAGCCCCCGTTTCAACTAAAGCAAGACAAGCAGGCGAGTCGCTAAAAAAAATGTTTGTAACCGCTGCAAGGGAGGCAAAAGGTTCGGCGAAGAAAACAGGAAGACGGCTAAAAGAGCAGACTGTAGATATTGCCACTACAGCTGATTCAAAGGATATCCATTCACTTGGGAGCGATGTCGAGAACATGACTGGGCTATTTGAGGACATGATTGCAGAAATACGAAAGGAAGGATATGATGAGCAAGTCACTTTGCTGGACAGTTACAAGCGCCTTTTGCAGAAACAAATAAGAGTGCTGGATGCAAGGAGGAAGCTGGCAAGTAAGCTAAAGCCGGGCGCTTAAGAGCGGTGCAACAAAAGACGGCCAAAGGCTCAAAACCAGAAACTCTAAAGCTCGAGATCGCATTTTCACCCTTATTAGAACATATAAAAACCTCCAACCAAAACATGAGGGTCGATCTTGCAGATGGTAAACAACTCTCGATTGTAGATAGCAATCTTTTTAGAAAGGCATAGAAGATTATTCTTGACCCCTTGTGGACTCCTCACATACAGCAGCTGCTACCTTTTCCAAGATACTAGTTGCAATTGACGGATCTGATCATGCGGAAAAAGCCTTCCGGCACGCAATGACGCTTGCTCAAAAATTTGACTCAAAAGTCATTGTTGTTCATGTCATGTCACCTCCAGCAGCAGGCGGAGGAATGGGCCATTTTCCGATGCAGGAGGCAGTAAGGGCAGCATTTGATTCGGCACAAATCTTGACATCAAAATTTTCATTGATTGCCCAACAGGAATTTGGACTTGCCGTGGAAACCATAACTGCCAAGGGCGGCGCTGTAGCTGATGAAATTCTCAAGGCTGCAGACTCAAACAAGGTCGACCTTATCGTGATGGGCAGTAGAGGATTGAGTGGCTTCAAGGGGCTTGTTCTTGGCAGCGTATCTAGCGCCGTGGTGCATCGCGCAAAAGTTCCGGTACTTACCGTAAAGTAGATGGTGTTTTTGCATTCACGCCTTTTTGCTCCAGAAGAAAATCTCGTGGAACAAAACCTTCTATTCCATAAATAGCATTTTGCGGTACAGGCTCGATGTCTGAGGCTAGCTTTGCTGCATTTGACCACGAAATCAGCAGAAACTGATAGCGCGTCAACCATGGATTCTCAATTAGAGAAAATGTCCTAATACTTCTGGTTTTGTTATCTACATTAATGCTTTGTCCAAGATAGTGCTTGCAAAAATTAAGCATGTTTTGAGTCATTGACAGATTGGAAGCTTTCGAACAAATTTGCTTCATGTTAAAGAGTTAATTTCTGGCGGCCCAATGAGGGTAAGGGGGTATATGTAAGGAGCCTGATTTGTCGTGGCTATCAAAATAGTAACGATAGTATGTGCTAAAGCTAGACTGCAATATGCTGTAGATGACCGTGATCGAGCCTCAAAACTAATTTTGTTCTATTGAATATAGAATGTTATTTCTTCTTCGTTTTGAAACATATCTGACATTATGCGGTCCGCAGATTTCATAATTCTATTCTTTAGTATATAAATATCAAAATGGGATTATTACGTCTACGGAAAAATGTCCAAGCCCAAAATGCGAAATAGCGGCATAATAGCTATGGCATTTGGATTACTGGCATTATCAATGATGACCGCAATACTTGGTAGCAATTCTATTCTTATACAACCAATGGCATTGGCGCAGCAGGCAACACCGTCATCCTCGTCTGCCGCTAACAATCAAGACATATCCAACCGCAGTACACAAGGCAATGGCGAGGAGGCACAGCTGCCAAGGGTGGACGGCTTCTCAGTGCGTGTGCTTGCAACGAACTTCAGCGCGCCGCACAACATTCTCTACGGCCCAGATGGCGCCCTATGGATCACAGAGCGCCTGGGAAAGAACATCACGCGTGTTGACCCAAGCAACGGGTCTAGACTCAGTAGCATGGCAGTCCCCAACGTCTGGCAGTCTGAAGGTCAGGATGGTCTCATGGGCATGGCGTTTGACCCTGATTTTAACAATACCCAGTACATCTACGTAGCCTATACATACGCCGGAGAAGTAGGCGATGATGTTGACCGGCGCACCAAAATCACGCGCTTTACATATGACCCAACAACCAGTACTATGGGCGAGCCATTTGATCTTATCAGCGGACTCTACGCTAGCATCGACCACAACTCTGGTCGCATGACATTCGGACCAGACGGGATGTTGTATTATACAATAGGCGATCAGGGCAATAACCAGTTATCGCGGTACTGCTTTGATATTCAAGCACAGGAGCTTCCGACTGCAGAGCAGGTCGCAGCTCAAGATTGGGGCACGTACCAAGGTAAGGTACTCAGAATGAACCCAGACGGCTCCATCCCTGAGGATAACCCCGAGATCAACGGCGTCCGCAGCCACATCTTCACATATGGGCACCGTAATCACCAGGGAATCGAAGTGGGTCCAAATGGCGACCTCTATGTAGTAGAACATGGCCCCAATTCTGACGACGAATTCAACCGCCTCCAGGCGGGTGGGAACTATGGCTGGCCCTACGTTAATGGCTTCCGAGACGATCAGGCATACCAATACGTGAACTGGTCTGCTGCGGAGAACTGCGAGCAATTAGATTATGACAACCTTCCGCCGTATCCGCCAGAGGTACCAGTGATGAATGAGAGTGAGTTTGAGGCTGGGAACTTTGTAGAGCCGATCGCCACTTTCTACACCGTCAGAAACGACTACAACTTTACAGACCATGACTGCGGCGAGATAGCCTACATCTGCAATCCGACTGTAGCACCTTCAGGCTTGCGCCTCTATACATCAGACGTGATCCCAGGCTGGAATGGCACCTTCCTGATGACGACTCTGAAGGCCGGCAGGATCTTCCATCTCATACTGAACGAGAATGGCACTGCACTTGCGGAGGACCCAGTGGAACTCTTCCGCTCTGAGAACCGCTACCGCGACCTTGCGTTCGGACCAGACGGCCGCACCATCTATGTGATAACTGACTCGTTTGGTCCAGCACAGAACATCGAGGGTGGCGCGACCACCGAACTGTGGACCCCTGGCTCGCTGATCATGTTTAGGTACGAGGAGGAGGAGGAAGAAGAAGGAGGAGGAGGAGGACGGTAACGGCTCGGCGCGTAGACGCATGCTCTTTTTCTTATCAAATCTGCACCATCTTTGGAAAGCGAAGAAGTAGGACTTACTTTTGCAAGCATATAATAATTCAATCTTAACAATAATAATCTTGAACAAAGCATTCAACTAGAAAAGTAATCATGCAAAAAAACACAAGTCACGGACAGACATGATTGCGGCTGCTGTGCCGCAGGCGCGCTTGAAGGGTCGAATTTCAAAGATAATGTTCCACGCGCATGTCGTACCGGCCTTGCACGGGGTACATTTCGCTTATGCTGGAAAGGGAGCTCTTGGAACTTGACAAGAAGCGAAAGACCTACAACACAACCGCTGAGAAGGGAAAGGAATTCCTCGACATGTACAAAAAGATAAAGACCTAGGCGCGACGTAAGAAGAGAGTGAGGGGAGCGCCTGTAGAGCTCGATTGGGGGGCAAACGGAAAGCGACAATGTTGGCGGTGGCGCCCTACAGGCAACAGCACCAAGCAATGCCCGCCTTATAACCAGGCAAGCACCTCTAGGGGAGGGAGTGGTCAGTCCGTCGTTGCCTTGGACCGCGACCCGGGCCTGAACCCCAAAAGGTACAGCAACAGAAAGGTCGTACCTATGGAGAGCGCCGCTACTGAGGCGAGCCACACAAAGTCGTCCAGGCCAAGCGCCAATAATAGATCATGGTCATTCGACGATTAAAGTTTTCACGCGCGCGGGGCGGGTTCTGCCGCATTGGAAGCGGATTAAAATTCTTTTATATCCACTATGTAATATCGGCATTGCTGTTCTACTGGAAACGCACAAACGCACGCACGCGCGTGTGCATATGAATCGCAGGGGCACGCAAGAAAAGATAGGTAGGTTTTTAATAGATTAGCGACAACTTTGTCCCGTTCTGATGCAGGCAAACCAGCAGCTTGATGCCGTCGACAAAAAGCTGTTAAATGAGATCCAGTGGGTTTTTCCTCTCGCCGACAGGCCATATCTTGAAATCGCTAGGAGGCACGGCATTTCTGAAGGGGAGGTCATGCGCAGAGTGGCTGCCATGAAGGAGATGGGCCTCATCCGCCAGATTAACGCAATTTTCGACACAAGGCGGCTTGGGTACAAGAGCGCGCTGGTCGCATTTGCAGTCAGGCCTGACAGGCTTGAGCGTGTCTCCATGAAGGTAAACGAGCACCCTGGCGTCAGCCACAACTACGAGCGCAACCACGAATACAACATGTGGTTCACGCTTGCAGTGCCGCCTGGTTCTGACATGAAGAAGGACCTTGATAGGATGGCCGCGCTTGACGGAGTGGTAAAGTATCGCGTTCTTCCGACGCTCAAGCTCTACAAGATAGGTGTGAAGCTTGACATGGTCAACGATGATGCCGATAAGCCCAAGCCGACCGACGAGGTCAGGCACCTGAATCCCGAAAAGATGCAGATAACCGAACGCGACAAGGAATTCATCCGCGAGCTCCAAAAAGATCTGCAAGTGGTACCGGAGCCCTTTAAAGAGCTTGCCGATAACTTAGGGATAGCAACGGCAGAGCTGTTCGCCAAGGCCAAGGAATATGAATGCATCGGCATCATGAGGCGCTTTGCTGCCATACTGCGCCACCGCGACGTCGGCTTTGTCGCTAACGGCATGGTGGTGTGGAATGTGCCTGAAGACAGGATAGACGAAGTTGGCTTCAAGCTGGCCGCATTTCCGCAGGTGAGCCACTGCTACCGCAGGCCCATTTACCAGGACTGGCGCTTCAACCTGTTCAGCATGGTGCACGCCCGCACTCTGCAAGCAGCAGAGAAGATGGCTGCCAAAATGTCAGAAACGATAGGCATTAAGGACTACCAGATACTATTCAGTTTGCGCGAGTTCAAGAAAGAGCGCGTAAAGTATTTCGTCTAGCTAGGGTGTGCCCACTCGGCGCTTTCTACTAGCTGCGCCAGCATTTCGACGAGGTTGCCGCTGCTTTTGCGCATGCATTCGTGCCTCATGCGCTCAAATTCCCGCTTCAGTGTCCTTTCTTCCTCGTTCGACAACAATCGTCTTTCTTTAACGTCTGTGAAGAGCCTGTGCTCTTTTGAAGTGTGAGATCCTGTATAAAGACAGAATACGTCTTTAGGTAGCGGGCAAGCGGCTCTTTTCCATCTTTGCCCTGCAGGTACTCTTCAAGGTGGATCCTGATCCTTTTTGCGATCCTCCTGCCAAATTCGTGCTCTATCACAAATTTCCGGATCTCTTCAGAAAAGCGATCCTCTTCTCTGTTCTCTGCCTCCGGGAAGTAGCCGCTCTCTTCTTTGTTGTGGTGGAACTGGTCGACGAATTGCTCTACAATGTCTGCTATTTTGATGATATCCCCGACAGGCACGTCCCTGCTTTCGTTCAGGTACGCATAGCACTTTTCAATGATTGTCTGCAGCCTGCGAATGAAAAAGTGATCTTGTAGCAGGTCTTCAGTTGCGCTCATTTGGCCACGGTTTGGACGTAAAAGTTCTTTTCGTACATCTCTTCGACTTTAGCTGATTCTGCGGAGTTGAGGTACTCGCCATCAGAGAGCGATGCAAACATCTCGATCTCTTCGATGCTTACCATAGTCGGCAGCACGACTGAAATCTGCTTTTGCGATAGTATGAACTTGATTGCAAGCTCGGTAATGTTCCACCCCTTGCTATTTGCGATTGGCTTTATGTTCTCTATCTTTTTCATCGCTTCTTGGATGAATTCCTTCTTTCTGAAGCTACGGTGATCGTTCTTGTCAAATTTCGCCTCCGCAGTGACCTTGCCAGTCAGCAGGCCTGATGCGTCGGGCACTCTCACCATTATCCCGACATTGTGGCGCTCGGCCTCCCTTACAAAGTCGCGCCCCGGGTCCTGCTCAAGAATGTTATAGACTGTCTGGAGACAGGAGATGTCGCGGCTCCTGATCGCTTTGAGACCCTCGTCCTTCCAGCCTATCGCCGGCCCAAGCGCCGCGCCGTGGCTCTTTATCGTGCCCTTTTTCACAAGGTCGTCAAGCGCTGCAAATAGCGTGTCGTTCCTGATAGCGTCCATCTTGGGGTTGTGGAGGCTGTAGATGTCAATGTAATCAGTCTGCAAGCGATTAAGGCTCTGCTCAAGCGCAAACTGCAAAAATTCTGTGTCGTGCTTTTGCGGGAGTTCGCTGTGCCCGACCTGCTCGGCGTTGTACATGTCATAGCCCCATTTCGTCGAATAGATAACTTCGTCGCGCATGTCCTTAAACGCCTGCGCGATCAGCTTTTCGCTCTTGCCCTTGCCATACATGTCGGCTGTTTCGTAAAAGTTGATCCCAAGGTCGTAGGCGCGCTTTAACATCCTTATCGCTTCGTCGTCGTCGATCTTTTTACCCCACCAGTCAAGCCCGATTGTCCAAGCGCCAAACCCTATCTCGCTCACCTTTATACCGCTCTTGCCAAGTTTTCTGTATTTCATGCTGCTATTGAAAGCACCCCTCTGACTTCAGAGGCGACCTTTTCAAATTGCGAATCATCCAGTGCAGGCTTGCCGCTGCGGGCATCGTCGATGTCAAGCGGAATCCACGACTTGCAGCCGGCCCATTCTGGCTTTGTGTCAACCGTTATTGGCTGGTCGAGCTTGAAAACACGCAACAATATCACGCTCATTGGCTTCTTGGGGTTGTAGTCCATCCTCGCATTAACATAGCTTTCGTTCCACACATGGTATTTTTCCAGCTTCTTGAGCAGCGATCCGTCGGTTACCTCCCTGACTTCTCTGACCTCGGCGTAGCCGGTCATCCTGTTAGTACCTGCGGCAGGGGCGCCTTTCAAAACCTCATCAAGTTGAGGAGCATAGTCCGGCTGCAGATGATCCTTTGACTGGTGCTCAAAAGTTGGAAAGAGCAAGAATTTTTTGTGCCTGACTTCAAAGCCTTGGCGGTATTCTAATATGCCGCCTTTGCGCAGGAGCATGACCTGCCGGCCTTCTTCAAGGGCCCTGCAGACGACGGCCCATTCCTTGAGCGCCTGCATACTATCCCAGACTTTTAATGATGTCCTCGACTCCCTTATAAACGCAGACAATCATGGGAGTATCCATCACTACATACTTGCTGACCTTAGTTTCGCGCAGCTGCATTATCAGTTCCTGAAATGCTATCAGGTCAGCGGTTTCAAATGCCAGCATGAAATCCTGATCGTCGATGCCAAACGAGTATGTGGTGTTCAGGCGCACCTGCGGGAACTTACGCCCAACAGCAATGTGCTCCTCCATCATCTTTTTGCGCTCTTCAAAAGGCAGGAGATACCATTCTCTTGACTTTACGAATGGGTAGACGATGCAGTATTTCATCGGCTGCTCGTCAGCCATAAAGCCGGGAGTCACCTTTGACGAATAGACAGACGGCCTTGCCGCCGACAGGAAAACGTACGACGGCGTGAAGTACTTTCCAAGAACCGTCGTGTAGATTTTCGAGGTCATTACCTGAGTCTTTTCAATGGTGTCAGAGATCATCCAGATCATAATATCGGCGTCTTCTCTCAAGCCCAGCGTCGAGTAGGTGCGCACCTTCATCTTTGTGTTTGCCACTTCGACAAGGTTTGCAAATTCCTTGGCAGCCTCTTCCTTGCCGATCTCGTTGAGCCAGCGCCACTTTGGGTCTACTTTAAAGAATGAAAAGTTGAGAAAGGTGGTGGCGTGTGGCTTGTCCGCCGGTGCTTCTGCTGCCATCATCCGATTGAAGCTGCCTAAACCCTATTTTTACTTGTCTTCTTCGATTCCCAGCCAACCGTAGCCCTTGGCTTCCAGCTCCTCAGCCAGCTCCTTGCCGCCCGACTTGATGACCTTGCCCTTTGAAACCACGTGCACGTAGTCGAGCTTGTTGAGATAGCGCAGGATCCTGGCATAGTGCGTGATTACCACGACACCGGCGCCGGTTGCTATCAGCTTGTTTATCGCCTCGGCGACTGCCTTGACTGCATCGATGTCGAGACCTGAGTCCGGCTCGTCAAGGATTGCAATGTTGGGCTTGAGAACTAGCATCTGCATTACTTCCGAGCGCTTTTTCTCTCCGCCCGAAAATCCCTCGTTTAGATAGCGGCTCAGAAATGACGGGTCGAGCCCCACTGCGTCGAGGTTCTTCTTTACGTACTCGTGGAATTCCCTGACAGTAAGGAAGACCTCGCGGTTCTGCTCTTCTCCCAAAGACTTGTTGAGCGTGTTGTAAGCGTTTCTCAAAAAGTGGCTGTAGCCGACGCCCGAGATTTCAGTAGGATACTGGAAACCCAAGAAAAGGCCCTTCCTTGCCCTCAGATCAGTCGGGAGTTTGACAATGCTCTCGCCCTTGACCAGAATGTCACCTGATTCAATGGTATATTTTGGGTGGCCCATTATGGCGTTGGCAAGAGTGCTCTTGCCAGAGCCGTTTGGCCCCATGATGGCGTGGACCTCGCCCTTGTTGATATTGAGATTGAGACCTGATAATATCTCCTTGCCGTCGATGTTGACGCGCAGGTCCTTTACTTCTAAAAATGACATATAACGCTTTTTTACCTGAACTTAATATAAGTATTAGGATTTCAAGTGCTGTTGTGTATTCGATTGCCTTCTTCTAGTGTTGCAGCACGGTTGTTTGCATTGCAGCGCGGTGGTTGAGTCTTAAGTTGCTGCTACGGCAAACCCGAATGCATCGGCGGAGCCCACTTCTTCTTCGATACACGGATTTTATTCTGACGCTAAGTTCTGCTGCAAAGTCTGGAGTCTTCGTTTTCAGCGTGGGAATATCGACTTTGTTAAATAAGTTGATTGATAGAATACTTCGATTATTTCGCTACAATCGGTACACACGTACTTTGAAACTATTTGATTTAATCGGCCTGATGATACTGGCTTTTCAAGAATGCTGGCGATACTCAAAGCTGGTGAAATTTCCATTGGAGCCTTTGAATTAGCTTGATTGACATGCTTGGATTATAGTTGAAGTATTTCTAATTCAATGCCCTCACCTGATCCAACAACAACTATCTTTGTCATTAAATAGTCAGTTGAACTCTTGTACTCTGTCAGTATGTCATGAATTTTGTGTTGCAACGGAAACTCCCGATGTGCAACATCAGGTTAGAACTCCTGTTTTTGCAATAGAACTTGAGAGCAGGCGGCTATTCTACAGTTATTGTCGAGACCATGTATGGGTGGACTTGGCAGTGGTATGCGTGCTCTCCTGTGCCAACGTCTGCCGCTGGAACAGAGTATTTTTGCCCCTGATTTAGAAACCCGCTGTCGAAGAGCTGTCCCGACTCGGCGTCGTCAGGTCCCGTGCCGCTTGTAGCGGTATGGAGCGTGGTGTCCTCGTTCACCCACGTTATCAAGGCGTCCGAGCTTGCAGTCGCTGCGTCCGGGTCATAATCTGGGCTTCCCTGCACCGACGACCCTTCCAGTATCTTAATGTTCATTACCTCGGAGAATTGCGACTCGTCGATCTGCTTGCCTCCACCTGTGCTGTTATTATTATCGTTAGAGCCGGATGCGGCAGAAAGTTCCTCACGGTACGGCGACACTACTGTCCCTTCTTGCGGTGTGACCGCGCCAAAGTATGTGTATGTCAGGTAGCCGGTGATTGCACCCAAGGCAAGAATTACTGGAAAAGCGATTGTGCCTGGTTTTATCATTATATCGCTACTCGGCTATCCATTTTCCCTTTATAATTCCTTCTAGTTCAAGAATCATATTGCAGGCTGCAGTAGCTTGCTCGTGGCCCAAAAGTCGGTCGCCTGCAAGAGCTGCGGGAGGAAATTCCTTGTTCCAGTAGTGGACACGAGCAGGCAAGAAATATCAGCAGACATCATTAGCGAGGACGCTAGGTTTGCGCTCATTTTTGCCGCTTTTGCATGACGCACTCGCTCTACACTACTAAAGACCTAGAATAACTTTTATTTCAGGCATTATTTTTACACGCAGAGAAGAAGAGCAGGCAACAAAAGATGAGCGACACTCCCTCGAAATGCACACTGTGCGGCAATGACATGACGTTCAAGTACAGACCGATGGAGAAATGGAACATTTCCGGCATGCTTTGCAGCCAGTGCTATGAAAAAAAGCTGACAGAGCACTATATCGCGCCTGACAGGCGAGACGTGACTAAGAGGTAGCAAAGACTAAATACTTACTCATATCTTCAGCAGGTATATGCCAACTGCATACATTCTCGTGAACTGCACGCTCGGCTCGGAGGAGAAGATAATAAATGAAATTGCCAAGCTGTCCGACGTCAGAGAGGTGCGAGGAACCTACGGCGTTCACGACATATTCGTCAAGGTCAAGGCAGAGAACACCGAGGCTATGAACCACACGATAACAAACAAGATCCGCAAGGTTCCCGGGATTACGTCAACCGTCACGCTTGTAGTAATAGAGGAACAGGGCGGCAAAGGCTAGCCTTTTTCCGTCAGCTCTTTTTTCCTGTCCTCTGCCTTTATCCTCTTTATCTCGTATATGATAAGCCCAGTGGCCGCGCACATCGTCACCCAGCCTGCCGCGCCCACAATCAGGTATTGCGAGTATACTGGGACAAAGAGCGCGAGGGCAGCAACAGCAGCACCTATCCACCAGATGATTATTAGAAGGTGAAGATGGTTTATGCGCATATGCTAGCCTCTCATGTCCTCATCAAAACCCTGAAAGTGCCCGAGCATCTTGCCGCACTTTTTGCAGCTGCTGAACTCTATGAAATCAAGGTTTCCGTACTTGCGATAGGCAAACGACTCCTTGTGGTCGCAAAAGATCTGCCGCAGTGATGCCAGAAGCATCCTGTATTATTGGATAGTGCAATGGGGTTCTTTACCCTTTCGCTAGTTAGCTAGTTTGTTTGATATAGGACTGGCTTGTTCAAATTGCTGGGGCCCGTAGCGTAGTCAGGATATCGCGGCGGTCTTCGGAACCTTCGCGCACTTACGTGAAGAGAACCGCAGGTCAAGGGATCGAAGCCCTTCGGGCCCGCTCTTACTTGTCTACCTTAAGGTCGCCCAGCAGCCTGTCGATGGTTGTTATTGGCTTGCCATTTGTATCTGCAATCTGCTGAATCGCTGGCGCGCTTTCCATGTAGTTTGGTATCCTTGCTGTTATCCTTTCCTGATAGGTGGGCACGTGCTCGTTCTGGTAGAACACGCCGATTGGTATCTTGTCGCCCCACTCGTTTGACTTTTCCACCACTTGCGCCATCTTGGCGTTCAGCTCTGACGGGTCACGCACTACGCCGTCGTAGCCGGTCTCTTCGAGCTTGTACGTGCGAGGCATTGCCCTGCCAGTCTCTGGATTGATGTTGTCAAGCCCTTGGAACCATTCTTTTGTGTTGATGTCGTTGTACGTCGGGCACGGCTGCAAAACGTCAATGAATGCAAGGCCCTTGTGAGCCACCGCCTTCTTTATCAGGTCCTTCAGGTGGCGGACGTCGTACGAGTAGCCGCGAGCAAGGAACGTAAAGCCGGAAACAAGCGCAAGCGCTATTGGGTTGACTGAATTATTTACGTTTGGCTGCGGAAGCGACTTTGTCTTCATGCCCAGCTTGAGCGTGGGCGAAGCCTGCCCCTTGGTCAGCCCGTATACTGCGTTGTTGAATATGATGTAGACCATGTCGACGTTTCTGCGGCCGGCACTCACAAAGTGGCCTGCGCCAATCCCTAGACCGTCGCCGTCGCCGCCTACCGCGAGCACCTCAAGCTCGGGGTTTGCCAGTTTTGCCCCCTGAGCAAAAGGCAATACCCTGCCGTGCAAAGTATGGATGCCGTAGGTCTTTATAAAGTGGGGAGTCTTGCCCGAGCACCCGATGCCGGAGAATATAGTCGCCCTGTGCGACGGCACCTGCATGTCTGCCAGCGCCATCTGGATCGCGTTCAATATTCCGAAATCGCCGCATCCAGGGCACCAGTCGTTATGGACGTCTGTCTTGTAGTCCGCCAGTTTAAGCGCCACTTCTTAACACCTGCCTCCTTGAAGCATCTCCATTTATCATTATTCTCTTTACGGCATTATAAACCTCGTCGAGTGACATCGGCCTGCCATTGTATTTTACTATCTGGTAATCGTATTCGCGGCCCGTATGTTGCCTCATGAGCGAGCCTAGCTGGCCCGAGTAGTTCATTTCAATGTCAATAACTTTCTTTGCGCCCTGCAGCATTGACGTCACAAGTTCCGACGGGAACGGGTTCATGAGCCTGACCTGAATAAATTTCACTTTTGTTCCTTCGCCTGCCAGCTTGTCCATTGTGTCCAGTATCGCGCCCTTTGTCGAGCCCCAGCTTATGATGACAGTATCGCCGCTGCCGTACGCCACTGCCTTGTCTTGTTCAGGGATCTCTTTTAGCGCAACCTCCAGCTTGTCCATCCTCTTGTCCATCATTTTCATCCTCACCTCAGGATCTTC
The DNA here is from genome assembly GCA_946480575.1 of uncultured Nitrososphaera sp. Next base: position 554 of record CAMLKF010000041.1, on the reverse strand, counting down.
GGTGATGTGCCCCTCCTCAGTGTGCTCGTCGCCCGTGTTCCAGAATATTGCATCCTTTGTTCCAAGCACGACCCTAGGGCTTATCGGGTTGTCTGACAATTTGAAGCGCAAATAGTTGCCGGCAGCGCCCTTGTCGGCCTCTGTGACCTTGCTTACAAGCGAGCCTCTTTCAATGACTATCTTGTTCAGGTCAAAATTCTTGCAGGTTGTGACGCTATTTGCTATCGCCTTGTCAAGCATGTGTATCACGGGCATCTGGTAGCGCTCGGCAAAGTTGAACGCCTTGACGGTGTCGTAAAAGCTCTCGACGATGTCGCCGGAGGCAAGCACTATCCTTGGGAACTCCCCGTGACCGGCGTTTATTGCAAAGTTGAGGTCACCCTGTTCGTGCCTTGTCGGCAGGCCAGTCGATGGGCCGGTGCGCTGGTAAAGCGATATCACGACGGGCACTTCGTTTATGCCTGCCCAACCAAGCGCTTCGGCCATCAATGAAAAACCCGGGCCCGACGTTGCAGTAGCAGAGCGCGCCCCTGTCAATGCGCTCCCTATCGCCA
>CAMLKF010000040.1 GCA_946480575.1 uncultured Nitrososphaera sp. | reverse complement strand
AGAAGTGCCAAGCATTACGCCCGCAAAGTAGAACAGGATGTTTGTCATCGTAAACCCAATGAATGTGCCCCACAGCGCGCTCTTGCTTTTCCGGGCAAACCGGTTATAGTCTGCGACAAGAGGCATCCAAGAAACAGGCATTGCTATCACGAGATCAAGCGCAGAAAAGAACGACATGCCGCTTCCTTGTGACGACACTAGTTCCAAAATGTTGGCCGAGCTTAGCAGATTTATGATGATTATCACAGATGTCCCATAAGCTATCCACACTGCAAACTTGCCGAGCCACTGTCTTGCCACATTCAGAGGTCCAGCGATACCAAGCAACGCCACAAGCGCGCCAAATATCGCGGCCCATGCGTAATACGGCACCATGCTGCCTGCGAGCATCTCTGCAGCCCGGGCCATTATCATGATCTCAAAAGTAGTCCAGCCTACGAGCTGCATTACATTTAGCATGGCTGGCAGGTAAGAGCCCAAGGTGCCAAAGGATGACCTCATCGTGACAAGCGACGGTATCCCGTGGTCGCTTCCTATCTTGCCTGCAAGAGCCAACAGTATCGAGCCCGCAGCCGACCCTACAACGATGGCAAGCACCGCGTCGGTAAAGCTGGCTGCAGAGAGGAGCGAGCCAGCGGACAGGACCAGCAGGCCGACTCCAAGGCTCGACCAGAGGATGAAATAGTCCAGCCCCCTGAGCTGCCTGTGGTTGTGTGGCACCGGCTTGATGCCCCATTCCGGAGTTTTGAGCACTACCAAGCCCCTACACAAGAAGCGATATTAATAATCTATTGCACGCAGCGTCAGCCAGCATCAAAGCCATGTTGTTCTCACTTTGTTTATGTAGATCGGCAGGTCTCTGGCTATAATAACTATAGTCGTTGCACCCAAGCAATTGTGTCAGTGGTTATGCAATGCCTAAGCTCTATTTAGACAAGTAGATGCAAAAACGCCATCCAGTTGCTGAGAATTAGTAGCCAAATTTAGAAAAGCTGTAAAAGGGATTACGAGAACGGCCCCTGCGGCCAATCTGGCTACTAGAGGTATAGTGACGCCAGCAATGCAAATGTATAAAGGCTATACGTATTTTTGACCATTTGTCTATATGAGTTTATAGCGGTCTTTGATGCTATTGCCTCTTGATCCAGCGGCTGCCTTCTTGTTCTTCGGCTGGGTGAAAACAAAATTAGCTTGTCGCTCTAAATTAGCTTGCATGTTAGATTAACCAATGAGCCGAGCTAATGCAGGTATGCGACAGCAGCAGGTAATTGAAGAGATGGAGCGCAGGACAGTATTCTGTGAAACTCATAACAAACATTGCGAATTTGTTTCAGGTAGCCAAAAGTGTGCATGCTGCAGCAAGCGCGTTTGTCTCTGTAACCATGTTTTATGAAAACGATAGACTGAAAAGCCAGTCACTTTTCTCATAAATTTGCATTGAAGGTCGCGCTATCTATAGCAGGAAGCGATTCTGGAGCAGGGGCAGGCATACAGGCTGACCTAAAGACATTTTCTGCTCTTGGAGTGTATGGGTGTACTGCAATAACAGCTATTACTGCACAGAACACTAGAAAGGTCGCGCAGATATTCGAAGTTTCCCCTGCGATGATAGAAGAGCAGATCAGGTCTGTCATGTCAGACATCCCTCCAAATGCAATCAAGATAGGCATGGTCTATAATAGGCAAATAATAGATTCCATCTATCGATCGCTCAAGGGATCAAAAGTTCCAGTGGTGCTTGACCCAATTCTTGCGGCCGGCACCGGCGCCAAGCTCCTGCGTGACGACGCCTACGACTCATTGGTCTCGAAGCTGGTGCCAATATGCACTCTGATTACGCCAAACAGGATGGAATCTGAGAAACTTGCAGGCATCAAGATAAGGACAGGAGATGACAGCATAGAAGCTGCAAGAAAGATCAGAAGACTCGGAGCAGCAAACGTAATCGTAAAGGGCGGCCATTCTGGACTCGATACTGTTACAGACATGCTTCTCGATAGAAAAGGCAGTCTGACAAAGATCACGAACATAAGAGTAAAAAAAATAAAAGAAAGCCACGGCTCAGGATGCAACTTTTCATCTGCCGTCACGGCATACCTTGCCAGAGGAATGAAGCTGACAGATGCCTGCAGGATGGCAAACGAGTACGTCCATGTTGCAATCAAAAATGCAGTTACTGTCGGCAAAGGCCTTCCAATTACAAGCCCTCTCTCTGTTATTTACCGCGATGCCAGCCGCTATCGCACAATGGCTGAGCTCCAGCAGGCAGTCGACCAGATCCAGATCCTTGAAGGTTTTTACAGGCTGATACCGGAGACCCAGACAAATTTTGTTCACGCATTACCTGATGCAGCCAAAATTTCAGACGTTGCAGGCATCCGCGGCAGGATTGTCAAGGTAGGCAACACTGCAGTTCCTGCGTCATTTATAGAGTTTGGGGCTTCAAAGCATGTTGCATCGGCTGTAGTTTCCTACATGAGCGTCAACCCTGCTTTTCGGTCAGCCGTCAATATCAGGTTTGACGAAAAGCTGTTGCAGGTGTGCAGGTCGCTTTTCAAAGTTGCAAAATACGACAGAAGCAAGGAGCCTACAAAAATCAAGAAAAAAGAAGGCTCCAGTGTCACTTGGGGAACGTTCTATGCACTGTCAAAGAACTCTCAGGCGGACATCATTTACCACACCGGCGACTTAGGCAAAGAGCCCATGATAACTGTCTTTGGCAGGACGCCGGCGGAAGTCGTAGAGAAGATTAAAAGCATACTGAAAAATTATTAACGAACTTGAATCGTTCTACCTTTTATATATATAGCAGAGGCATGAAAGTAGACAAGACAAGAAAAAATGAAGGCTGTAATTCTGGCAGGAGGGCTTGGCACGAGATTGCAGCCCTACACGTTCTTTATCCCAAAGCCGATGCTCCCACTCGGCAACAAGCCGCTTCTTGAATATATCATCGAGTGGGTAAAGAACGCCGGCGGCATCGACAACATAGTGGTATGCGTCAGCTACTTACACAGGACAATTGAGGACTATTTTGAGGACGGTGCGCGCTTTGGAGTCGAGATAGAGTACGCGCGCTCAGAGAGGCCGGTTGCAACAGCGGGCCAGCTCAAGACTGCCGAAAAGTTGCTTGATGAGCCATTTGTTTGTGTGTACGGCGATTCCGTTTACAAGTTTAACCTGCGCAAAATGATAAGGGAGCACATGGAGTCGAAAGCATTTGTTTCCATGGCCCTCCTAGCGTACTCGACGAAGCTAAAGTACGGCTTTATCGATATGAACGGGCAGGACAAGGTCACTGCATGGAGGGAAAAGCCGGAGATAAGCGGCCTTATCAACATCGGCTGCTATGTCATGGAACCGGAGTTTCTGAAGCTGATTCCCAAGTCAGGGTCGTTTGGCATGGACGACGCGGTAAGAAAGGCGCTTGAGCAAAAAAAGACTGTAAAGGGGTTCAGGATAGACACAGGGTTTATTGACATTGGTGACAAAAAATCGTACCTTGATGCATACAAGCAGTACGCAAGCAGGCTGGGCAGGATCTAGATGTCAGGAATAGCCCTGTTCGAGGATTCTCACTGGCAGAATTTTGCTCCAATCACGCTCACGAAGGCAACGTTTGATGTCAAGGCAGGGGCAAGGAGCTTTTTCGAAGAATACAAGCAACTACCTGAGATGCTGCTGACACGGGAATACCTTGCAGGCGTCACGAATGAGCGGCACCCTCAGTGCAAGGTCAACTCAAGCATGATCGACAGCGACACTGTTTTTGTTAACGGCCTTCTTCACCCCGGCGCACTATACCTAGATCGCCTGCTAGGCATCAGCCATACGTTTGCCGTAACCGCTGGCGGCCGGCTCCTTGTCGCGAGGCTTGCCAGAAAAGGCATCGAATATCTTCAGGACTGGGTCGCCGCCGGCAAGAAAATCAACGTCAAGAAATTCGATGTCGACAAGTCGACAAAGCTGGAAACGCAGGACGCGCACCAAGGTCTCCTTTCCGATCCATGGGACATAATCAGGATCATTGAGAACTCGCTTGGCATGCAGGTTGCCGATATGAGACAAAAAGGCGACACTGTGAGCACAGGAGTCAAGGTCGTTGGCAGCGGCAGCGCTGTAATTGACCAGGACGCAGAGGTAGAGGAGGGGACAGTGCTTGACACTAGAAATGGAAGTGTGTATGTCGGCCCAGAAGCGCAGGTAGCCCCAAGCAGGATAGCCGGCCCGGCGTACATTGGCGCTAGAACGCAGGTAAAGCAGTTCACAATTATAGAGGCAAGCTACATCGGCTACAATTGCAGGGTAGCCGGCGAAATAGAGCATTCCATAATTTCAGATCACTCCAACAAGGCCCATGCCGGCTTTGTCGGCCGCTCGTATATAGGCGAGTGGGTCAATATCGGTGCCATGACCACGACTTCTGACCTCAAAATGACTTATGGAAATATCAAGATGACCGTCCCTGGCGGCAGTGGTAAGGTCGTCGACACCGGCCAGAACAAGGTCGGGTCGTTCTTTGCGGATATGTGCAAGACTTCAATAGGCACGCTCGTCTACAGCGGCAGGCAAATCGGCGTCTCCTCTCACTTGCACGGTCTTGTTACAGAGGATGTGCCTAGCTTTACAATCTATGGCGACAGCATAGGTGCCAGAAACGCGGAGCTGGAGCTTGCTTCGGCCATAGAGACTCAAAAAAAAATGATGTCAAGGCGCGGCCAGACGATGAGCAAATCCTATGAGCAGATGATGCGCGACATTTTTGCCATGACCGCAGGCGATCGAATGCGCGGCGGCGTCCGCAAGGGCAGGTTTTCAGTCTAGCCAGCTAGCTACTACATGTAGCCAAGTACCTGCTTTTCCTTCCAGAGCCCGAGCCTCTGGTGGAGCCAGGGGTAAAAATTTGTGTCGCCGTTCTCGAACTCCTTCTTGATTATTCTGATGATGTTCCTTGAGACTTGGCCTGGCCTGCCGTAGATCTGCTTTTTGTGGGCAAGCTGCATGCCCAGGGCGCTTTCTTTGCTGTGCGCTTCTTTTACCATAGAGACTATCCAGGCGGGGCTAAGCGGTGGGAGCAGCACATTGCTCCTTGCATAAAATATGGTTTCAGGCCTGTCGGTGTTGAGCCTGACAGTCAGAGACATGACCTTTGGAAAGTAGAGCAGTTCCTCCTGCATTGAGCCTGAGTCAGTCATTTCTGCCCAGCAGTGGCCGCTGTCAAGGAATTCGATCACGTTGGCGTACTCTTTCCATAGTGGTGTTATTACGAACCTGTCAGGGTGCTGATCTGCCAGCTTTTGCAGTTTGGTTTCAAGATCGTACTCCTTGAGCGCCGCAGCCATTGCATTGAGCATCACAAGGACCACCTTTTCGTCAGTGTTTTTGATAAGCTCCACAAGCCCGCCAATTATCGACAAAAAGCGCCTGCGCGTCAGGTTTTCCCGCCTGTGTATGTCCATCCTTATCCACTCGCCGCTTTCCAGCCGCGGGTGCAAGTCAAACACGCTCTGGCGCGACTTTTCCTTCCTCTTTTGGTGTATTGCATCGACCACCGAGTTGCCAACGACGTAGACAAAATTCTCTGGATATCCTTCGCGCGCAAGATTGTCCTTGTTCAATTGCGTAGGTGCAAAAAAGAACTGCGTGCCAGCGGAGCATATCCATGTGTCTATCTGCTCAGGGAAAGGCTCTTCTCTTGCCAGAAACCACCTGCCGTCGAATTGGCTGCTCACAAACTTTTGTACGCCGGTTTTTGTCGGCTCTTTGCCAGCATTCAGACGCTTGATAGCTTCGGGGCTCATTGACCTTAACCCTGCCTCGTTCTGTCCTACCTTCTTGCCCATCCCAAAGACCCATGCAAGCGGCGCCATGCCGGCCACAAGCGTGTCTCCGTGCACTATAGGCAGGAGCGACTCGCTGCCAAACTGCTTGCGGCAATGACGTCCGAAATATCCAAACTTGATTATCAGCTCACTTGCTTTCTCCATCAAGTCGCCCCTTATCTGAAGGTTGCAGCCGACGTACTCCTGCAGATTAAACTCCTCGATGCCAAAGCCCAGCACCTCGTCAAAGTGCTGGCCGGTGTTGATTACAAATACGGGCAGTTTTTCTTCGGCGGCTTCGAGCACAAGCGGCGCCTGCTTGTAAAAGTCTGGCTTAGTGCCAGTCACTATGGCAAGTATCGGGCTGTCCTGGCGGCGCGCCTTGTCAAAGACAGATGAGAGGTTGCCGGAAACCCTGATCGGGAGCAAGCTTCTCGATACGTCGAGTTCCTCTTCGCCATTCTTGCCATTCAACGGAGATCATCCAGGCTGCTATAGCGCTTGCTTCTGCCAGATATTGCAAGCAAGTATCCGCCTACTGCCGTCACACCGGCGCCGCCAGATATAAAGATGTATGGCGCAACTCCCACGCCACCTACTATGTACTGGTGTTGGATCAGCGGCACCATAGTGGTCCCAACAGCCGCGCCCGCCATCATTATGATGCCTGCTATTACCAGCAATATCCCGCCGGGCTTAGTGCCAAAAGACATTGACATGCCAAAGACAACGCCTGCCAGCACAAGGCACGGGGCGGCCGAAATAAAGACAAGCTGTAGCAGAAGGCTACCTGGCTCGACCACCCGCTGCGGGCCTTCGCCTTCAGGGCCTATGAGAAAGTTGTAGAATGAGAGTAAGAGGGCGACAAACATGACCGACAGTCCAACTGTTGCAAGTGCGGTCCACGTCTCTAACTTTAGATTCATAATATATACTTGTCCTGATGTATTTTCTACATTCTGGTGATATTAAATCATGTGGTCATCAGGTGATGCCAACTAGCCCGGCAAGCTCCTTTCGACACGCCGAGCCCAGTATCTCAGCAGATTTTTCCGGCCTGACATTATTGACGTAGACACCAAAGCCCCGCTCAAGGCCTGACCACGTGTTCAGACGTGGGTACACCTCGATGTGCCAGTGGATCTGTCGGCTGTTTTTTTTCTCTGGCGACAGATGGAACGCGAGATTAAAGGGCGCGCCTTTGAGTGCCTTGGACATACCACCGAGCGTTGCCCTCAGCATCAGGGCAAGACCGTTTATCTCTTTTTGCGTAATTTTTGAAAAGGAAGTGATGTGCTTCTCTGGGTAGATCCAGAATTCATAGGGGTAGGTTGACGCCCAAGGGCAGAACGACAGGAAGCTGTCAGTGGCAAGAATCTGACGCGGGCCACTTTTCTCTACTTCGATGATGTTGCAGGCAGGGCAGTTGCCATTCTCGTTTATGAACCTGCGCGAACCTTCAGCCTCCATTTCTATCACCGGCGGGATGGTGGAAAGCGTGACTATGTGGAGGTGTGGGTGCGTCACCTGCGCGCCCGCTTCCACGCCGCTGTTGATATAAATTGAAACGTAGGTTACGCTCTTTTGAGTGTACAGCCACCTTACACGGTCCTGTATGACGACAAGCACATTGGCCCACTGCTCGACAGACATTTGCGAGAGGCTTTGCTCGTGCTCCGGCGACGCCACCACTATCTGGTGATGTCCGTACGCCGGCTCGCTATAAAGCGGCTTGTCGCTGTAGCTTGTAGTCGGCCCAGTTGCGACGATGGGGTTTGTACTCTGGAACACCCTCACCGACCAGTCGTCTATGATGCTGTCCTCGCTGTCAGAGAGGCGCTGAAGCATTCCCTCTTTTACTACCAGTGCAAGTATTGCAGGCTCTGTCATCGACTCATTGCCTGGGCAGTAGGGGCACTTGCTATCGATAGCGGATTTTTCACTTTGCGCCTGATCGGCTGCAGGCACAACTACAAATTTGTCAAGAACATAATCTTTGCGCAGATCTCCCAAACACACTTCAGCCTAAAAAATCCTATTACTGCTTTTAATTAAACATTCTGTATGTAATGTTCTAATTGCCAAGCGAAAACTCAAAAGCCTTCATGCACCGCGCGCAGATGTATTTTCCATATCTTGTGGTGCCAAAATCTTCAGTTTTGGCGCCCGCGTCGTCGATCACAATGCGCTGGCAAAAGGTGCATTGCTCCAATGCCGTACAATGCGCCTGCCTGCTATTAAAGAGTCAACTTATGACATCAAGCTTTTTGCCTACCTGTTGCACAATAAGGCGGCGTTGCCGCTAGACAAGGACATCAGAAATATTGTTGAAGTCGCAATCGAGAGCGACCTTCGAGCTCCAAGAGTGCCAAAAAAGCGAGTGCCGAAATTGAAGCAGGTCTGGAAATGTGAACACGTCCATGATTTCCTTTATGGCCACAACATAGGCTATTACAAGGGCTTGGTAGAAGGACTGATGCTGGAGAGGCACAAGCGCCAGCTAAGTGATGATGAAGCAAACCAGGTAGACAAGATTATCGAGCTGTATGCAAGAGGACTACGGAAATTCTTTGTATATTACAAGGAAGAGAAGAAGAAGAAGGGTCGCATGAAATTATAGCCAGACGGTTGCGCGGTTCCTCAAAAAAGCGATGTGTGAAAACTTGCCCCTTGTGCCTTTTATCCCGCCATGCCAGTGCAGCTTGCCAGCCGGGATTAACACGCTTTCGCCATCTTTGAAATTGATAGAATCTTCAATGACCATCTCATACATGCCGCCGTCCTTGCCTTCTTCAACTTTCTTCAGGATAGTGACGTTTCCTTCCCCTTCGGTTGCGATCAATATCTGGTCAGAGTCATGATAATGCAACCTTGTCTTTGCGCCATCATGGAAGGTTACGAAATAAGCCTTGAGCTCCTTCTTTTGGTCTTTTGACTGGAACCTATCGGATACCTTGTTTACGGTAACCTTGCCAATGTAATACTCTTTTTCGACCTCGCCTTCCGTGAAGAAGTGAATCTTGTCCAAGTTATTGGGAATCTTACCTTGTTTCTTATTTAAAGTATCAAATCACCCTACTAACCTTATCTCATAAACAATAAATTGAGCGAAGGCACTTCCGTCGCCATGAAAGACGTAAAGATGGTTTACGTTTTGCTCGACGGCATCGGCGACCTCCCACATCCTTCGTTGAATGATTTGACGCCGCTTGAAGCAGCTTTTACTCCCAACCTTGACGCGCTCGCAAGGAATGGCGCGATGGGCAGGGTCATAAGCGTCGGGAAAGGGATTGCGCCGCAATCAGATATTGCAGTTTTCAACATGCTCGGCTACAGTTTCAAGAATGGAAGCTACGTTGGCAGGGGCGTGATAGAATCTATCGGCTGCAACATCGACTTTCGCCATGGCGACCTTGCGCTCCGCGGCAACTTTGCCACCGTAGACGACAGGTTAAGAATAGTCGACAGGCGCGCTGGCAGGGTCATCAGCAGCGAAGAGGCCAAGGCAATCTGCAAGACGCTGCGCGATGGCATCAGGTTCAGCGACAAGGATGCATCGCTAGCGCTTGAGCCCACCGTTGCCCACCGCGTCGTGATAAGGCTAAGGCACAGCAAGATGAAGCTGTCAGACAAGGTTACCAACACCGACCCTGCCTATGACAAGGTAGACGGCATGGGCATAGCAAAAGCTACCGCTGACGACGAGATGTACGTGCAAAAGTCAGAGGCGCAGGAAAACACCGAGCAGGCGAGAACCGCAGCCAAGATGCTGAACGAGTTTACGGAGCGGGTCGTGCAGCTGCTGCGCGACCACCCTGTCAACAGAGCAAGGATAGCCGCCGGTAAAAAGGCAATGAACTGCATTCTTGCCCGTGACTCGGGTAACAGGTACCCAAGCGTCGAACCTATCAACAAAAAGCATGGCATCGAAGTGGGCTGCATTGTTGACATGCCCGTTGAGATCGGCATCTCCAAGGTGCTTGAGATGAACATGTTCCAAGGAGGCGACGTCAACGCCTATGAGGAAAAGGCAAGGGTAGCCGCCAGGAGTCTTGCCAAGGTCAATGTGGTTTATGTCCATATCAAGGGTCCTGATGAATTCGGGCACGATGGCGACGCGTGTGGCAAAAAGAAGAACATCGAAGACATCGACAAGAGGTTCTTTGGGACTCTCATGCAGGAGCTGAAAGGTAGTGCGGCAATAGTGGTCTCAGGCGACCACTCGACCCCATGCATCAAAAAGGGGCATAGTGACGATCCTGTCCCACTGCTGGTTTCAAGCAGCCGGATCAGGCAGGACGGAAGCGCAAGATTCACCGAAGGCTATGCCAAGAGAGGCAGGCTTGGGCTTCTCATGGGCGCAGACGTGTTGCCGACGGCAATCAAGATGATCAGCTAGAACCCCATGAGTAGCCTGAAAAGATATTTTCTATAGTACGCCACGAGAACGAGGCCGACTATGACTGGCACTATGCCGTAAATGAAATACCCAAATGATATGACGAACATGCCAATGATAAACATCGCAAGCCCCACGAGCGGGTTAAGGTATTCAAACTGTACCAAACAAAAAATTTTATGGTACACAATTAAAAAAAGTCTTTTGCATATGCCCATCACAGCGCTTCTCATGCTGCTGGCCCTTGCGATACTGCCAGAAGGAACTGTCAAGGACGAGGCCACGTTCTTATTTCTGCTTGCAATACTCGCTACGTTTGTCGGCGCGGCTATCTACCTGAGAATTAGAAAGGGAAGGGAAGAGAAGAGGAAGAGGAAGAGGGCAACGATCTAGCATAATTACTACATTCACGCCAACATGTAAAGGCCGGAAACGATCCCCACGAGGGTCCCGACAACAGCAGAAGAAGAAGGATAAGATGTCTTTGGTGATTCAGATTTTGTGGGATGGTATGTATGGACCGACTTGTCGTTTTCCTTTTCGCAGCTGCTACATTTCCACAGCACTGCTTCGTTGCAGTCGGAACAGTACTCGGTTCCGATCATCTCGCCCCCGCAAGCTCTGCATAGCATTATTCGTTTTTATATATAGTTTATCTCCTTTTTAAAGGATCATGTCTGCCAGGCACATGCAGAATGCGGCTGTGCAGGCCGCCGGACTGTCACTATCACAGCTTGAAGCTAGTAATTATGTCTTCTTTGCATCTGATCCTTATTGTGACTTCGGTGTCGCCGGAGAGGCTTGACACGTAGCGCTGGAGTATATATCTCTTGAAGCCAAGCAGTGGTATTAGAAGCAAGGTAAATGTAGTAGGCAGCAGCGAGGCCATTTGGCGCCCTGCCGTCCGCTAGCAGGTTGGGGGATCGTCAGTCTTGTGGGCGATGTCTATTGGAAGCCTTTCCGCCTTTGTATCTATTTTGGCCATGTTCGCCAGCTTGGAAATGTAGTGGTTCATTGCAAGGGCAATTGCCGGCACCGCTTCGGCTGCTGTGCTGCACTCTGGGCACCCGGTATATAATATTCTACAGACCTCATTTTTTCTCTTACCTTGACCTTGTGCGGCGGCCAGAGCCCTTGCTCTGACCGTGAAATTTTGAGAAACCGCCGCTGAAGACCTTCGAGCCGACAATCCTGCCCGTCCTGTCAGTCATCGGAATGACAGAAGCGTACGGCGCGTTCACCGGCCCTAGCAGTTCTACTACCTTGCCCACTCTTTTGCCCGACCCGTCAACGAGGAGCTCGCCAGCCCTTATCCCGGCTCCTGCCGCATTGAGTTTTACTATTAGCCTTCCACTTTTTGCTAAATGAATGACTTCCCCTAGCTCCCCCACTTTGGTAAAAGGCATAAGCGAATTACTTACTATCACATATTCGCTTCTGCCAAATATCATTTGTCTTTCGACAAGCAAAATTCTAGCATCTGCCACCACAAAAATTCTGCTAAGAAAATTTTCCAATAGATCATTTTTTGCCTATACCACCGCTCTTTTGCCGGCTTTTTTTCTGAAGCATCTTTTCCGCGACTGTGTTGATCATCTGGGATTTCTTGACAGCTTCCTTCTTTGCCACCATCACATAGCCAGACTTGGCAAAAGACCTGCGCGGGAACCTTGCATTGTCGTTCACTTCTTCCTGAGAGAACTCAAAGCCAGCCGCCTTGGCTGCCTCTGTGAGATCCTGAACTGTCGGATCAAATACTGCCTGATCCCGGTTCACTTTGCGCCCTTGGCGCCGCTTGAGGTTCTTGTTAAAGTAGTCAAGCCACAGTATCACGTGATCGTAGTCCTTCAAGCCAGTGAAGATAGTAACCCGATCCCTTCTTAATAAATGAAAGTGAGAATTATTATTACTACATCCTTGCTTCTTGCCTTGCTTGCCAATGGAAGACGTCTTCCGATCCAAAGCGGGCAGTGCAGGTTCGGTCGTCGCCAATCCTGTACGTGATCTCTAACGTAAACAGGTTTCTCTCGCTTTTTGGCACCGATGAGCCAGTCCTCTCATACGTCCTGGTCCTTCCCTCGATCCAGCTGGAAGGAATGCTAAGCTCGCCTGACCACTTGTTCAGCTGGCTCCTATCCTGCACAAGCTCGGTTGAGAGCAAAGTCTGGTGCTTCAGCCTGCTGTCGCCCTGCACCTTGTCCAGGTTTTGCCTCTTGGCATTGTTAATCAGCCGGGCAGCGACCGATCTCACGCCTGTGCTTCCCAAGTCGACTGACAGGAGCAGCCGCCCTGACTCTAGCGAGTTTAGAGATTCTGAAGGCGCAGGCTTGCAATCAAAATTGACAGAATACGGGCAGCCGTTCCTATCCTTTGGGTCAGGCCCGTCCCAAGATAATTCCACGGAAAATAAAGTCCGTATTGGCTCTTAACGGTTACCGAAAAATCATGAAGTCTTTGCTGCTTTTACAATGACTGCATTGACCACTCCGTCTTGGCCTGGCCTTGAGACGACCCTTGCAACCCCGCCTTCCGTCTCTATGAGCGCGCCCTTGCTGATGACACCTCTTCTTTCATAGTCTCTGTTGGCGGGGTTCTTAGTGACCGTCAGGATCTTGGACTTTGTTATCTTCTTGCTTTCCTGATCAATAACGTTGGCAAACTCAGCAGTCTTGAGGGCGGCCTTGACATTGTGGCCCCTTGTCCTGCGGGTCACGATCTGGGTCGGGCCAGCGATGGCCTCATTTGGATAGCGGTCAATCTCAAACTTTCTCCTTCCTCTCAGGGGAACCTTGCGGCCTCCGGTCATCTTACGCCCTGCGAGGTTCTCTATTGATTTTCGCATAGCAGTGAGCAATAGGTAATTTTTTACTCTAATAATAACCTTGATTTTCTAGTCCTAAAACATAAGCAATCTGGATCCTAGTATCTTACATTTTACATGTTTGCCGTTGTACTTAAGGTTTGAAAGGTAAAGGGTGTGCGGAGAGAGTAGCCTTACGGCTCGTGCTGCTTGATGTCCTTGTAATTTGTTCGTTTAATGACTCACCCGTTGACCTCTACCTCGACTTCTGAAGATTCATTAACAATTTCATATGGAATGACAACAACATTGCTGCCCCCTGCTCCACCAAAAATTCGAATCACTCCACATCGAGCTAAAAGCTAGCAATGGTTCAATTGCTGAAGATAATTATGCCAAAGCGGATAGAAGATGCCAAGATAGCACTGCTGAAGTGTCCTTTGGAAATAGAAAAGACGGAAATGAGAGCAGAGATCAGGATCTCGGACCCTTAGCAAATGCAAAAGTTCCTTGACGAAAAGAACAGGATGCTCAAGTCAATGGTGGATAAGGTTGTAGCTGCAGGAGCAAACGTACTGATATGCTAGAAAGGAATTGATGACATAGCACAGCATTATCTTGCCAAAGGCGGTATAATACTGGCGGTAAGAAGGCCCAAAGAGAGCGAGATGAACAATCTGGCTATGGCAACTGGCGGCAGAGTGATCACAAACATTGACGATGTAATGGCAGTATCAAAGCCGGAGGAAAGTGGCGTGCCAAAACCAGGTGCCGAAGGTATGCTAACCGGCGCTGATATGGACATGTATGAAGTTGGAAACTCTTTCTACTCCCCTTTTGATTTTTCTTTATGAACCGAACTTTGCTCGAAAAAATCCCCCGATGAAAGTTTCGTAGCGAAAGGCATCGATCTACCCTTGGCATAAGTCAAACGTCGCTAGACAATCCAAACAATAATACTTTTCACGTGAAGTACGGATAATCTTGGTCTGCGAGTTCGTTCTCCAGCAACTGTTGCAGCGATATACAAAGTCATTTGATACGGGATCCCATTCTTCCATGGTGATATATACTCGAGCTCACCCTTGTTAAATTGTGCTGCTGCTACGGAGGATAAGGAGAAGGACAAGGAGAGCCAAAAATGAGGGAACGGGCAAGTTCTTATATTTAGTAGCATAAATGTCATTACTCTTGAAGGATATCAATCAATAACTTATGAGATAATAAATGATCGAGCTATAGGCAAACATATAATTTCAACATTAAAACTAAAAACGACTTGGTATTTCTAATAAATAGGTTTTAGGAGGCTTAAAGTCCTCGTGTCATGATATACAAAGCATGAGCATTAAGAAAATTGGAAAGGAGGTGTAAAAATGAGTGTTTTATTACATGCCTCGTCGCTGATAAAAAACTTTAGCAAAAAAGAAGGAATCAAAATGAAATTAACACTAATTGCCCAGATAGCAGTTTTCGCTGCATTTGTAACAGTCACAGTTCTTGGCTTTTCTGGGATAAATCCAGAACCCGTTGCAGGAATGGTGGGATAGAGCAAAAAAATAATGAGCAACGACAATAATAGATTCGAGCTAGTACTAGACAAAAAATTGCTGGAGAGGACAATGCAGTAAAGCAGGCAGCGCAGGTCCTTGCCCAGAAATATCTTTTCAAATTCAGGGACATACTATCGACTTCAGGCTGGTCAGAGGAAGAGCGCAAAAAATTCGCACGATGCCTATACTATTATACCGACGTCATAATGAGCCATATCCTCGAAGAGACTGTACTCCGCAGAGAAGACTTTGATTTTTGACCTCTTAGTATAGTCAATATGATAGTATAGAGACTATATAATACACACTAAAGAAGGTTAAAGCTAGACTGCGATATATACTCTAGTCGACCATGTTATTATTCCGGCTCCGTCTTGGAATGCTGTCTGCTGTCTTTTCCTGAGCAATCGCCCTTACAAGACACAGAATATAGAGGCAAAACATTCTCTCCATTCTTGTTAAGTTTATTATTGCGGAGTCAGGTTTAACAAAGAATTTGGACGAGGAAGACCATCCTCACCACGCACATCGGCCATAAGATGCGCTTTCCCATCGACGACAGTGTTATTGCCATTAGACATAATATCATCAATCCGTATATAACCAAAGTTAAAGATGCCGCCCTCTTCATAAAGCAGAGTAGGATTAAATGTTGTATCGATTTTGGGAAGAGGAGGACCACCTTGCATGCCAAATCGAAATGCGCTCAGTGGGCCACTAACAAGCTCATAAAAGAGCAGTTTGTCTCCATCGCCATTGGCATCCACTTCATATTTTATATTGGCTGCAAAATGAACATCTGTTGTCACAAACACTATGTTATTGATGTTGTTTTCATCTATGAATTTTAACAATCCTTGAAATTCTCTTTCAAATCCAGTTTCAGATGAGAAATTCATCTCATTTCCATTGGCCCAACCATCACGACCAAAAATTGAAGCGTTAAAACCGGTAGGAATTGAGATGGGCACATCGCTGCTTATTACTTTCCAGGTTGCCGTAGAATTCAAAAGGCTTTCTTCTAACCAGCGAAGTTGCTCGCTACCAAGCATGGTCTTATTATTTTCTACACTGTCAGCCACACTGTTAGGACTACGATATGACCTTGCATCAAGAATTATTAGATCAAGATTGGGTCCCCAGCTAAATGAGCGGTATATCCTATTTGGATCCTCACGATTACGATCTATTGGAGAGTAGCTAAAGAAGGCTTCTCTTCCGGCCTTTACAAGGTTTGGATATCCTTCGCGGTCTTTGTTAGCAGAATTCCAGTGTTGCCATGGTGCTCCAAAGTCATTGATAACTTCATGATCATCCCACTGTGAATACATAGATGTGTTTTCAAGAAAATCCTGCAAGTATGGGTCAGCTCGGTTATACTGCCAATGCTGCAAGTAGACATTACGAACTTGGCCGAGATTAGTCCAGTTGACGCCTGGGTCAACTACTCCAGAAAAGTTCCCAGGTATGTTTTGCCATCCTCCAGGGCCATCAGGTCCATCTGCAGGACATGTATCAGCAGAATATATCATATCGCCATTTGCGATAAAGAAATGAGGTGATAATTCTTTCATCTTTGCAAAAATAGAGTACCCTCCTTTATCGAGTTGTCGGCAGTACTTCTGGCCGCCAAGGTCGGCGCCAAAAATGAAGCTAATAGGCGCGCTCTTGGAAGAAGAAGATGATGATGACAGGGAGACGACGGGTGGTGGTGCTGTTACAAAGGTGCCGAGCACACTATCTGAAAATATAGAAGAATCATTCTTGCTGCCCTTGTTGTTACCACTACCATCATCATCATCAGCTGAGGTGCCAAACCATACTCGATAGTAATATCGTACATCTGGGCTTAGTCCTACTAGTTTTATATGGGTAGTAAAGTCTGTTGATTCATTGGCCAGTGCTCCAGTATGTGACTTTGGATGTGAGAAATTTGGATCGTTATCATACTCCACATACATTTGAGCTTGCTTGTTGGCACGCGCCCATATCACCGCACTATGGTGTGTTACATCGCCGCTGCTAACGCCATGTGTTATAAAGAGATCTCTATTTGCCTGCTCGGCTGCATATGCAGAATATTGAGTGAATTTTTTATAGTAAGAAGATGTTGCCACTATACTAGCGGTCAGAATCAAGGTTAACGCTGTAAATATAATGATAATGATGGTCCGTTTTGTCAACACATGCAATTTAGGTTTCAAAATATAATAGAAGTACGAAAAAGATTTCCAATACCTCTACCTTTGCATGTTAGAGCATGGATTTGGAGTATATATTATGATGGGGATAATTGTTTGGTAGAGCAGGTGATATAGATGATGGCATTAGCTCAAAATGTTCAGGTTATCCAAGTTCCTAATTCCGGTCATTACGTTCCAGAAGAGCAGCCCGGCTTTGTAATAGACCAGCTATTCAAATTCTTCGGGAACAGCATCAATGAATGACCTTATGTGCCCTCTCTAC
>CAMLKF010000039.1 GCA_946480575.1 uncultured Nitrososphaera sp. | reverse complement strand
AACCTTCAAGGCGCCACTGGTACTCTTTTCGGTACCCCTCGCGCCACGGTGTGGGTGGCGATTGTGGTCGTAGTGTAATACCAGCCGACGCAGAAATTCCTGCTCTCCGTACTCGTCGATTATCACCCTTGACATTGCGCCTAACAGCTTTATCATCCTGCGCACGAGGTACGCCGGCGCATGACCCGTGTGGAGCGGGTGGTTGATAAGAGGCGCTTTTAGCAATGTGCCGTACATAAAATATATGATGTAGGTTTATAGAGATAGCGATGCATGTGGCCGGCCTGCTGATAGTCGCACTGGCGTCTATGGGATTCATTGACGGGATACTGGATTCGATATCATCTCTGATCGCACAGTACGGGTATCCGGCCGTGTTTGCCGCAGCGTTTCTTGAGACTATATTTCCCCCGATCCCAAGCGAGGTGGTGTTCCCGCTTGTAGGGTTTGTCGCGCAGAGCAAGGGGCTTGGGCTAGAAAACGCGATTGGCATGGCAACAGTGGGCGCGCTTGGCGCTACTGCTGGAGCGATACTAATCTATTTCATCTCCATGAAGGTCGGACGCGCTGCGATCCTGCGGTTTGGAAAAAAGGTGGGAGTGGGCGAACGCGAGCTTGAAAAGGCGGAAAGCTGGTTCAAGAAGTACGGCCCTGTAGCAGTGTTTTCTGCAAGAATGGTTCCTGGCATCCGCGAGATAATCTCGATCCCTGCCGGAATCGGCGGCATGAATTTCCCGAGGTTTGTCATGTTCACATTTGCTGGCTCGCTTGTCTGGTGCGTTGCATTAACGCTTGCAGGCTATTACCTTGGCGAAGCATGGAGCCAGTTTTCAGAGCAAGCATCGTTGGCATTTACCATCATAACCATCGTGGTAATAGCCAGCATAATTGCAGCCGCTGGTGTCTGGTATGGCAGGCGCAGAAAAAAGACGTCTGCCAAGGAAAAGCAGTAGTAGTAGTAGTAGTAGCTATACTACTTTCACCAGGAGGCAGAGTAGAGCCTTTTGCGCGTGCAGCCTGTTTTCAGCCTCGAGCCACACCACTGACGACTTGCCATCAATGACCTCGGCAGCCACTTCCATGCCCCGCTTGGCCGGCAGGCAGTGCATGAATATCGCATCCTTTTTCGCCAGCTTCATAGTGTCAGAGCTGACCTGATACTTTGGCAGGAACACGGTCTCCCTTGTCGCCTTTTCTCCCTCTTTTCCTATCGAGACAAAGGTGTCAGTCACCACGATGTCGGCGTCCTTGGCCGCGGCCGCCGGGTCTTCTGTTACTGCAATTTCCGCGCCTGTCTTTTTGCCTTCGGCCTTGGCAAGCCTCACTGCCTCTTCAAGCGGCTCGTACCCCTTGGGGCAGGCGGCAGTCATGCTGATGCCCGTCTTGGCGCAGCCAAGCAGGAGGTCATTGCATACATTGTCACCATCACCCAGCCACGCAAGCTGCAGCCCTTTCAGCTTTTTCTTGTGTTCTTGTATCGTAAGGAGGTCAGCTAGTATCTGGCATGGGTGGAACAGGTCCGAGAGGCCGTTTATGACTGGCACTGAGGCATAGTGGGCAAGCTTTTGAATGTCTGTATGATCAAAGACTCGCGCCATTATGCAATCGAGGTAGAGCGATAGGGTCTTGGCGGTGTCTTCTATCGTCTCACCGCGCGCTAGCTGGATGTCGTTTGCGCTCAGGTAAACTGCGTCGCCGCCTAGCTGGCACATGCCCACTTCAAAGCTGACCCGGGTCCGCGTTGACGGCTTTTGGAAGATCATGCCGAGAGTCTTGCCACGCAAAACCGGCCTGCTTTTTCCGGCCTTTTGCTCTTTCTTCAGCCTGCCTGCCAGCTTTAATATCAAATTGATTTCGCCCGTGCTCAGGTCGGCTAAGCTGAGCACATCTTTTTTACTTAAGGAGGTCTTCAATGTCTTCATCTGTTAGATATACTACCTTGTCTTCTTCCGTGTCCTTATCCTCTTTGCGCTTCTTTTTCTTTTTCTCTTCTTCCTTTCTCTTTACCTCCTCTTCCTCTGCTCTTGCCCTCTCCTCTTCTTCCCTAGCCCGCTCTTGCTCCCGGCGACGCTTTTCCTCCTCCTCCTTCCTGCGCTCGTCGTCGCTCTTTTTCTTGAACAGGCCGCCAAATCTTCCCTTCTTTTCTTTTGGCTGCTCTACTTCTTGTTCAACAACCTGTGAAGGCGGCGATGGTGCGGCGGGCACTTCTTTTGGTTTCGGCGGTTGAGGTGGTGGTGGCACGTATTTTTCTACCTTTTTTTCTTCTTTTACCGGCTCAGGCTTTGACTCGGGTTCGCGCACAACTGTGGGTTTTGGCGCAGGCTTTGACGGTGCAGCAGCAGCAGCAGCAGCAGCAGCAGGCGGCTCGGCCTTTTGCTGCTGTTGTTCCTGCTTTGTAGCGAAAATGCCAATGGGGCTTGCTACTGCAGGAGCAGCAGCAGGAGCAGGCGCTGCAACGGGAGGCTTGGCCAGTGGTGGCGGAGGTAGCTTTTCTTCCTCTTCCTTCTTTTCTTCAACCACAGGCTTTTCTTCTTTCTCCTTCTCAACTTCTGGCTGGACTTGCTCGACTGGCTCTGGAGCTCTTGGCATCGACATCAGGTCCTGAACGCTTACCTCGCCGACGCTACCAAAGAGCGACTCGATGAATGTGTCAGGGTCAAATGGGATAATGTCGTCGTACCCCTGCCCGACTCCGACATAGGCTATCGGTTTTGAAGTGATGTGAGTTATCGAAATTGCGGCGCCGCCCTTTGCGTCAGAATCTATCTTTGTCAATATCGCGCCGTCGAAATTGGCGTATTGGAAAAACTCCCTTGCCTGATTGATGGTGTCGTTGCCGGCCAATGCGTCGCCGATGAACAGCCTGACATCGGGCTTGACCACTCTGACTATTTTGGCCATCTCGTCCATCAGGTTCTTTGAGGTCTGCATCCTGCCTGCTGTGTCTATCAGGACTGCATCGATGTAGTTCTTCTTTGCGTGCTCTACCGCGTCACGCCCAACGGCAGATGGGTCGGCCCCGTACCTCTGCTTGATTATCTTGAGCGACAACCTGTTTGTGTGCTGCTCCAGCTGTTCAATGGCACCAGCCCTGTGAGTGTCGCCTGCAGCGACGACCACGGTAAGCCCGGCCTTTTTCAGCAGGTTGCCCATCTTGGCAATCGTGGTGGTCTTGCCAGTCCCGTTGATTCCAAGGAACACGATTACAAACGGTCCGCCCTTGGCCACCTTTTTCGCCTTTATTTTTTCAACAAGGTCAAGCTTGCCGGCGCGGGCAAATATCTCGGCAACTGCGCTTTGCAGCTTTGACTGGACTATCTGCGCTGCGTCCTGCTCCTTTTCGAGCTTAAGCCCGAGCAGCTCGCCCTTTAGCTTTTTCGACAGGTCGTCGACGACTTCTTGCGCAACATCGCTTTCTAAAAGCGCTATCTGGAGCTCCAGCAGCGCGTCGTCAAGGACCTTTTCAGTTATCTCCTTCTGGCCTATGCCTTTTGCCGCGCTGGAAAATGCTTTTTTCAGCTTGTTAAACATTTACTTTCATCAACCAAAACCGGCAGGCATCAGCCCTGCTGCGCAGCCCGTATCATCTGGTTGACCTGCGCCTGTATCTGATCCATGCGCATCGCTATTTCCTGCCTTTGTGCCTCAAGCTGCCTCGCAGCCACTTCGTACTCCTTTATCCGGGCTTCGACGTAGTTCAGGGTGTCTTCCCTGTTCTTTTCGACTGCGACGCCGGCGCCCAAGTTGACAAGCAGTTTCTTTATCGGGGGGACGGTCGTCTTGACGTAAACGCCAATGCCAACAGGCATCAGTGACTCGACTTCAGAGTCCGACGTAATGTTTTGGATGGTAGTTGAAGCCAGCCGGGCCTCTTCCATTAACTTGCTTACTGTCACCTGACGCGTCATGATGTCATTCATGTACGCCTCCAATACCCGGGATTGCTGGACCATCTCGTTGATCCTCTGCTCTATTGCAGCCAATTGTTGCTGCTTGGCGGGATCGATTCCTGCGCTCATTAATACCTCACTGCTCGCGCTCGATTTTTAAAGCTTTAGATTCTGGAGACCTTCAGCATATCGGCCATCCTGACTTCCATGCCGTATCGGTCCTCCTCGCTTTTCATGTGCCTATAGAGTTTGAGCATGTCCATTGAATGCTTGATGAGGCTGAATTTGTCTGATATCTTCAACTGGATGAACTTGAAGACAAGCTGGTATATCTTGAATTTTTCAAGCACTGCCTCCCGGTAAGCAGGCATGTCGTGCAGGTTCTTGACGAACAGCTCAGCACACCAAGTTGACGGGATGATGCCTTCTCCCAATAGAGGATAGACCGTGCCTATGGACTCGCCCACGCCCACTGACTTTTTGCCGTCGGTGAACGGCTCGCAGCTCGCCGGAGGCGTCAGACGCACTGGCCTTCCGACCTTCTTTATCACTTCGCACTGATGATGCCTGTTCAGGAATTCGTCGACAAAACGGTTGTGGCTCTTTAGGAAGTCGCCAGCGCCAATGTGCGCGTAGCCATTGCCAAGCGGGAAGTACCAGAAATACCCAGACATCGACGGGAACGACTTTAGGTAGAAATCGTCAAAGGGCTCCTTGCCCGCAGGATATTTTACCTTGTACTGGACGCACGGGATCCAGAGCTCGTTGCCGACCCTTGGCAAATAGTTGCGGTGAAAGCCTGTCGCGTCTACAATAATGTCAAAATCGGGCTCAAGCTCGTCCTTTCTCGGCGCACGCCCGAACTTGATTTCAGTCCCTTTTACCATGTCCTGTATCAGCCGCAGCTTGTCGTAGCTGACCATGCCCCGGAGGCCGATGTCGATGCCGCCCTTGTCGCCGAGGTCAACCCTCATGTTTCTGCCGTCGTGTAGGACGTAATCGTCAAAGTCAAGGCCGCAGTTCTTGGCAAGGCCGGCCATCACGTTTTCGCACGTGGCCCAGGCGCACACGGCGTCATGCTGATCATGCGGCATGCGCTCAAAACCTACCACTTGGTTGTCGTGATCGTCGCTCAGTCTGTTCATGAGATACGCGCCTGCAACTCCGATCCCGACTACTGCGATCTTCATGCTTTTCTGCCGCTTATCCTGTTGAAAAAGAAGCCATAAAAACATTGATAATCCTAGTGGCAACAATACCAACAAAGGATTATCTAGCGCCCGCGGTCAACAAGAGACGTTGTCGACAAAAAAGAAGAAGAAGAAAAAGATGCAGATGCCCGGTCCTGCCCGCGCAGGCATTGGCCTCTTGATAATGGGCGCGCTACTTGTTGGGCTTGGGCAGTACTGGGAAAGGGAAGTTGTCTCGCTTTACGGCTTTATCATGGCCGCCGGCGGCTTTACACTCTACATGGCAGCTTCTATAGTTGCAAAGAGAAGGGCTACAGGAGTTTAAACACGTATTTATTTCCAAAAGTGCTTTTCCATCCTACAACAAAACAATGATCAAAATCAGAGCTGACAAAGAAGACCAGATCGTGATAATAATTCTAGACAGCAAGGAGATGTTTCTGACCGTAAAGCCCAAGTTAGCAATATACCAAAAGAAAATGTTGTTTCCATTTCAGCTGAGAAGGCAAAGCCGTCATGGCTTTCGTTCAAGATGGGTACCCACATGCCAAATGGATTCATGGCTGGAACCTTCTGGACAAGAAAGGACAAGGCGTTCTACTATGTCAGGGATTTTTCAAAATGCGTGACCCTGCACCTGAAAGGTCACGAATACTCCAAGGTGGTAATAGAAGTGGACGATAAGCAGGCAACTGCAGAGCGCCTGAGAAAAATGCTGCTGGAATGATTTACTTACTCCATGTAAACCGCAGGCTTGAATGGCCTTGCCGATTTTGCCTTTGCCTTCGGGTCGTATCTTGACGCATCTTCCTCCGAATAGACGACTATCTGCGCCTTGTTGATTTCGGCAGACAGCAATGACGCAGCGTCCTGTATCGCAGCCACTTCGTGGAAGCCTGCCAGCTTTAATCGCCTATTCCTTGCCTCAAGCGGCGCCGATAGGATGTCTTCCATCATTTTCTGCACCAACTTGGGTTCGGTCTTGGCCTTGGCAGTTTCAGGGTTTGCGATCAGCTGCTTCATTATCTCGCCAAAGTTCGTCTTGCCCTCCAAGATGCTGGCAAGTATTGTTTTGTAAACCTGCGCCTTCCACCCGGCAGAAGTGTAGATGGCAATCTTGCTTGGCGTTATTTTCGTGACCTTGACGATGTTCTGGAGGTCTATAAGCAGGCTTGAAATCAGGAATTCTGATTCTTCTGCAACCAAGTCGATCCTGTCTTCCCTGGCTTCTGGCCAGCCTGCCGCTGTTATCAGCTGTTGCCTGTTGCCCATTCGCTCCCATACTTCTTCGGCAGTGAACGGCGCAAACGGGGCAAGCATCCTCACCTGCACATCGAGAAATTCTGCCAACATGGCGATATTTTCCTGCCCTTTTGCAGCCGCTCTCCTCAGGTACCACTGCAGATCCTGGTCAAGCGAGTACAGGATATGGTGTATTGCTTCTCTCGTCCTCAGCCTGTCCATCGATGCAGACGTTTCCGCTATTGTGCGCTGGAGCCGGCTGGCAAGCCACCTATCTTCCAGTTGTTGCATTTCCGCGGCCTGCTTCTTCTTGTCTGCGCATTTCTCTGCCATTTCAAAAATGCGGAGCAGCTTTGACCGTATTCCTCTGATAGTGTCAAAGGAAAAGTCGGCATCCTGCAGGATTTCGGCAGACACGAGCATCGCAAGGCGGATCATGTCGGCGCCGTTCTCCTTGATTGCGGCTCGAAGCGGGATGATGTTGCCAAGCGACTTGCTCATTTTCTTGCCTTCCATCAGGACCGAGCCGTTCACCACTATTTGCTGTGGCCAGTTTTCTCTGCCAAAAATGGCCGCATGGTTGAAAATGAAGAATGTGAGGTGGTTCGGTACGAGGTCACGACCGGAATGCCGCGAGTCGACAGGGTAAAAGTAGCTGAATTCCTTTCTTACTTGCTCCACCGTCGATAATGGTACTTTGGATTCCTTTGCAACCTGCTCAGCATTGCCCACGCCAAGCAGGACATAGTCAAAGAATGAATCAGTAATATTTTCGTCGCTTATCGTCTTGCTGTTGACGTACTTAGCAATGACGTAATACGCCATGTAGATGACCGAGTCAGACAGGCTCTCGATTATCCACTCCTGATCCCAGGGTAGCTTTGTCCCGAGGCCGGACTTACGTGCGCACGCCCGCTCCCGCAGCCAGTCAATAACGTGGTCGAATTCCTGCCGGATGTCCTGCGGCACGATGTCCATCCTGCTTGCGCATTCGTGCGCAAGCGTTTTCCACTCCTTGTCGCCGTAGTTCAGGAACCACTGGTCGTTGAGCAGCTTGACGACGCACTCGGTTCCGCATCTGCACCGCACAGGCTTATTGACGAGCTCGTACATGATGTCTGCGTGGCCTGCCTGCATGACCTCCTGCTTGACCTCATTCTTTGCCACAGACACACTCATGCCTGCATACCTGCCCGTGTTCTGCATCATCTTGCCCTTATAGAACTCATGAGAATAGAGGTCGCTTGTCGCCCTTTCCAGCTTTTCCTCGTCACTCCGGCTCGATGCGCCCCCCACCTGCTTGATGGCTTCAGCCGCCGGGACGCCGGAGTAGTAGCCTTCTGACTCGATTATCACTATCGGGGTGGCGCTGACTGAAATACCAAACTCCTGTAGAGTTTTCTTGTCAGCCTTCAGGTCTTCGAGCGCCTGATAGTCGTACGGCGCGTGCGCCGGCACCGACATCACCACGCCAGTGCCGTTGTCGGCCTCAACAAACGACGCAGGGTAGATCGGGACGGCCACATTATTGAGCGGGTTTGTGGCGCTCTTGCCTATCATCTCTTTGCCCTTTACAGACTTGATAACCTCGACCTTGTGGTTGAGAAATTCCAGCTTTCTTACCGCCTCCTTGCTGACCAGCCACTTTTCGCCATCGACTGCAGCCTGCACGTACTCGACATGGGGGTTGACCCACATGTTGGTAACTCCAAAGATCGTCTCCGGCCTGAGAGTTGCAGCCGGTATGACAAGATCATCACCCGACCTGAACTTGACGACTGTGTATTCGTTGAAATCCGGTTCTACATCGTCCATCGTGTCGTGCTGGCTCACAGGGTTCTGGTCGCGAGGGCACCAGCCCACGGGGTGCGACCCCTGCACTATCAGCCCTTTCTTGCGGAGCGTTCGGAACTGCCAAGCGATGAACTTGGAATACATCCTGTCAATGGTGGTGAACTCGCGCCGCCAGTCAATCGAGTAGCCCATCTCCTTCATGCCCATCTTGATCTCGTTGTGGAAGTAGCTTGCAATTTTTACAGGCTCTACAAAAGTGGAAATGATGTCGTCAGAGAGCTTGTATATCTTGCGGAAGGTGTCCATCAGCTCGGCGTCGCCGGCGGCAACCCTCCTCGACATGCCAAGGATGGGAGTGCCTGTGTAGTGAAAGCCCATCGGGAAGAGCACATTGTAACCCTTCATCCTCATGTAGCGGGCATGGGCGTCTGCGAGCGTGTACGTCCTGCCGTGGCCGATGTGCTGGGGCGAATTCGGGTAAGGGTACGCGACAGTTACAAAGTATTTCTTTCTGCCGTCTGGATCGGCCTGAAAGAGCTTCTGCTCCTCCCACCGCTTGATCCATTTTGATTCAATAGAGTTCCAGTCTATGCGATTGTCGCTCATGCCGTTTATTTTGCAGCCTCTTCAGCCAATAGCAGCGCTTCCTTTATCCTGTCCTTTGACCGGCCGCCTCCCTGCCCAAAGCGGTCGTCGCCCCCGCCAGAGCCTCCGAGCTTGCCGGAGACCTGCTTTGCGATTGCGCCGGCCTTGATCTTCTTGCGGGCTTGCTCGCCAGCAAACGCTATCACTCTGATTCCCTGACCCTTTGAGACAAGTGCGACATAGACAAGCGCAGGGTCGAGCTCGATCGCCTTTTCGCCTATCGCAATGTGGTAGTCCTCGTCCAGCTCTTCGTCATAGGTGCTATACAGATGGACACCGGAAGCGAGCTTTTTCGCCTGCACAGAAGCGTTCCCTGCCATCGCGCCTGCGACAACGCGCAGCATGGTGCGTATCTTCTTCTTGGCGGCTTCGGCGTCGTCCATTTCCTTATTGAACGATTCAATCACTTTTTCCCTGCTCGAACCCAGCGCTTGGGCAATCGCAGCAAGCTGGCTCTCCTGCTGCTGCATGCGGTTTATGGCGGCTTCGCCGGCGACAAACTCGAGCCTGACGACCCCGTCCTGAATGCGCTCCGACTTGACTATCTTGACAAGACCTATCTCGCCTGTAGTCCTCACATGCGTTCCTCCACACGCTTCAATGTCCCATCCCTTGATGTTGACGATGCGGATGTTGCTTGTCGGGACGACTCCGCCCTGATAGATGCGGAAGGTGAACTCTTGCTCGGCGTCACCGCGGTCGTACGTCTTGATTATCACAGGATGGTTCTCCCTGATGACACGGTTTGCAGAGTGCTCGATCTTTTGTACCTCTTCTTTTGACAGCGCAGAGTGGTGGGTGATGTCGAGCCTGCCGTAACTTTCTTCCTTGAACGCCGAGTTCTGCCAGACCCAAGAGCCTAGCATGTTCCTTGAAGCGGAGTTTAACACGTGGGTCGCGGTGTGGTGCTTGGTTATGAGGTCGCGGCGCCTGCCGTTCACCGTTGCGTGGACTATCTGGCCTTCGACAAGCTTTGCTGCTGAGTTGTCGTCGACCTTGTGTACAACCACGTCTGCCTGCTTGGTCACTTCAACCACCTTGGCGCTCTGAATTTTGCCTGTGTCCGGCTCCTGGCCGCCTCCCCTCGGGTAGAACGCCGTTTGATCGAGAATTACAAACTTGCCATCCACCACCTTGAGCACTTTTGCCTCAAATTCCCTTATCGACTCGTCTTCATAATACAGCAATTTTGTCGGCGGCAATTCCTCCAACCCTCTGATTGGCTTGTTTGCCTGCGTGCCCGCAGCGGACTGGCTCGTGTGGAGCTCGGCCAGCTTTGTGTAAAACGTTGACGGCACGCCCGGTATGACCCCCTGCTCTACCAGAAAGTCCGGAGTGATGCCGTCTGATTCGTAAAGCCGGATAAGGTCGTCAACTGATAATTCCGCCTTTTTGCTTGCCTTGAGCGAAGTGGCAATTGAGTTCATGCGCTCGCGAGAGCCGACGTACCTGCTCGCTTCCAGTTGCAGGATAGTCCTGACATCCTGCTGGTGCTCCTCAAGCTCTGGATACATTTGCTTCAGGTAGTCGATATGCATGTCTGCAATGTCCTCCACCCTTACGTTCTTCCAGCCGAGCCTCTCAAGTATCGAAAGCGCTCTCCGCAGGATTACGCGCAGGTTGTAACCTCCGCTCACGTTTGACGGCAGCGCGCCGTCGGATATTGCGAACAAGAGCGTCCTGACATGGTCGGCGACTGTGTAGATCGCTTCGTAGGGCGTGACCATCGCGGCGAGCTTGTCCCCGTCGATTCGCATCTCCTTTGCTATAAGCGACTTGAGCTCGCGGATGCTTCCAGTGTGTTCCAGCTTGGAAGACACCGCGCCGAAATATTTCGACAGTAATTCCGGGTTCCTGTCGGTGCCGGTGGCATCTATCAATTTGTCGACCACCGGCCCAAAGCAGCAGTCGTAGCTTGTAGGCGTCCCCATCGTTATCCATGAAAAGCGCTCAAGGCCGGCGCCCATGTCTATTATCTTGTTTGGCATGACTCGGTAATTGTTCTCGTCGCCTTCAAATTCTGTGAAAACGGCATTGCCAAGCTCAAGGCCGCGCACAAAGTACTCCAGCGAGCATCCAAACGCTCCGGCGCCTATCCAGACGTCCTCGACGAACGTGATTTCTTCCGGCTCGATTCCGAGCCCCTGCGTCAGCATCCCATAGTTAAGCTCGATGCACCTGTCCTTCCAGTAGCCGCCCGGCGCGTCGGCGTTGCAGGTCTGGCCAATCATGCAAAAGCCGGTGTAGTGCCTGCCGCTCAGCCCCACGTTTTCGATGTCGTTGAAGCGGAGGCACATCTGGGGCACTACGAGAGGGTTTGCCGGCAGCTCGAACACCACTTGGTTGCCGACGACGCGCTGGAAATCAACTATCGACGCTATGGTGAAGTACAGGTCGTCACGCCAGCGGCAAACTACCGGGTAGCGCCTCACTATAGTGTGGCCATTAGCGCGAAAGAACTTTTCCGTCTCCTTCCACGCATTGACGTAATCAAGCCGCTTGCTTGTTGGCGGCCTGCTGATAAAGCTGTAATTTTCATGATCGGGGCAGAACTGCCTGCCAGAGTCAAGCGTCCAGAAGAACTTTTCGCACCTACCACACTTGCGCCGAGAAAAACTCATTTTGTCAAATAGCGAAACCCTGTAATACCGGTCGGGATCGGATGAAAAAAGGGCTGCAAGTTCCTTCTTTCCCAATTGCTGCTATCGTGTTACCGTATCAAATTACCGTATTAATGCTTTCGTCGTTGTTAAAGCAGAAAAGGAAGAAGAGGGATGGGGGGTGAGAGAGCTAGGCTTTGCCCAGCGAGTTCTCGATGAACTTGATGTACGCTTCCTTTGGAGCTGCGCCTATGGTCCTTGACACTTCTTTGCCGTTCTTGAACAGTACAAGCGAAGGAATTGACTGAATTCCATATTTCATAGCGATCTCCTGGTTTTCGTCGACGTTGAGCTTGGCCACCTTTATTTTGTCTGCCATTATCTTGCCTATCTGCTCGACTGCCGGGCCCACCATCCTGCACGGCCCGCACCACTCTGCCCAAAAGTCCACGAAGACGGGCAGGTTTGACCTGAGCACTTCAGAGTCCCATGTCTTGGTCGTGACGTGGGTGACTGTGCTGTCTGTCTTGCTTTCCATATGGAAAAATTGTATGTAATGGTATTTTAATCCTATTGGCAGTCAGTAGTCAGTGGTCAGCCGAACCTTGAGCCAAAAGTAAGGTACTCGGCTATCAGCTTGATGACAAAGGCGACGCCGCCTACTGCAATCATGCCAAGCACTACTAGGCGCAGGTGCTGGGAGTAGTCTTCCCTGCTGGTCTTTTTTGCCAGCCTGAGCGTCTGGATCATCTCAGATATTTTGCGCTCGACAATTGACATTCAGTAAATTAAAATTCTCTATGCGTTATATAAAATATCTGTTGGTGCTGCTGCTGTTACCTTGAAAGCGACGGCTGCACGGTGTAGAGTGGCTCCTTTTCCGTCCGCTGCATCTCGACGAACGTCTCAGTATTCTGTATGCCCTCTATTTTGCCGATGCGCTCGATCACGATGTTATGCAGTTCTTCAAGCGTGTGGGCGCTCACCATCACTATCATGTCAAACCTGCCCGTCACTTCGGACAGCGACCTGACCTCGGGGATCTTTAGGAGCTCGGTGTGTATCGGCTCCTTCAGCTTGGGGTCGCGGTTGATGCCTACCGCGGCCTTGACGTTGATGCCCAGCATGCCCTCGTTCACGACAACCGTGAACTTTTTGATCAGGCTGCGCTTTGTCAGGCGCTTTATCCTGCTGTAAAGAACAGAAGCGTTAACATTGAGTTTCTTGCTCAACCTTGGCACAGAGACGCCTGCGTCCCTGGAGAGTTCGGACAGTATCCTCATGTCAAGCTCGTCGAACTTGTGCATATCTCTGTAACCTTACAAACCTGTGTTAATAAATGTAATTCTGAACCAATTGAACAGTTAAAAACCAATTCCTTAGTAGACGATTTTGAGGATCCTGAAAAACTTATGATATGCCAAGCCATAAAGCGCAGGATCAGAGGTGTCTGAGCTCCTCAATGTCAAACTCGCTGTGGCCCATCTGGAGCTTATGGTGCTCCACATCATAGGTAAACGCAAATCTCTTTGCAGGCGCGGCAAGTGTATCACCTCAGCTTCTCCCTCTCACTCAATAGTAGATGCAGCCCTCATAAAAAAGAATGGTAACTATTATCAAGAAATTTGTGATAATAAAATCCTAGAAACCCATCAGAGCCCTTCGACAGTTGTATATGTGTATAGGGCTACATGACTTTCAAATGTTTATGTAACATCAAGCCGTCATTTCTGGCAGCTATAACAAACACGGTATGCAGTTCCTGCGGTCATGATCACAAGTCGGTGACCAATTCGATGCACTTTTGCCATCGGTGCCAAAAGCTGGAAGCCTACGTCACCTTCTCTAGCAAAAAGCAGGAACAAGGAGAGGCGCCTGCTGCTGTAGCAGCGCGTCCGAGCCTTGGCGTTGTGCTCTCCAAGTATTTCGAAAGCGCCTAGGCAAGCCCGTCCGCACATACGAGATAACATTATATAATTTGCAAGCCGGGACTCTTTTGTAGTCAAATGTTGTTTGGCAAGGTAGCAGGAGGGATCAAGCCCGGCAGCTATGTTTTCGTGGCTCAAAAGGAAGGGGGCTATAGCAAGATAATCATAGGCCGCGTCCAGTCGTCCAACGGAAACAAGGTCCACGTCGTTGGGACGTACATAAGGCCGCAGGGCCTGATAGAGCGCATACAGGCCGGCAGGGCAGGTGGACGGCCGATCGAAGCGCTCAGCAACCCAGATCCCAACAATTGCATCTTTATGCTAATCGACAGAGTCGAGACTGGAAGGTTTAACGAAGAAGTTGACCAGTCGTCAGCCAAGGTAATATGGATAAACGAAAACAGGTATCTTGTCCTTGACGGATGGATAAAGGAAAACTTCCCCGACATTTTTGCAGCCGCGCTGTCAGCAAGGACAGAGGAAGAGAGGAACCAGGCGCGCTCGCTGCTACTTGAAAAAATGAACTCGCTCTACGAGCGCGACCTCAAAGAGCATGTGTACGCTGTCGCAAGAAGTGCCAAGATACTATAATAAAAAACAGCGCAAGACACATAAGTTTGATCCTGCCATTTGTCATTATGTCGTTCTTCGGTCCCCCGAGCGGCCCCAGCTACGACAAGAAAAAGTATGAGCACCTGACGCTTGCCATCAGGCAGACAGTGCTAGAAAGGGCGCGCAACCGTTGCCAAAAGTGCGAGGTAAAGTTCACTCCGAGCGTCCAGCCGCAGTTTGAGCACATAAACGGCTCGCAGAAGGACAACCGCCCCATCAATCTGCGCGCATTGTGTCCCGAGTGCTACAAGCCTGTTGGAGAGAAGCAGAACAAGAAAGGGATGCTGGGCAGCATCGGCAAGGTCTTCAAGAAAATACCTGTCGATCTGGACAAGTAATTAACAACTGGCAGAATAGTCTAAATATCGTCAGCAAGCACTTTAGCAGCCGGAATGGGCGTCATCATGATGCATCTCGTCTGCGACACGTGCGGCAAAGTCATTTTGGAGAAGCCCGGCTTGAGCGAGGAACAGTTTCCTATTACCAGCGAGGAAGCCCAGAAGCTCGACAAAGAGCACAGAGGGCATCAATGCCATATAGAGGCAGTGGAAAAGGAACAGTAGCTTAGAGCCCAAACGAGTCTGCGATTTCTGCAAACTGCATATAATATTTGTGCAGGCAATCCCTACCGCGAGAAGTAATGATATAGATGCGCTGGCCTTCCTGGACTTACTCGTCTATTGGGCCGGTCTACATCAGCTTTGAAGCGGTGCTTGACAGCCTGCCGTATGACAGGTTAGCCTTCCTCAGGAGCAACGGGAGATTTACTCCACTTACTCCGAATTTGTCTGCTATGCGCAGCATGTCTCCCCCTATCTTGACGCTGTTGCGATAGACTTCGCCCATCTCGTTCCACTCTAGCAAGCAGCCAGTGTGTAATAAGCATTACGCAGGTAGGTGGGTATCTAGACACAAAATATAGAGGTGGTTTGTGTTCTGCCTCTAGTACTATCTTCTACCTGAGCTTATCCGCCGATCTTGTATATCACCGTAACCGTGGTCGTCACCGTCTGCTCACCTGGCACTATTGGCACCTCTGTGTCTGCCATGGCCGCTTCCCGGGATACCGAGAGCGGGATTATCGGCGTGCCAAAGTCGTTGAGGCCGGCCGCCTTGACGCCCGTTATTTCCATACCCAGCGCAGAGGCCAGTGCGTCAGCCTTGCCCCTTGCATTGTCGACTGCCTGATCCGTGAGGTTGGCTCGTACCACATCCATCCTCTCTTCAGAGATCGTGAATGATATGCTGTCGATCCTGTTTGCTCCAGCTCCCACCGCGGCGTCGACCCAATCAGATATGTTCTGCAGGTTCGAGCTTTCCACTAGGATCGAGTTTGTCACAGTATAGCCTGTCAGCTGGCGGGCATTGCCAAATTCTGTAAAGTTGTAGTTTGGGTATATGCTAAAGGACGAGGTGCTGGTCTCGTTCTCCTCCACGCCTGCCGCCTGCAGCGCTTGAAGCACGGCTGTCATTCTCTCCGAGTTTGCGCGCAGCGCGTCGCCGGCCGTTTCGTCGACCGTCTCTACGGCAAACGTTATCATGACCCTGTCTGGCTCAACCTTTGTGGTTGCGGTGCCGGCCACTGAGATGGTGTTGTTTGTGTCTGATATGAAAGGCGAGTTGTTTGGGCCGATGATCTGCGCAAAAGCGGCACCGGCAGATAGTAGCATCCCGATTATGGCCAGCGCGGCCACAGCTGCTGCTGCAAAAATTGCGAAGAACCTTGAATCCATACAACAAAAGCGCCAAACGGGCTTTTAGGCTGTATTGAACAATTACACCTAGAAATGATCAGAGTGCGCCTTGAGACTTTTATTATGGTAATTTGATAAGCTTGCTTGCAGTTGAGCAAGCCCTCTATAGTCTGGTTCAAGAACTTTGTTGGCGTAGGCTACCGCTACCACGATGTCTACATGAACGTCTTTCCGCTCTTTAGCGACAAGATGTTTGCGTTCAAGCTGTGGAAAAAGACGATCGAGTGGTGGCCGGACGACAAGATAAAGCTCCGCTTTGTAGAGCAGGGCGACAGCTACTGGTTCATCCTTTATGGCGGCTCGGAATACAAAGGCGACAACACCGGCTTTGTGAAGAAAGTGCCAGTCTCTGAAAACTACGAGCGCTTTAAGGTAGGCTTTGAAAAAAAGGCCACGTTGCGCTTTGGCATATACAACGAAAACCCAAAGAAAAAGGACAAAAAGTTCGAGCTAGAGATCCTGAAAAAGTCAAAGTCGGTGTACGACATTGCCTTCCTGCAATATACTGATCTCCTGCAGGACAGCATAGAGTGGCAGTGCATTCAGGAAAACAAGAAATGATAAGAAAGTTCAGCTGCGTGCAGGGGTGCTCGGACTGCTGCATCTACAGGGAATACTACCCGTCTTCTAAGTACGGCAAGATAGGCGTCCTCCTACTGCCAGAAGAAAAGTCCGCGATTGAAGAGCTTGCGCACAGGGCGGGCGTTGATGTCAGGATAATCCCGAGGATTGCGGTAGGAAGGGAATCGCCTGAAAAAATCATTGCGTATCAGATGATGGGCAAGAACAGCGATGGCGACCTCTGCCCGTTCCTTGACGTTGAAGGCGCAGTAAGGTCTCCCCACGGCGGCCTTAATTGCAGGATCTATTCCAAGCGGCCGCTTGCATGCCGAGCCTATCCAGTTACTGATGCCACAGGCAAGGCGGCAACGCTTGATAGGCACTGCCAGTTCTGCAAAAAGTTCTCCACTACAAATGCAAGCGTTGAAAGCGTGGAGCGCGAGATCGAGGCTCTGGCCAAGATTAAGGCAAGCGTGACTGACAAGGGGCTGCACGTGTGGAGGTACGCGACTGCCACGGGCAGGCCGAGGGAGGACAGACTGCTGCCAGAGGGCTGGGTCATTGAGCGCTAGAACCTGTGCTTGCGATAAAGCACCCTCTCACCTTTTTTGACAAGAGCTATTCTGCTCTGCGGTATCACTGCAAAATTTTCTGACAGCTCGACAAATTCCGGCAGCGGGACTTCTACTATGCTGTCAAAGTCGCGGTAGCCGACAACATACAGTGTAGCGTCATCGGCGTACAGCGCTTTGCTAAAAATTTCATCAAGCCTGCCCTTTCTTGCCACGATGATGCTTCATCATCGCACTTGTTATATATTATATTGAACTATTGGCAACATGCCAAGAAAGTCATCTTCATTGTCTTCTAGCAGGAAAAGAAGCGGCAGCAAGAGGAAGAGCAGCAGGAGCGGCGGCATCTCAAGGCTTTCTTCAAGGACAAAAAAAGCGATCGACACTCTTCCCGAACATGCCCAAGAGATTTACAAAAAAGCCCACAAGAACGCGCTAAAGCAGTACAAGAGCCCGGCAAAGAGGCGCGGAGGGAAACGCCAGAGCAGGGAGCAGGTGGCCCACAAGATTGCGTGGTCTGCCGTCAAGCGGGAATATAAGAAAGAAGGACACAAGTGGGTAGAAAAGAACGATTAAGCCGAGCTGG
>CAMLKF010000038.1 GCA_946480575.1 uncultured Nitrososphaera sp. | reverse complement strand
TATTTGGTTTATTGAAATAATCTTCTGAAAATGAGCCTGCGTCTTGAGATTATTGGGGCTTGAAGTCCAGACAAACAACATATAATTCACTGCTCTCCTGCCTGCTTGCAGAGGGCTTGCTCAGGAGAACCCTGCCAAAGCTCCTCCTCATTTCGGCCCTGAGCTCGTTCAGCATGTCGCCCTCGAACACCTTGAATACCGCGCTCCCGCCCTCCCTCAATATTTTCTGAGCGACGGCAAGGGCGCTTGTCGTCAGCGAGATCTGCCTTGCGTGATCGACGTCCCATACGCCGCTCACATTTGGAGCAAGATCCGAGAGCATGACGTCGGCCTTGCCGCCCAGCGCCTCGATCACCTTGGCAATCACTTCAGGATCTTCGATGCTGCCCTGCAAAATTGCGGCGCCAGCAACCGGCTCGACTGGCTTGAGGTCAATCCCGACGACCCTGCCGCCTGCGCTCACTTCCTTGGTTGCGACCTGCAGCCAGCCGCCAGGAGCGCATCCGAGGTCGACCACCCTGCTACCCTTTTTCAAAATGCGGTACGAGTTGTTCAGCTGCGACAGCTTGTAGGCTGAGCGGGCGCGATACCCTTGATCCTTTGCAAGCCTCCTGTACTGGTCTTTGCGGGCGTCAGCAAGTCTCATTTTTTGGGCTTCTGATCTTTTTTCTGACCTGAATTGCCATTGTTAAAAGAGTTGATGAGCCAGTCTTCAATCAGATTGCAACTTGTCGGGCTGTAAGAACCTTCAAGAGAACACATGTGCTCGACAGGGCACGTCAAACAGGGCGCCTGTTCGATGCTTGTGGTGTCAATGGGCAGCTTCACCGCAAAAAGTTTGTACGTCCACCGGCCGTTTTCCAGCATTTTTTCCCGCCTGATGAGGGAGCGCCGCTCGAGGCGAATAGCCAGCCGGGAGCCGTCGCGGCTTGTCAGGTTGAGCTCCTTCCACAGCTCGGACTGCAGAATACCATCCTTGCCGTTACTGATTATTGTTCTAAAGACTTTGCCGGTCAAATCTTCAATTTGTGCCTCATTTAATTTCAACCAACATAACCCCGTAAGCAGTTAGTAAATTATATCGTCGAACCGATAAATAACCCTTTTTGAAGGAAAGTTGACCAGAAGAATGAATAAAAAGTAATGGCTGCAAATCGCTAGCGATATTGATATAGGATTAAACCGAGTTCTGGTGGGAAGCGACTGATTTCGTATTGTAGTGGAATTCGACTGATGTGCATCTATTTTTCTTCAGAATTAGAAGTGGCTGGGTCGTTCTTTGCTTTATTTTTCTCGTTTCCTAGCGACTTCGAAAAATTACTTGCCTCTTCTTTCCTCTCCTCCTTCTTGTCTTTGTCTTTTGTGCCAAATATCTTGTCGAAATAGTCCGTCGGCTCTTGCACTATTTCGCTGGCCTCGCCTTCCTTGACCTGCGCGAGCCTCTTGGCAAACTTTTTCTTGGTCTCGAGCTGCATCTGGCGCGCAATCTGGATCCTCTGCGCCTGTGGCGAGCCAGCGCCGTGCATCGACTCTGTCAGGTAGCCGACAGCGTTTCGCCCAAGCGTCATGTTTTCAATAAGCCTCAGTATCCTCATCCTGTTCTCTGTCGACACGCCCTTCCTGCCCTTCAGGTACTTTTCAAGGATAGGCCCGGTGTGCAGGCCCCTAAAGTCGCGCTCTGAAGGCATCGTGACCATCAGGCCGCCGGCAATGTCCTGCGCAAGCCTGCCGATTTCATACGGAAACCTAGTCACGTTGTGCTTGCAGACGTTTGCCAGCATGTCGTCGTTCTGCCAGTTGCCCGACTCCGTCTTGTGGGCCATGTACGAAGAGGCGACTCCAGCAGCAAATATCGTCTCGTTGAGGTGCGTCATTTCTACTAGCTTGTCCTTGATGTGCGACGCGTTTGCAACACCGTTGTAGTCAGCTATTGCAGCTGCAGCGCCTATTAGGACGTCGCCAAGGCCGGTCTTGCAGACGTAGCTGCGCCTGTGGTAACACGTAAAGCGCTCTACCAGCATGGCCGCATAGTCGTACTCGCCGTCCATGAATATCAGGTGGTTTGGAATGAACACGTTGTTGAAGATTATCATCGCCTCCTGCCCGGAGTACATGGCGTTGCCAGCATCGATGGTACTGCCTTCGGCCTCCATGCTCCTGGTGTCGCACGACTGCCTGCCGTAAATGTATTCAATGCCCGGCGCGTCGACAGGGACTGCACCGACGATGGCATAGTCCTTGTCCTCCGGCTTGAGTCTCATGGTTGGCATGACCATTATCCAGTGCGAATTGATGCAGCCAGTCTGGTGTGCTTTTGCGCCGGTGATGTATATGCCCTTAGAGTCGCGCCGGAGCACGTGCACGAACATGTCGGGATCTGGCTGCTGCGACGGCGAGAGGCTTCTGTCGCCCTTGACGTCTGTCATTGCGCCGCCGATGACCATGTTTTCGCGCTGCACCATCCTGATGAACTCGATAAGGCGCTTGTGGTACTGGGTATCATACTTCTCGTCAATTTCAAAAGTTGTTGAATACAGCGAGTTGAGCGCGTCCATACCCACGCAGCGCTGGAAGCATGTGCCCGTCAGCTGACCCAGCTTGCGCTGCATCCTGTTCTGGTTCACGAGGTCCTGCGCACTCTCGGCTATGTGAAGGAACCTATTGACCGGGATGCCAGAAATCGATGACTGGGCTGTTGCAAGCTCGGGGTCTTTGACCGCAAGGTCGTAGGTCTCAGCAATAGCGTTAATAGAAGGCCGGATCATTGGATGATCCACCGGCTCTTTTACGAGCTCTCCAAAAAGGTAAACTTTGAGGTTCCTGCCCCTGAGGCTTTTAATGTATTCCGCCCCATTCTTAATCGGCATAATACAATTAACTATGCTCATATTGTTATTTATATTTTCGTAGCTTGCTTTTAATAAAAAAGTAACACTGGCTCACGGCATTTTTATGCAAAATTTAGTACAGGCTAACTACTTTTTGCTGGTGTCAGATTCCACCCTTT
This sequence comes from uncultured Nitrososphaera sp., assembly GCA_946480575.1. The sequence goes on along the minus strand of CAMLKF010000038.1, from coordinate 14,523 downwards.
CAATTAGTTTGTCTGCCAAAAGTTCGCCCTTTTTAATAAGGGCGAAAATATGTCTTCTTCGCCTTCTTTCCTTATGATGCCCTTTTTGAGCGCACCAGCCTGCCGTTAAAATTTTGCCGCCTTCGAACCAGTTGCCGAAAGCCTTGCCCCAATCCTCAAGCGTTTGCTTGATTTCGGCCTTGGTCTGCTTTTGTTGAAGCCTCAGCGAGATCACTATCAGGTCCTATGTGTTGATTTCTTTGATCTTTTCGACCAGCATTTTCTCAAGTCCTGCTCCCGCTGGCACCTTGCCGCCGCCAAGTATGGCATTCTCCAGCCTTGATAGCCTCCTTTCAATGTCCTGAATCCTCTGGTCAGGGTCAGCGCTGTTCAATTTCAATAAGACAAGCGCCCTGCCAGACATAAGAATTTTCCAGTTTCGCTGCTACTGGATGTACGTCTGGTTCACTCTGTCGAAATTGTTGACAACCTTAAAGTCTCTGCTAAACTGCGTCTGCATGAGCGACCTAAGCTGCGGATACAACGTCGACGGGTCTTCCTTTGCCATCTTGGTCGAGGCGTGATCGTCGCCCAGCATCCACTTGCACAGCTGGTATGTCATCTGGCGGACAGTGTTTTCGTCGACGATTCCGAGGCTGTGCAGGTACTCGTGAGCAAGCACCATGAACATGTATGAGTTGTACTCCTCCGTCGAGCCGGCTATCTTTTTGACGGCAGCCAAGAGGTAGCTGTTCATGACTATCGCGTTCGACCCAAGCATGTGGTAGGCTCCGAGGTTGCTTGGCATCATTTGAAGTATCAAGCTCAGTCCCGCCCTGTGCATCTTGAACCTTTGCAGGACGACGGCCTTGACCAGCTCGAACGCCTCGTTAAAGTCCTTCAGGCCGGCTACCTTTTCCCGGAACTGTATCTGCTGCTCTGTCAGTTTCACTACTGCCAGCTAATGCGCAGTACGAGCGTATAAAGCATAGCGTAGCAATCTTTTTTACAGCCACGATGCGGCTTTAGTGTCGTGGGTGCAACGAAAGCCAAGCAGATCGACCTCCGCGACATTATAGGCAACTATCCCGATTTTCCAAAAGCAGGCATATTGTTCCGCGACATCAACCCAGTATTCCGCAGAAATGACGCCCTCAACTACATCGCTGACGAGTTTTACCGCCGCTACAGCAAGGCAAAGGTGGACGCTGTGGCTGGCATCGAGTCAAGGGGCTTTGTGGTTGCCACTGCGCTTGCCATGAAGTTTGGCACTGGCGTGATAATGATCCGCAAGGCAGGCAAGCTGCCCGGCAAGACGCTGAAAAAGTCCTACGACATAGAGTACGGTAGCGCGGTGATGGAAATGCAGAACCACACGGTCGCCAAGGGCCAGAACATACTGATCGCGGACGACCTCATTGCGACGGGCGGAACCGCGGTTGCCGCTTCTCAGCTGGTGGAGGAGATGGGCGGCAAGGTGTCCGGCTTTGCATTTGTTATTGAGCTGACAGATCTAAAGGGTGCCGACAGGCTGCGCAAGATGGGCTACAAGGTCCAGTCGCTGGTGACTTTCAATGGCGAATAACAGCGCGGATGTTGGCGTTATCGGCGGCACTGGCGTTTACGACCCAGGGCTTTTTAGCAGCAAGCGCGAGATCAAGGTGCACACGCCGTACGGCGAGACGTCCGACCTTGTCACGATTGGTGAGTACGCTGGAGTCAATGTTGCGTTCATACCGCGCCACGGCAGGGGTCACAGGATACCGCCTCATAGGATAAACAGCCGGGCAAACATTTGGGCTCTGAAGCAGCTGGGCGTAAAGCGCATAATCGCGCCATCGGTAGTAGGCAGCCTGCAAGAGGGCTACAAGCCCGGCGACATCGCAATTCCCGACCAGTTCATCGACTTTACCAAAAAGCGCGAGTATACGTTCTACGACGGCGGCCAGGTCTGCCACATTTCAGTTGCAGACCCATTCTGCCCGGAACTCCGAGACATTGCAATAGACAGGATAAAAAAGTTGAAGTTCCCGCTTCACAGCAAGGCTACGTATGTCTGCATCGAAGGGCCACGCTTTTCCACAAGGGCTGAATCAAAGTTCTTCCGCGAAGCCATGAAAGCGGACATCATTGGCATGACGCTCGTGCCCGAAATCACGCTTGCAAGGGAGGCCGAGATCTGCTACCTGTCGGTAGCGACTGTTACCGATTATGATGTCTGGGCCGACCACCCTGTCACTTCTGCCGAGATCATCGAGACGCTCGCCAAGAACGTAGAAAAGACAAAGAAGCTGATAGCCGAGCTCGTGCCTGCGATTCCGGCGAAAAGAACAAAGTGCGCCTGCGGCAAGGCGCTTGAAGGCGCGCTACTCTGATGGCAGCTTCAATTCATCAGGCAAGACAACATCGCCTTCGATGAGCTTGCGCTGTATTGTCAGCTGCAACTGCTCAGGGTCGATGCCCATTTTCGCAATCTTGTCAAGCGTGCTCTTCGATATCTTGACGCTTGCGTTGTGACCGCCAATCCTACCAAATGCAATTGCGGTAAACCGGAATTCCTGCCCCTCGACTACGAAGTATCCGGAGAGCTTGCTTGCAATCTCGCTCCCGCTTGCGCTTTTCACAAAAACAGTGACAGAAATATTATTATTATCATCATCGTCCTCTCTGCGCATCATTTCTTTGGGCCATCCGCTACTACTTCCATGTTGCGGTTCACGTTCTCCTCTACTAGAAAGCTCCACCAGTCAGAATCGACGATTTTAAAGTCCTCGACCCCGACCTCAATTGCCTTGTCATCGGCGTCTGTGAACGTGAATCTGCCTTCTTTTATCAGCTTGACGAGCCTCCACCTTAGATGTCCCTTTCTGCTTCTGCTGACTGCGACGGCCCACTTTTTGTCCTTGTCTATCTTGGGCATGCCGATGTAGTCGGCAATTTCCAGGATGCCGAGGCGCTTTTCCTCGCAAAACATCTCTTTTGTCAGGAGGCTGCGCCAGATATCTACTGAGCCTACTGTCTTGCCGTTCTCGTTGATGTTTATCACGCCAAAGTAGACTACCTTGTCGCCGCCAGTCGGGTCCGAAGTCGTCATTCTTTGCTCTTTTTGCAAGGTGTCACCTATTTAGTTCTTGCATCCTCATAGGGGCGCTCTAGCACAATTCCGATGTTGTCAACCTTCAGGTTCTTCTTGAAGGGCATGCCGTCCTCCTCGCAGCGCCTCCGGTAGCGGTTGGTGATAGCAAATCTCGGGTGCAGCGACTCGTACTCTGTTTTTGTTATCTCGATGACCATGCCCTTGCCGACAAGTAACTTGCCGGCCTGTAGCGCGCGCCGCTGGTCATTCCAGTCAAGTGCGCTTGAAATCCTGGCAGCGTCCATCTTGCCGTTTTTCACAATAACAAGAAAGACCTTGGCCTCATCCGCGCTTATCTTGAGCTCTGAAATTATTGCTTCCTCGACGTTTGAGAGGTTGACTGCCATGATGATGATGATGATGATGCTATTTTACTTCTAGCGACTTTAATACATCTTCGGTGTGTTGCTCGTCCTTGACCTCGTCGGCAAGTATCGTGGTTGCAAGGTTGTAGGTGACAAAGTCGCCCAGCTCGAGCGCCTTCTTGGCAAGGTTGTTGTAGTTTTCCACCGCCTTGCCTTCAAACGCAAGCGCTCTTTCAAGCGCCGCTCTGAGGGTCAAGTGCTTTGCAGGGTCAAGCGGCCCGATGGTGCTGTACTTTGCCCACTCTGCAGGGTTGCTTGGCGCCTTGTCTCCGAGCTCTGCAATCCTGTCCGCCAAGAGCTCGGCGTGCGTGAGCTCACCTGTCGCCTGCGTCTTGAGCGCTGCAGCGTAGGTCACAAGGCCGATGCCTTCCATGTTTATGCCCACGTACCAAAAGTAGTGGAATATTCGCATTTCATCGCAGTACGCCTTCTTCAGGACTTCAATTATGGTTGCCGTGTTCTTGCCGAGTAACTTTTTCTCTGTTCTGCCCATGGGTTAGAATACGGGCAGGCAACTATTTATCCTATATTTTTTCAGGCAGCCGTAATGAAGATTCCTTTACAATTCATTTAAGCGATATTTGTTGGTATATTCTTCGTATCGCACATGAAAGTCGAGATAGAGATGTACACCAACGAGGAGGACGGCGCGACTGTTCTGCAAAAAGTGTCAGAGATTGCCAACAGGGCAAAGGAGCTCGGGTTTGTCGTGGCGGAAGCCGAAGTGGAAAGCACTGCCATGAAAGAAGAAGAAGAAGAAGAAGACGAGGAAGAAGAAGAGGAAGCAGGAGAAGAGGAAGAAGAGGAGAGCTAACTGCTAGAACTGCACTAGGTTGCGGTACTTTCTGTAGCGCTCCTCGACGTCGTCCTTTGTTATGCCAAGCAAGCGCTTGACCCCAAAGTCCTCAACCGCAAACGAGCCCATGACATTTCCATATATCACAGCTTCTTTCATGGTAGCAAAATCCGTTTTATTCCTGTGGGCGATGTGACCAAGAAAGCCACCGGCGAACGAGTCGCCGGCGCCCGTCGGGTCGACTATCTCGTCGAGAAAGAAGGCTGCCGCGGGAAAGATCGAGCCCTCACTTGTAAACAGCACAGCGCCGTGCTCACCCTTTTTGATTATCGCAAATTTCGACCCCCATGACATTATCTTTTTGGCGCACCTTGCAAGGTTGGCTTCCTTGCACAGGAGCCGTGCCTCGTTGTCATTTATCACTACGCCATCCGTCTTGCTTATCATTTTGAGGACATCGTCGCGTCCGCCATTTATCCAGAACTCTATCGTGTCGCAGACGACCAGCTTTGGGTCCTGGAAGTGCTGCAGTATCTTGATGTTCTGCTTGGGATCGTTGTTGGCAAGGTAAACGTACTCTGATTTTGCGTACCCCTCTGGAATCACCGGGTCAAAGTCGGCAATGACCCCCAGCTCGGTCTTGTTGGTCGTCCTGTTCGATAGGTCGTAATCAAAAGACGAGTCGTAGTGGAACGTCTTGCCGCCCTTGACTGTGACGATGCCCTTTGTGTCGACGCCCTTTGACCTGAGCGCCTTGGTGTAGTCGGCCGGCAGGTCCGAGCCCACTGCTGCGACCAGCGACGTCTGCGTGAACATGCTTGCAGAAATGGAGGCAAAAGTGGCCGCGCCTCCCAGTATCCGAGTCTCTGTCCGGAACGGGGTGCGGGTGGTGTCAAGGGCCACTGTGCCAAAGACGGTCAGCAACGCCACCGGTGACAACCAGTATTTCGTAATTAAATGCTTGCCGGCACCATTAAATAGCGAGTGCTGGATTGTAGACTCAATTGCGGCTTGTCATAGCTATCACCGGCGCCTCTGGCATTATCTATGGCATAAGGATGCTTGAAGCGCTGCAAAAGCTAAAGGTGGAGACGCATCTTATCATAAGCGAATGGGGTGCCAAGAACGTCAAGATAGAGACCGACAGGACTGCCGACTGTGTCAGGTCTCTGGCTACTAAATGCTACGAAGACGACAATATGGCAGCCCCTATTTCAAGCGGCTCGTTCAAGACGGACGGCATGGCAATCGTCCCTTGCAGCATGAAGACTCTAGCAAGCATCGCAAACGCCTTTGACGATAGCCTGATTTCAAGGGCGGCAAGCGTGTGCATCAAGGAGCAGCGCAAGCTTGTTGTCGTTCCAAGGGAAGCGCCTCTGTCAAAGATACACCTTGAAAACATGAGCAAGCTTGCGGGCGCCGGCGCGGTCATTATGCCTGCGATGCCCGGCTTTTACCACAGGCCAAAGACCATGGACGACCTGATAAACCACGTGGTGGGCAAGGTGCTTGACCAGTTTGGCATAGACCACAGCCTGTTCAAGCGGTGGGGCGGCGGCTAGAATCTTTTAAAATTATGATGCATATGTAAGAAATGTGCGTATAAGGATTTATAATCTTGCAACGCTACTTATGTTTGGAAATGCTGGTGGCTGGAGGTGACCCTGCATAGCCCGATACAAAAAAAAGTACGCAAGCCGATCGGTGGATTTTATCGTCCCGCTTTTAGCGCTTCTGTTCATCGGGATAATGTTTGTCATGCTCGCCCGCTCGCAGGGAGGCATAGGCTTCCTCTTCCTTGCAGTAGCTTCAGGGCTCATAATCTACTGGGTCCGCGAAATAAAGTTGATGGCAAGGTCTGAAGAGCAGATGATGATGTTGAGGGGAGAAGCCGAGCAGCAGAAGGACTGGGTCTATGATCTGATAAAGGACAATAACGACGAGATGGTTTTTGTCGCAGAGGTACCGGGGCCTGAAGATCAGATAAACGTCCGGCTCACCAACGGACTCCTGCGCATCAAGGGTGGCCAGAACTTTGCCCGAGATGTGCCGTTAGAGCTGTCCCAGGAGATGGGCATCTCCGATTATAAGTATAGAAACGGCGTGCTCACGATCAGGATTCAGAAGGTATAGTTTCTTTGCTATCTTCTTCGTAGCTGTCTTCCCATAGCCGCATCCTGTCCATCTTGTCCCTTCTCCTTGCTCTCTGCAGCATGGTGTAGACGCTCTTGTGCATACTGCCCTTGGCCAGCATAGCTGTTGCGTCCGTTGCACGCTTGACCTCCCCGTAGTTGCCGATGAAGGCAACCGTGTGGCCGTAGACAGAAATGTAGGTGCCGCTCAGCTCCTCTATCATCCGGCGAGCCTTGCCGCCTTCGCCTATTATTCTGCCCTTTATCCGCTCAAGGGCATTTGGCGACTTGCCCGCGTAGTCGTGGAGATCCATCTGTTGGAACACCACCTCTTCATCGTCAAAGAGGTGGTACGCTCGCTCTGGCGAAAACCCCCTCGAGATCGCGGTTATCACCTCAACGGCGCGAAACGCCTCCATCTGCTCCACTGGCTTGGAGCCAGAGATTATGGCGTCGCCAGTCTCGCTGTCAATCTCAATTTCGACTCCGCACCTCTTCTCTATCTGTTGCTTTACCCTGCCACCCTTGCCTATTAGCGCCCCTATCCTTTCCCTTGGGATTTTCAACGTATGCTGGAAGCTCATTTTGTTGTTTTGTCTCCTCCTGTGGTAGTGATCTTTTCTATCACATGCGAGGCGTCAAGGACCTTTATGCCCTGCTTTTCAAAGAACCTGTTTATGTTCATGACATCGCGGACTAAAAATTGTTTTGAATTTGGATGCTTGATGTCAACTGCAGAGCCAAAGTCAAAGAGCATTATTCCCCTGCTACCCGTCTTGAAGATGTTGTACTCCGACAGGTCGGCATGCACCAGACTGGCTTTTTTGTACAAAAGAGATACCTGCTCTATCACCTGCCTGTAGTCTTCGGAAGTGATTTCCGAGTCTACCAGAAGAGATGCAGGGTTACCCTCGCTGTCGCCTATAAACTCCATGACAAGCACGTTCTTTTGCACTGCCAATGGTGCCGGGACGCGCACTCCGGCTGCATGCGCCGCCTGCATGTTCTTGAACTCTTTTTTTGCCCATGCGGCTATCAGGCTGCGCGAACTCCGCTTTATGTCGGAAAACCGTGGGTCGCCGGCGATATATTGCAGCCGCTTCTTGAACTCGGCGCTGACAGTGAGGTAGATCTTGAGCGTGAGAAGCGAGCCATCAGGAGCCACTGCAAGGTAGACTTTGGATTCCTTGCCTGCCGCAAGCGAGCCCTTGATGCTCTCTATTACGCTGTCGCTCCTCAGATCGTTGATGGTCATGATGGTCGGCACGTCAAACACGTTGTCAAACACTTCATAATCCTCAGAGCGCTTCACAAGGAACCTGCTTTCCCGCTCGCGCTTAGACAGGCGCCTGTCGGCCCTATCTATCGCCTTGTGCTTTTCCTCTGCAAGTTCAGGCTCTTTGTCGTCTTCTCCCAATGTGCAAATTTTAGCGCGCTTTTGTTATTATATTTATAGTGCTGCCACTCCTACCTGTGCTGGAACTTGTATATCATCAAAAACGGCACGCCAGAAATCCTCCTTATGCTCACTTCCTTGGCAAGCTTCATGTCGATTGCCTGTTGGACTATTCCGTCACCCACAAGGTTGGCAATGTCGCACTTTTGCAGCAGCTCTTTGGCATGCGACAGCTTGATTACTTCCTGCTGGTAGTATTCCCGGGTAAGGTTGACGACAAGCCCGTCTTGCTCCAATTTTGTCCCGATAAGATCAAGGTCGCAGATGTCGATCATCATTGCGCCTTGGTAGCGTGTAGTCCTTGCGGCGTAGTGGTACTGTTCCAACTGCGTGTTATTCAATTGTCGGGACAGTTAATGAGCATTTCTAGCCGTACGTCTCTATCTTGATGTCAAAGGAACCGTCCTTTCTCTTGCTGCGGTTGGTGACAAAGCCGAGCGGCCCGAGTATCGAGACGACCGAGTCGATAGTTCCTTGATAGCCGCAGACATGGAAGAACGAGTTTTCAGGCGTCACTTTTTCGCCGACTGTCTTTTCTAGGTGCGACCTGTCATCAACCTTGTCAACGAGCAGCGTCTCGACCCTGCCGGTGCTGCCGCGCCAGCCCCGCGATAATTCATGGTCCGGCCTGCTCACTGTGGGCAGGTACTTAAAGTTCAAGCTGTCGCCGCCTGCCATCTTTTCAAGAATGTCGCGGTAGCCAAGCTCCTGCGCGTATTTTGCGCCATGCAGTAGAACTATCTCCCTTTTCGAGCCGATGCTCTTCAAATGTAGAATATAGCTGATAAACGGCGCAAGGCCGGTCCCTGACGCGACAAGCACCAGTCGCCTGCTGTCCGGCGTCCCGTCTGCCTTTTTGTCCTCGATTGTAAAGGCGCCGGCTGGCTTGCGCCAGTAGAGCGTGTCGCCCTCCTTCATGCCAAAAAGCGCGCTTGTGAGCTTTCCCATCACCGGCTTTGTCGTCCACTTGATGTACAGCTCGAAGTATCTTTTTTCCTCTGGTGGCGAGGATATCGAATATGCGCGATAGGTCATTCTGTCCTCATCAGGAAACTGGATCCCGAGGGTGACGAACTGGCCAGCCCTGAAATCCGGGACAGGGCCTCCGTCTGCAGGCTGCATCCTCAGTATGGCAAGGTCCGGCGTCAGGTCCTTGCGGTAAGAAAGCCTGCCAAGGTTTGGCTGCGCCTGCCCAGTGCTACTCATTCAGCATCTGTGAAAATTGCGCGGATATATGTGATTATCCTTTTATTAGAGAGCCCAAAAAAGCTACGGTGGTCGACTTGGCGAGCAAGAAGGGCATAGCCATTACGGCAGCCATCGTTATAGGCATCGTGGGCGCCAGCTTTCTCATATGGACTATACCCCAGAGCAGCCCCGACACCGTTATTGCTCCTCCCCGCACTGATGCAGAGATCTTGGGAGACATTTACTCAAGACACAACAATCTTGCAGCTGATCTCGAATCCAAGTTTAATGACTGGAAGCAAGGCGAAGTGACATCTGAAAGCATGCTAGCCCAGATCAGCCTGGATCGATCTGACATTCAGAACATGCGGACGCAGCTTGAAAATGCCCAGCCGGCGCAAGAGTGGCAGGAAAGCTACGATCTTTACGTACAGGCACTCGATTCTTTCTTAGAGTATGTAGACGCAATGGAAATGAGGGTTGAGGATAATGGCAAATCTGATGTCGATCCTGAACTCGACGGTCTGAAAATGAAATGGGAAAATTATATCGATGAATCGATCAATGCAGTTCGATTTTCTGAATAATTACCTCAAGATATCCAGAATCTGATCTATCCTTGCATTGGTTTTAAATGATCCCGGGTTAAGCGCCGTTCTTGATGCGGCAAAGCCGGCCGACTGCAGTTTCTCGATGATCTTTTGCACGGAATGCGGGTTCCTCTTTAGTTTTGCAGAAATTTCATCTGCCCGGAAGTAGTATGGTATTTCGCTTATCTCCTCGCCGGAAGCTTCAAGCACTTTCTTGCACTGCCTGTCGCTTTCCTGCTCAAGCATCTTTTTCACAAATTCTCTGTCATGCAGCGATCCTGTCCAGAGCTGGCCTCCGACGCTCAGGTCGCTGCCACAGAGCTCGCACTTGCTCTTTTCATACTCTTCTGCCTTGAAGCGATGGCCGCAGTTAAAGCAATGCATGACGTATCCAATGTTTTCATACACATCGTTTGCCTGGCTGCTGCTCACTGCAACGGTGGTGTAGATGCGGAAGTAGTGCATTGTCGCGTGGACAAATACCGGCCGGATTGCCAGCTCTAGGCGGGAAGCCGTCAGCGCCAGAAGCGAGATCAGGAGCCGGATCGCGACTTCGTTGCCATAGCTATTGTTAAGCGGCCTCCCGTAGTAGCGGCGCATGCACACCTCGGGATAGACGCCACACAAAACAGCAGTATCAGTCGCAGTTATCGAGGCAAGCCCTCCGTCAAGGACGGCGCGCAGCATGCAGTCTACGTGCTTGGCAGGGGTGCCAAACGGGTCAAGGTCGACTATACCAAAGCGCTCGCCATCGCGCGTACCATGTAGTAGAAACTTGCACACTTCGTCTATTGAAAAATGGCATCTATCGCTGACAGAGTTTGCTCGCGCGGCTTTTCTTGCGGCGTCTATAGCAGTGGCGTTGATGTCATTGCCGTAGACCTGTTCTATCTCCGGAACTTCGACAGCAACCCGCAGGGCGCGCGCTCCAATGCCAGTGAACGAGTCGGCAAACGTCTTTTGTTTGGGAGAAGGCGCAAACGCCCTGTACGCCAGCACTGAAAGGTCGCGGTTGAGTTTTGCGGCAGGATTAAAGAACGCGGGGGTCTTTGACGGCACCTTTTTGGTGAGCGATGATTGTGGAACTAGAAAGATGGTTTTTCCTTCTACCATCCTGACAAAGCCTGTTGCTGTGTCCACGCAAAAGGACTGCATGGTTGCTATATTTATACAGCAGGAACATGTATCCTTATTTTACAAGCACAAGTGATAATAAATACCCCACAAATCAGCATAATGGTCATCAATAATTTGTGGTTACGCAACGACGGCATTTTGGTCGGCGGGGTTGACGAGGCAGGCCGCGGCTCCATTATTGGCCCTCTTGTGATTGCAGGCATCAGCATCCGCGAGTCAAAGATAGCGCAGCTGAGAAAGATGGGCGTCAGGGACTCAAAGACACTGACCCCCAGAGCCCGCGCAAGGCTTTTTGGCCAGATACTGAAGGTAGCAGACTCGGTCTGCATTCGCAAGGCAGGCGCGGCAGAGGTTGACGGCAGTGTGCTACTCAGAGGCCTCAACAAGCTCGAGGCAAAGGTGATGGCCGGCGTAATAAACACCATCGGCGCAGACGAGGTTTACGTCGATTGCTGCGATATCAATCCCGAGCGCTACAAGGAATACATGGTGCAGCACCTAATGTGCATGCCAAAGAGGCTGCACTCGATGCATCACGCAGATTCTATTAACGTCGTAGTTTCGGCCGCGTCGATAATAGCCAAGATAACAAGGGATCTGGAAATTCAAGAGATACGCAACACATACAGCAACATCGGCAGCGGCTACCCGTCTGACGAAAAGACGATGCGCTTTATCAAGCAATGGGTCATCAGGAACGGGCAGGCGCCCGAGTTTGCAAGAAAGTCGTGGAAGCCTCTTAGGATAATGCTAGAGCAGGTAGCCCAGTGGAGGCTCTAGCTGCCGCGGTAGATGCAGTATATCATGCCGTGGTCCTTGTCAAACGGCTCTAGGTTGATTATCTGGTCTATCCTAAAGCCACTCTTTTCCAGCTTGGTCGCCTCCTGAGCCACTACAGCCTTTGGGTCCATCGTCACGTTAATGCTCCTTGTCTTTACGACTAAGAGCATGATGCCACTCTGCTTCAAATAAGCAACACAGTTGGCTATCGCAATGTCTGTCTGGTCCGGCTGGGCTATGTCGCAGTAGACGACGTCGACCTTGCCAAACACCGCAAAATATGACTGAGGCTTCCTTGCGTCTTCAATTATCGGTACCACATTTTTGCGCTTTGACGCCACGTTTTCAATGAGCTCTCTTGCGACGCGGGTCGCAGGCTCGACTGCAAACACGATCCCGCTTGGGCCCACGATGTCAGAGACGTGGCTGACCGTCGTGCCGGTGGATGCGCCAAGGTATAACACCTTGCTGCCATTTTTTATCGGCATGTTCTTCATGCCCTTTTTGAGCGCACCAGCAAGCTTGCTCCTGAAAGGATCCCACAGGCGGTACTCCTCGCCCTCATACCTCACCAGCTTTTCGCCATAAACGTTGCTCCCCTTGACAAGGTTGAGGGTGGCGGCGTTTTTCTCGCCATTTACAGAAATCCACCTAATAGCGTCGCTTTCCAAACCGCTTGTTCCTTCTGTCCCTCTTCTTTCTCTTGTCACGCTTGTCTCTTCTTCCGGTCGGCTCCTTGCGCTGCACGTGCTCCATGTATTTCCTGTCGCGCTCTTTCTCCGGCACTGGCTCCTTGTATTTCTCTCGGATCTCGTTGAGGCGTGTGTTCAAGCGATCCTGTATGGTTGTGTCCTTGCCTGCGTGGCGATAATAGTCGATCCTGGCGGCTATTGCAACTTTGGATGCGACGGCTCTTGCGATCTTGCCCCGCTGCCACTTGGGCGCAGAGTGCACCAAGGGGTGCTGGAACAAGAGCCCATGCTTGGGCGGCCTTGCGCCCGTCTTCAGCGCCCGGAACAGCGCCTTTTCGGCGCCAAGCACCTGAATTGTGCTTGCAGGAAGCGTCGCGAGCCTTGCGAGGCTGCCGGCCTTAGCGATTATCCTTGCGCCGACCGTCACAGTGAGCAGCTCCTTGACGTTTGGTGCCATGGTCTCCATCGCTACTTCAACGTGATCCGCAAGCACCCTGCGCAGGTCCGACTGCGAAATGACCTGATCGGCAAGTCTCTTTACTATGGCAAGATTTTCCGGCGTCATGTCGCCTCCCTTACTGCGCCTTGCCGCGTCCAGTATAACTTCTACTTTCTTGTCCTGCATGCCAGCGCCCTGCAGTATCTCGGCAGTGATGTTCTGCCGCATGCCCGCCCTGCTCACTATCTCGGCATAAGCAATAAGGCTCTGTATTAAGTTGTCAAGTTCGGGAAAATGGAGCCCGTACCATTCACGCAGGCGAGCGCCAACCGTGTTGATTATCTTGTCCAGCTCGTCCAGCGCGTTTATCGACTGTATTATGTGGAGGTCGAGCCTCTCTGACGCCTCCTTTACCCTCGACGAAGAAAGGCTGATGGCAAAGCCCCGCAGCCTCTGCATCGCTTCTTCGCTGTTGTCTGCAAAGCTTGCCTTGATTATAAAGTCGGGCTTGCTGCCCTGAATCCATTGCTGCTGGTCTTCTGGCATCAGCTGGCTGTTCAGACCTGCTTGGCGCAGCATAGCAGCGACGCTTGCGTCGTTTACTGTTATAGAGTCAAACGGGCGCAGCTTTTCAATGAATTGCCTTATTTCTTCCGGGACCGCGCCGCTCTTTAGCAGCCTGTACGACCTTATGGCGTCTTCAAACTTTCTTGATGCTATCAGGCTGCCGCTCTGGTCAAATGCAGCGATCCCAAGCTCCAGCAGGACAACGGAACAGGTGTTGTTTGCCATTCAGGATGCTTAGGACAATTGGCTAATAAAAAAGGTTAGCATTATTAAACAAACGAATCCAGCTGTAGGCGTCTCTTAAGATGGGCTTGGCGGATAGCGATAGAAAAGAGCTCGAGTTGCTTATCAAGGCGGCGGTGCATGACCCCAAGGTGCCTGTAGGGCTTGCGCGCAGGATGGTGCCAACACAGGGCGACGTTGAGGATTTCGCCTACGGTCTTGTTTCTGGCATGGTTATAGGCAACTTTTTGGCGTCGTTCCAGAGCAGAAACAGCAGGCAGCCGGACAGGGACGAAATTGCTGACCTCCTGTCCATAATGATGGTAAGGATGCCCCGCCTTCGCATGGCGATAATGAAGCACCTTGACATGCGCTAAGAATGTGTCTAAACGTTTATCTAACGAACGACATGATTATCCTGTGCATTGCAACAAAAGTCCAGGCTGCCGGTGGCTGTCAAGGACATCATAATTGTTGTCGCCGGCGTCGCAATCGTCTGGCTCGGCCTGCGCCTTGCTTTTGACACCGACAACCCATTTTACGTCGTGTCAAGCGGCAGCATGGAGCCTGTGCTTCAGGTAAATGATGTCCTCATTGTCAGGGACGGCGGGTCCTTTGACGACCTGAGGGTAGGCGATATCATCGTTTTCAACAAGCCCGTCGGTGGAGACAGGGTCATAGTGCACCGGATCGTCGAGATCATTCCCAGAGATGATGGCGACAGTATAATACGCACCAAGGGAGACGCCAACCCCTCGTCGATACCTGGCACCGACTTTCCAATCACAAGTGAAGACTATATCGGCAAGGTGATCTACGTCCTACCAGGCATCGGGCTTATCACAAAAGTGATCAGCCCACCTGTCAACTATATCATAATTGCAATCATTCTTGCGATCCTCTTCTTCAACAGGATGGGGAAGAAGAGCAGTACTAATAGCAGCAGTAGTAGTAACAACAACCCATCAGAACCCGGCACAGGAGCATCATCTTCTTCTTCTTCTTCTTCTTCACCTCCACCAAGCCAGCCGCCGTCGGCATGAA
>CAMLKF010000037.1 GCA_946480575.1 uncultured Nitrososphaera sp. | reverse complement strand
AGCAATGTATCGACTTCTTCTTTGCTTTGTACAAAGTGACCTATGCTGAACTCGGTGGGACTTGGCGGCCCAATAGGTTGCTTCGCGTCTTTAGCCAAATCTGTGCGCTGGTAAAGTGCAAGAATTAATCCATTCTGCAATTCGAACATGACGGCAGCTCCTGATGGGTGGACCTCGTCGCCCTCGAATTCAGTCCCAATGACACCATTCGTGTGAAACCCTAATCCGTCACGATAGAATGCAAGTGACCTTTCTAAATCATTTACTCCAATTGTTAGAGCGGTAATTCGAGGTTTCATGCTATTTTTCCTCTTTAATCCGTTTGCGGCGAGCAAGCTCTGCCTCAGTGGGGGTCTCAAGCGCAAACGATCCTGTCCTAACTTCTCCTGCGCGGCCGTATGTGGCAACGATAACTCCAGTTGGTGAAATCTCGCTTTCAAGAAGTTTGAATCCAGCTGGAATTGTGCCTTCCGCAAACAAGCGCTTGCCAGTGCCGAGAGTGATAGGGAATATCTTCAGCCAAAGCTCGTCAACTAAGTCGTGTTTTAAAAGCGTCTGAATAAGATCACCGCTGCCATGAACTTGTATTTCGGGCCCATCCTGATCCTTTAGTTTCTTGACCTCCTTCCCTACATCCCCCTTGATGAGTTCAGAATTTTTCCAGTCAAGCTTTGTCAGCGTCTTTGAAGCTACATATTTCTTCGCATTATTAATTCCTGCTGCAACTGGGTCTCCACTAGTGTTCACATATGGCCAGTGCGCCGCAAATATCTCGTACGTCTTCCTGCCAAGCAATAAATCAAAAGTTTTATTCATTTGCTTGTCCATCATTTTGCCAAGAAAGTCATCAAAGTATCCAGCAACCCAGCCACCATGTTTGAACCCGCCAGTGGGATCTTCTTCAGGCCCCCCTGGAGCCTGCATCACGCCATCCATCGTTATGAATGACAGAACAATTAGTTTTCTCATTCATTTTCCCTTTTCTAAATTTTCCGTAACTCTATTATATATCTGACAATCTTTTTCACTAGGTCATATGGGATCGGCTTATCCAAAGGGAATTGGATAGAACCTTTTTCTTGTTTAAAGGGAGCCAATTCTTTTTTGAATGCTTCAATGCCTGAGGGTGTCGGATAAAATCCGATATGATTTTTCCAACCGGCGAAATATACTGAACCTACGCTGCCGTTGAGCCTAAACGCTGGTATCTCATAGCTAATTGCCTCTTTGGCTTTCGGTGCTGATTCCCTAATTCCAGATCTGATTTTTTCTAAAATATCTTGAACCTCTTTCGGAAATGCGGCACTGTATTCATCAATTGTTTTCAGTTGCTTTTTTGATTTTGCCATGCATTAATCCACCCACTTTTCGTAGTTAACGCTAAGCAACTAAAATAAAAAGGTGTTACTCCCCAAGGGGAGGGTTTGGTTTTAGTTTTTTCAATTTGTTCTATGACATGACCGAACCTATGAGAAAGTAATCGCATCGTCTTTGCTACGGTAGTGTTTTTACCTTCCTCTTTTGCCATTCTTGTTAATTATAGTAAAAATTGCCATTAGTGAAGATTGCGGCAATTCTCTGAAGAATTTGTTTCTTCGGGATTTTAATGTCGCTATGGTAAAGGGACATCTTTCGTTTGTGAGTAAGGGCATTGCCGAAGATATCATATGGCATCTCTATGAGCCGTCTGGTCAGAAAAAGATCCACGGAAGGGATGGTGTTCTCAAAGAGTATACAAACAATCTCGTTATTGTACCTAAGGAATTTTTTATCGATACCGTCATTTCCCATGGCAATACAGGAGCTGTAAACGGTACCATCAAATCAAAGGATGGAAAATCGTACATGTTTTGCGATGTTTACAAATTTAGCAGTCACGCAAAAGGCGATAAAATTAAAGAGATGACTTCATATATAATCGAAGAAACTCCATGATAGAGAGAACGATTAGTTTCTGATTTATTTCTCCTTGTAAGCACGCTGGAGGGCTTCAATATCAAACTTTTTCATTTTAAGAAACGCTTCGGTCACTCTCGCTAATTTCTTCTCGTCTTTATCCTTCATAATCTCGTCCATAACAGAAGGAACAATCTGCCATGACAGACCATACTTGTCTTTGAGCCAGCCGCACTGTTCAGCTTCGGGAACAGCAGAAAGCTTCTCCCAGTAATAGTCAATCTCCTCTTGGGTATCGCAGTATACCATGAATGAAATAGACTCGTTGAACTTGAAAAGGGGTCCAGCACTTATTGCCATAAATGGCTGACCAGACAGCTCAAATGAAACGATATCACAGTCACCAGACGGCGTGTCGTGGATTGTCGTCACATTCGTTATCTTTGAGTTCGGGAATATGGAGGCATAGAACTCGGCCGCCTCCTTCGCTTCTTTGTCGAACCAAAGATGCGGTGTGATCTTTTGGAATCTGCTGCCAGCATGAATTTGTGTTTTCGTATTTGTCCTTGTCTTATCGCCTGTTGTTGACATTATTATTCTCTACACCTTGAGCCGGCTGAAGCCGCCAGTCACCATGCTTTTTCCCTGGGTAATCAGGCCAAAGAACTCCTCTCCCAATGGTTTTAGACTCACATCTTGCATCATCTTTGCGTAGACATCTTCGCAGTGCTTGCGATCTCTAAAGTACTGCAGCTCGATCCAAATGTCCTCATCTTCGGAGGCTGAAAGAATCTTTGCAATACTTTCCATCCCTTCCATTTTCTGGGTATTTTCATACCGGAAGTACTCTATTCTTATTCCATTCTCTCTGAACCATGGCACGAACTTCTTAAGGTTCTGTTCGATGGCATCGTGGTTCTTTTTCGGAACCCTGTAAACGTAAACTTCCAAGTGACTTGTCGATTCTGATTCCAAAGGGGATTCAGTTTTTTCCATACCTGCCCTATCACCGATAATATAAAAACTGTTACTCCCCAAGGGGAGGGTTATTAATTTGAAAAGAGCCACAATGTTATTTGCGGAAGCCAAAGAGAACAAGATGGAGATATACAACGACATCCTGAGTGCAATTATCAATCTGGAATTGATAAACGGCGAGGCAAAACCTACGAGAGTGCAGATGCTCAGCAACCTTGCGTACGACAAGCTTGTCAGGTATCTGAATGAATTGGAGGGCAAGAAGATGATAACGCAAGAAAGAAGGACATTGATTTTTCGCACTTATCATCATAAGCAGCATCAGCATGATAATTGGTGCTATATGGTATGTGCGAAACGTAAAGGCTAAACTGATTTTCGTTCTTGACGATTACAAATCAGGAGAGAATAACCAAGTCAGTAGGAAATTACTATCATCCTTAATACTTCCCTCGTCCAATATATCCCATATGACAACAACAGCATCAGAAAGCGGAAGGATGCTAGATGTTGATGATAACATCTTCAAGAAGGTCAGAAGTGAATTAATGAGCTGGCCGGGAGTCACCTCGCAACCTCATCGCTTTGGTGGAACTGAATTCCGGGTGAACGGCAGAGAAATGGGACATATGCATGGAGGACGGTTTGCGGACCTTCCTTTCCCGATGAGCATCCGTAATGAATTGGTTAAAGGTGGAAGAGCGCTACCGCATCATGTTCTGCCCAATTCAGGGTGGATAACATTTTTGATTAATGAAGAGTCAGACGTTACTGCATTGATCGATTTGTTCCGTATGCAGTATGAAAGGTTGTCAAATCATTGAAAAAATATACAGCAAAAGTAGTGATTTTACTGTTATATACCGATTGGCGAGATGAATAAAAGCATGATAACGGTGACGATGCAGAATCTATGACAGAAACAGTAATAGTTGCAATGTTGTTATGTAATAGTGAAGTGAAAGTCTTCCCAGTTGGACTCTAGACCAAGTGAAACTATTAGGAAAGAGTTGCTTGGTTGGAAGGGAGTCACTGCACATGACCATAATTTTGCAACTGTAATATTTTATATAGACGGCCGGGAGATGGGCCATCTACATGGTGATGCGATCGCCGACCTACAATTCCCATCAAAAATCAGCAAGAAGCTTGTATCAGATGGTCAGGTATTGCCACATCATGTTATTCCGAAGTCTGGATGGGTAAGTCATGAGATTCAAAATGCCAAAGATATAGATGCTGTAATAGCGCTGTTTCGTTTTCAATACCAAAGGCTTACGAAGTCAAAATAAAAATCCCATTTTTTTGCTTGAGTGCTTTACATTTCGGATGAGCTTATTGGTTAGATCGAAATGTGACCTGTCACCGAGTATCGATGACGACACTGCAAGCTCGTCGCCATGCATATGACCCATCTCCCTCTGCCGTTGACGCGGAACTCGATGCCGCCGAAGCGGTGGTCGTGCATAGTCACGCCAGGCCAGCTGAGGAGTTCGCGCTTGACCCTTTCGCTTGGCGTTTCTTCTTCTTTTTCTTCTATTATTTTTCCTTTGCCTCTCTCTCAAGTCGGCTGCGCAAAGATCGTTCCTTTCAGGAAATTTTCCCATTCCAGATCCGAGCTGCTCTTTCTTTTCTCGAGAAACATGGCCGCGTCGCTTCCAGCAAGGTACCTTACATCAGGGCTGTCTGAAGTGACTGCCTTTAGTATCACCTTGGCCACTTCTTCAGGCGGAGAACCCACGCCGGCTTCATACATCTGTTTGAAAGTCACAGTTGCTCGTTCCATAAGGCCGGCGTACGCCGGGTCGGCGCTGGCAGTTTTAGTTGGCAGCCTCGCATTGTCAAGGAAATTGGACCTTATGACGCCCGGCTCCACCAGTATCAGGTTTATGCCGAACTGGCCCACCTCGTATCTCATGCCTTCTGTCAAGCCTTCAAGGGCAAACTTGGTGCTGTTGTATACGGAATTGAGCGGAACGGCCACCTTGCCGCCTACGGAGCTGACGTTCACTATCGTGCCGCTCTTCTGCCTCCTCATTACAGGCAGCACAGCCTGCATAACCCTTATGACTCCAAATAGGTTGGTCTCAAACTGCGCTCTTATATCGTCCATTGAAAGGTCTTCAACAGGTCCCATAAGGTCATAGCCGGCGTTGTTCACCACCACGTCGATCCTTTTCTTTTCATTCACTATCCTATTGATTGCGTTCTTGATGGATTTATCGTCGATGACATCGAGTTGCAAAACCTGAATAGGAAGGTTGCCTTTTCTTGCTGCTTCCACTATTGCTCCGGATTTCTCGAGGTTACGCATCGTAGCATATGTGTCGAACCCGCTCCTTGCAAGCAGCAATGCCGTTTCAAAGCCTATTCCAGTCGAGCTGCCGGTGACGACAGCCACCTTGTTGTTTTGACTCATGGTCTATCTTTCAAAGGCGTTGTACTTAAACTAGGTAGTTATTTCTGGCTTAGTAGGATTTGCATACCTGATCAGTAGAAAACTGCTGACTGCATCAGAGCACGAAATACTCTGCTTCCGGGTGGTGCACCACTATAGCAGCAGTTGACTGGTCAGGCACTATTTGGCCGGATTCCGTAAGCGTCATGCAAGATTTTGCTGGATCAAGAATCTGCCACACGAGGTGGTGCTGGGAGATGTCCGGGCAGCTTGGGTAGCCCCAGCTATAACGCAGGCCGCGCCTGTCTCCGATCTTTAGCTCCTCCCTTATCCTTGCGTTGACCCACTCGGCCATCGCCTCTGCCGTTTCTACGGCAAGGCCATGTAAGTAGTAGGCATCGGTGTATCTGTCCTGCTTGTTCCACCTGTCGATGACTTCGGTGACCTTGCTGCCTGCAGTGACTGACTGGAGCGCGACAACATCGTCTTTGCCGAAATAGTCTGCAAGGCACAGGTGCTTATCTTTTGACGAGCGCGGGAACTCGAAAACCACCTGCTTGCCGCCCGGCAGGTCGACTGCGAGCCTGCCGATGCCGCCCTGTCCCGGCGTAACGTTGTGGCAGCGATAATAGCCGTATACTGCCCGCGGCTCGAAAAGCTTTTCCTTTATGACGGACCTTGTCCACTCTTCAAACAATTTTTCCGGGTCCTGATCTTTTGCCCCCTTGCCCTTCATTCCCCACTGGAGCACGAACAGCGATTTCTTGTTAATGTATTTCCATACTTCCTTTAGATCAATTTGGGAAGGTTCGAGCCTCACCGGTCGGTTGACGTGCGGCGGCATTGGCGGCGGCACTGGCCTGATGCCGCTGTGCGCAAGCTCTGACTGCTCTACCGCCACCTGCTGCTTGTCGTCCCACTTTTCCAGCTTTTGCTTCCATTCGCCGACGAACTGCGAGCGTTCGGGTGAAATCAGCCTGTTCATCACCTTCAGCCCATCAAACGCAGTCTTACAGTAGAACACTCCGGGGCTGTAAATGCCGCCATCCTTGGCAATCCTGTTAATGTAGCTGCTGTTGATGGCTGCGCCACCACAGAGTACCGGTATCGCCATGCCGTTCTCCCGGGCGTGCTCGACGAAATACTGCATCTGCTTAGAAGTTGAGACAAGCAGCGCCGACAGCCCGATTGCGTCTGCCTTGACTTCATTTACCTTTTCAAGGATTTTTTGCAGCGGTACCTGCTTGCCAAGGTCATAGACTGTGTAGCCATTGTTCACGAAAATAGTTTTTACAAGATTTTTGCCAATGTCGTGCACGTCGCCGTAGACCGTGCAGAGCACCAGCTTGCCCTTGCTCACCCCCTCCTGCTTGATAAGGTATTTCTCCAATTCAGCGACAGCTGCCTTCATGCATTCCGCGGACTTGAGCACAAAAGGCAAAATGAGCTCGCCGGCGCCAAATTTGTCGCCCACTTCCTTCATCGCTGGGAGCAAGACGTTGTTCAATACGTCAACGGCAGCCTCGTGCTTTTCCTCTTTTGACACTTTGTCAAGTCCGATGCCTTTTCGCGGAAGACGATCCGCTATTGCCTGCACCACGTCGTCCTCTATGCCCTCTTTGAGCCGATTGACGATGCGGAAGTGGCAACGCCTGCCAGCCTCCCAGCTTAGGTCAACTTCAATCCTTTTTGTATGGCCAGCAGAGGTTGTCTTGGCGCCTTCAAAGTGCGATATGAGATCAGCAAGCGCGTTCTGGTGCCTGTTGAAAATGAGATCCTCGGCCAGCTTTTTCTGCTGCTCGTCTATTTCCGGATAAGGAATTATGTCGCGGGCGTTAATTATGACGCTATCAAGCCCCGCCTTGAGCGCATGATACAGGAACACAGAATTGACTATTTTTCTTGCGCCAGGCGGCAGGCCGAAACTCACGTTGCTCAGCCCAAGCGTCGTGAACGAGTCTGGGAACCTCTGCTTGACCAGCCTTATGCCTTCCAATGTGTTCTTGGCGGATTCTACAAATTCCGCCTCGCCTGTTGCGAGCGTGAACGTGAGCACGTCAAAGATGAACTGCCATGGCTTCAAATCATACTGCTTACCTGTGTCGTACAGCAGTTGTGCAGTTTCTAATTTTTCCTGCGGCGTCTTGGCCATACCTTTTGGTCCGATGCACATCGCTATCGCCGGTAGCCCGTACTTTGCCATGATGGGCGCAAGCGCGTGAAACCTGCTTCCGTCCCCTTCAAGGTTTATCGAGTTGATCACCGGCCTGCCGGGAATCTGTCTAACTGCAGTTTCGATGACTTTTGGATCTGTCGAGTCAATGACCAGCGGCGCGTCTATCTCAAGGCTAAGGCGCTTGACCAATTTTACCATAAAATCGAGCTCATCGGACCGCTCGGTGGTGGCAACGCACACGTCAAGGCAGTGCGCCCCGTCTTCAACCTGCGCCCTTGCAAGGTCGACAAGCCCATCCAAGTCGTTGGCAAGCACTAGCTCCTTTGCCTTTCTAGACCCTTGGGTGTTGAGGCGCTCGCCTATTATCAGCGGCGGAGGCTCTTGCCCCAGGTCGACTGCCTTGAGCGCGGAACTTACCCGTGGTACCAAATGGCGAGAGATGTTATTAATGAACCGCTTATATTTGCTATACAGCTGGGCTTCTTTTTGTCTCCCAAGTAAGCTAAGGCTAGTGAAAGAATGACAAAAAATAGCTACTAAAATAGCCTTGCCTTCAGGGTTTTGCAAGAAATATTCCGAAATATAATTGCACATTATTTTTTGCATAAACTTAAGTAGCAAAGATGCACGACGCATATTACATGTCGGTGAGGCAAGTAGAAGAAGGGAATATCAGGATCGCTAGGCAAGCCATCGAAGCCTTTAACACTGGGGACACAAGCAGAGTTCATGAATTTATTGCCCAAGACTATTTCAACCATGAATCCCAAGCTTCACCAGAACGGGCAAAGCTTCGCGGGCCGGACGAGGTTATCGATACCATTAGAAAGTTGCGAAGTGCATTTGCCGATCTTCGTTATGAGGAGCAGGAAATTATTGCTTCAAAACACAAGGTTGTTATCGTATTGATGGTAAGCGGCAAGCACGTAGGGGATTTCTTTGGCATTCCTCCGGCAGGGCGCAGCTTCTCTTATCCGGCAGTGCACATGTACCGGATTTCTAATGGCAAGATAGTAGAGCATAGAGCGATCCGGGACGACCTTAGATTCATGATGCAGCTTGGCGTAGTGGGACCCGCATCGCCGCAGTATGAACAGATCTTCCAGGCCTGGAAGGGTTTCATGCGTTAAGGATTTTTTCCATTATATCTTGGCAATTTTTATTACTCATATGAAAAAAGCTCTGCTGCTGTTGTTGTTGGTGTTGGCACAGCAATGCTGAAACATTGAAACAAGGCGCAACAGTCCCACTCTATAGGGGCAGCATTTTTAAGCATAGTAAGTTAATGCAATCTATCTCGTCCAAAAAAAGTAAACAGTATACCAAAAATTCTGTCTAGCCTGTTTTATAATAAAAACCCAAGTAAGAAGCATGGCTACGATTCAACAGTTCAAATTACGAGGTAATAGCTCCGCTGGCCTTATAGAAACGGTGTACTCTATCATAAAGAGTAAATCCGGTAGGGTTACAAGCAAGGACCTCGACCACTTGATAGGCAACAAACAGGAAGTAAGGTTTGCGATAACGCGCCTTACCGTTCAGGGAAGGATAAAACGGGTACGAGGGTTTGGCAAGGTCGGTATCGAGTACTTTTACAAGGACATTGTAGGCCAGCGGCAAAAGCCCAAGGTCCAGGCTAGTACGATCTTTTAAGGTCAAGGGCCTTTCTCAGCTCCGCAATGTGCTGCGGGTTCGTCCCGCAGCACCCCCCGATCATCCTGATGTTTTCGTACTTGCCTACAAATTCTGCCAACGCACCCGCTATTTCTTTTGGGGTCATTTTGTAAACAGCCCTGCCCCTCTCGTTCTGCGGCATGCCGGCGTTTGGCATCACGAGTATTGGCAGCCCCTGCTCGCTCAACCACCTCACGCTTGGCGTCATTTCGTGCGGCCCGGTCGAGCAATTCAGACCAAATGCGTCTATCTTCATGTCGCTCACGGTAGTGTAGGCGGCCTGAACGCTCGTTCCAAGGAGCATCTTGCCGTACTGGTCAAGCGTGACATTTGATATTATTGGAACTTTCTTGCCGGCCTTTTCCATCGCCATGTGGCACG
Organism: uncultured Nitrososphaera sp.; assembly: GCA_946480575.1. Next base: position 8,083 of record CAMLKF010000037.1, on the reverse strand, counting down.
CCTCAACAGCCAGCTTGACCTCAAGGATGTCTTGGCTCGTCTCTATCAAGAGTGCATCGACGCCTCCAAGGATCAGCCCTTCTGCCTGCAACATGAACGCGTCCCTTATTTCGTCAATAGGCTTTTGCCCAAGGTCAGGGTCATTAGAGCTCGGCAAGTACCCCGTCGGCCCTATCGAGCCGATGACATAGCGCCGCTTGTCCTTGAACTCGTCGCACACTTCTGTTGCAAGCTCAGCGGCTTTTTTGTTGAACTCGACCGTCTTGTCGCCGTAGCCGTATTCAGCGAGTTTGAACCTGTTTGAGCCAAAAGTGTTGGTCTCGATACAGTCGGCCCCTGCCGCAAGGTAGCTGCGATGAATTTGCTTTATCCACTCCGGCCTCGACAGAATGAGACCGTCGTTAAAGCCGTCCTTGCCGTCGGGAAAGTCCTCCGGCTTGAGGTTGAGGCGCTGGATCTCGGTGCCCATCGCCCCGTCGAACAGGAGCACCCGCTTCTTTGCGGCCTCTAGGAACGGCTCTCTTTTTGCCAAGTACTTGTTGGTATTAGATCGCTACCAATGAAGTTTAATATCTTTGCAATTGACGCAATTGGCAACATCTCTTGGCATACGGCCTCTAAACTGTAGCGCGCTACGAGGCCGAACATATATGATATGATGGTAGTGATGATGATAACGACAATTGTTCCGGGAAAACACCACATTAGCACCATCATCAAGGCCGCAGGTTCTGCCTTCGGTTCTCCTCATAGGCAAAAAGTATGCAGTAGAATATATCGCGCCGGCGCTCTTTAGGCTCAACACTACCAGCGAGCTCGTGATAAAGGCAACAGGCAGCCTCAACATCGTGACGGCAGCAGACGTGGCCAAGCTGGTCAAGCGCGACATGGGCGACCTTGTCACAAGGTCGATAACTGTTGGCACAGACGAGCTGACAGTAGTAGGAGGCAGTGGAATAAGCAAGAGGATGTCATGCATCGAGATCCACTTGGCAAAGAACATCACCGCATCAGCAGCAGCAACTGCAACAAAGAAAAAGGCGAACAGAAAAAAAAGAAGAAGAAGAAATCGGCAGACTAGGCGCGTGTACACCAGCCTTTTCTTATATTTTCAGACTCTTTTGTTGTTATTCTTTTTTCATTACTATCTTTTTTCTCCTGTTTGAAGTCTATGATGGCATTTTCAGCAGGCTATGGCGTGACCCGCGACATAGTTCTCGGGAACAGCACCGTGTCCTTGATGTCGTCGACGTTTGTTATCCAGCGCATCAAGCGCTCGATGCCAAGCCCAAAGCCGCCGTGCGGCACCGAGCCGAACTTGCGGAGGTCAAGGTACCAGTCGTAGGCAGCAGGGTTAAGCCCTTCCTTCTTGATGCGCTCAGTCATTGAGACGATGTCGTCTTCTCTGAGCCCGCCGCTCGTTATCTCTCCAAAGCCCTGCGGCGCCAGCATGTCTGCCGCAAGACCGACGCCCTTTCTCTCTGGGTCTTCCTTTACGTAGAACGGCTTGACCGCTATCGGGTATCCGACCACAAATACCGGCTTGCTCGCGTTCTTGGTCAGCTCGCGCTCAGAATCTACGTTGAGGTCGTCACCAACTCTTATTTCGCGCTTGCTCCCGTTCTCCTGCACTATTGTGAACGCTTTCGTCCTCAGGATGTCAATAGCATTTTCGTACGGCAGCCGCTCAAAGGGGGGCTCGACCTTTTTTAGGTCAGCGACATCTCTTTTCAAATAGACAAGTTCCTCAGCCCTCTCCCTTACCGTGTTCTGGATTACGTACGACACCAGCTGCTCCTGCACTTTTAAAATGTCGTCAAGCGTGATCCAAGGCGCCTCGGCTTCAAGGTGCGAAAACTCTGCCAAGTGCCTCACAGTCCGCGACTTTTCCGCCCGGAACGAGGGTGTGAGGCTCCACACTGGGCCCAGTGAAAATATCATTGCTTCCAGGTACAATTGAGCGCTCTGCGACAGGTACGCCTCTTCGTCAAAGTATTTCAGCTTGAATAGCGTCGAGCCGCCTTCCACTGCGCCCTTTACTATCGTTGGCGCAGTCACTTCCATCCAGTCGTTTTCAACGAACCACCGCCGGCCGTAATCCAATACGGTCGCCCTTATCTTGGCCATCGCGACCATCCTGCGCGTGCGAAGCGCAAGGTGCCTCTTGTCCAGCAGCAGCTCGTCGCTTTGGTATTCTCCTATCGGGTAGTCGGCGCCGGCGACGTTGTATACCTTCAACTGCTTCCCTCTTATTTCGTAGCCTCCCTCTGGCGCCCGCGGGTCCTGACTCACGGTGCCAGTCACCTCGACTGACGACTCGATGGTGAGGCTTGCCGCCCTATCGACTGGAAAGACGCACTGGATGACTCCGCCCCTGTCGTCGCGCACTAGGACGAACGCGTTCTCCTTTTGCTTCCTCAGCCGGTAAACCCATCCTCGGATCGTGACTTCCTTGCCAGCATAGTCCTGTGACTTGACCTGGCTTGCCCTGAGGGACATCGGGATTTACGTTTCCCTTCTGGGGCTCTTAAGTGTATTCATATTATGCTGCCGATGTGTCTGCCGGCGTCGACGGCACAGCCTTGCCGAAATACGCCTTGACGTGCGGCCTGTAAAGGTAGTACAGTATCACGCCGTTGATGGCGAGACTTATTATGCTGCCGATGTTGCCAGTCGCTATCGACACTACAGACATGATTACCACGATTATCGACAGCACCACTGCGGCAGTCCACGCCCAGCCCCTTGCCTTGATCAGGCCGTACGCAATGAACAGGGCAGCGATGCCAAGTGCGAGTAAGATTATGCCGGAGATGATTGCCGTCATGCTCAGCAGGGCTCCTGACATGGAGTCTATCATCATGCCTTCGGTCTGCGCAAGCGAGGGGAAGAAAGGGGCTATTGCCACTGCGCCGGCACCCGTGATTATCATCACTATCCCGCTTATTATCAACAGGATTGCAATAATGGTGACCCCGAACGGCCTTGCCATGAGATGATGTGCTGAATTTTGTATTTAATTGGTGCCAAAGATAGTTACGTAACGTAATTACCATTGACAGATCCAGCACAACATATGCAAGATCTAGGCCGCTGCCGCGTCGGAAGGAGGCGCAGTGGCCGTCTTGCCAAAGTACGCCATCACATGCGGCCTGTACAGATAGTAGAGGATTATGCCACTCAGGATCAATGTGAATATCGATGGCCAGTACCCCGCGATTATGTTCATGATGGAATCTATGATCCCTATTATCGAAAGCCCTACAGCGCCGGTCCAGCCCCAGCCTCTTCCCTTGAAGAGGCCGTACGCCACGAACAGCGAAGCGATGCCAAGCGCCAGAATTATCGAGCCCCAGACCGCGGCAAGCTGCGCCACCTCCGCGACTGTCACAGGCGGATTCACCGAGAAAGCTGATGAAAGGAAGGACGCAAAGACCAGCGAGTCGATGCCGCTAAAGATGGCGAACATGCCGTTTATCACCATGATGATTCCAAGAAAGTCAATGCTGGCGGGCTTCTCTCGTAGCATACCATGGTACTGGCGATTGACTGCGTATTTATCAGGTCTACAAGATGATGAGGTACTGCCAATTCGTATTGTATTACTACTATCGTACAGGGTACGAAAGAAATGGTGGAATGTGATCGACGTTTATTAGCAAAGACCGGCCTGCCGGCGCTTTATGGGCTTTCTTTATCCTCAGTCTCATCCCTGCAGTAGGGAGACACACACAACAGTCCCTTCCGTCCCACCAGATAAAGACGCCACGGTAGCAACACTACTTGTCGCCAAAGGCACAGCGCAGCCTTGACCCTTTTTTCAAGGTCACTGTTGCTCTGACTGTAGAACATGCAAATTTTATACATGTCAACCAAGAAATTAATTAGCAAGTTCTACAATACTAACCCCCTCTTACACGCACAGATCGTGGATCATTACTTTTGAATAGATGGTGTGCTCTCTCTACTTCATGATTTGTTTCATTGAATTAATGAATTCTGCATCTGACAATTTCCGTTTACTTTCGACCCACGCTTCAACATCTTTGCCTGCCAGATATCTCAATTCAGGATTTTGGGAAGTAGCTGCTTGAAGTGCTATGTTTGCCACTAGATCAGGATCGGAGGCATTCTTTTGCAATTGCTCGAAGCTAGCACCTATTCGCTGCATCATGTGCGAATATGGTGAGCTTGGATTTTGAGCTCTCTTGGCGAGGATCATACTGCTTCCAAAGTTCGTCCTAATAACACCTGGTTCCACAAGGACTACTTTAATGCCAAATGGCTCTAGCTCGTATGCCATTGACTCAGAAAGTCCTTCCAATGCGAATTTTGTGCTCACGTAAGCGGAACCACCAGGATATCCAAATCGGCCAGCACCAGAGCTTATGTTCACGATTCGTCCGCTTCCTTGCTTTCTCATTATAGGAAGAATTGCTTGAGTAACTCGGATTACACCATAAAAGTTTGTTTCGTATTGGGTTTTAATCTCTTCAATTGACAGGTCTTCGAATGCCCCTGTAAGTCCATATGCGGCATTATTGACCACTACGTCTATCCGCCCTGCCTTTTTCATTACTTCCTGAATTGCATTTTGTACAGAAGCATCATCTGTTACGTCTAGCTGTACAACATGGATGGGGAGTTTTTCCTTCGAGGCAACTGATTCGATTTGTCCAGCCTTTCCTAGATTTCTAATTGTTGCAAAAGTCGTAAAGCCATTTCGAGCCAGCGCGAGGACGGTTTCGTAGCCTATCCCGCTCGAACTGCCGGTGACGACTGCAACCATTCCTTCAGATGGAGATGAAGCCATGGTATTGTGAACAAGCCCATATTACATAAATCGGACAGTTTCCGGCTCGTGAGTAGGTAAGTTTTTGGTTACTGGCACTTAATCGCTCTGTTGTTCCGCTGCTTGCATCTTCCCTCTAGCCGAACTTTACAGCTTTAAGGGTTCCCATTGAATACCCTTTAACAGATACCAATAGCTCTGTCGAGCAGGTGAAGAGGCAGCTTAGACAGAAGCCAAAGTCCAGAAAGATATGGTGATAATGATTATTATTATTATTATTGCTATTGTTGCCTCTTGTTTGCAGAATAGTCGTAATAGCATATCGGGTTGTTGCAAAAATACTCAATCCCGTCAATTATCACCTTTGAAGCATACGAGCGGCCAAACAGATCCATTGGAACCTTGCAGCAGGGGCACTTTGGCCTTATGCGGCGTATTTGCCCGGTCGTCGACATATTATGACCACATCGCCAGCATTGCGTTCATGCAAAAAAGGACATGGCTTAAGTAGGTTATGGTTCCATCTCCCATCGATCCTTTGCCAGATTGAAAAAACGGTTTATCGATACACCTTCTTCTTATATTTTGGAAAATACGTAAAAGAAGCATTTGATAATGTAAATGGAAAACAAAAAAACCATCCAGAGCTTGCCACAATAAGCTGGTTCGTTAAAGTCATCTAGATTGCAATTCGACAAAGGCTTAGTATTTCATAAGGAAAAATCAGTGATGATATAAGATGCAGGCTTCTAACGCAAGCTCCGAGGTTGCCGATCAAAACAGCAACTATAATTGCTACTCCTCTAACAACGACAACGCTCGATGTTCGATATGCAGCATACAAGATGCAATCGTAGCCAGGAAGGAATGCACTTTCTGTAATGGAACTGGCGAATACAATCCTGCCGCAGCCTCGTTCATGCAAAACCACTTTTGTTCATGCCACAGATGGGGAGGCCAGTTTTGTCCAGTATGTAGAAAGAAATGCCACCATTCTACAAGGTTGACAAAAAGGATTTTGGCTAGCAAATAACGTGTGCGTGTATATGTTTACAGAAGATCGGAAAAGCCCTAGATGGGATTTGGACCCATGACCTAAGGTTTACGAATGATGCCTCCATTATTACTGACTTTGAAAAGTTTCGCAAATATCTATTGAGAGAAAGAAAAAAAAGGACTGTAGGACACATAATCCCGTACGCGAAAAGGTATGAGCACATATTGCAAACCGGTAACGCGTCAGAGCTGCTTGCTCTGTCGCAAAGGAACAAGCACCATGCAATGCGCGCGCTAGCTCTCCTCGGAAAGTTTCATGGGCGCTACGACATGTGGAAGCAAATCAAAGAAAGGTACGACTTGAAGTGGTCAAATGCAGACGACTTGTCGGTATTCACTGCCATGATGGACTCCAAAAATAGCTATTCGTCGATGCTTCAATGGCTCAAGGACACCTGCCGCGAGCTGCCGCTGTCATACAGAAACATCTTGATATTTGACGCGCTTGTGGGATTGCGCCCGGAGGAAGCATGTCAGAGCGTCTCGCTGCTCAAGCGAGACTGCACTAATTATCTCAAAGAGAAAAATGGGTTCGCCATACTTGAGCATTACAAATACCCCCAACTATTTCTACGCAGGACGAAAAAGTGTTACATCTCTGTAGTCAACGAAAAGGTGTTAGAGATTATAGCGCGCTGCGGGGACCATAATTACAATGCAATCTACATGCAGCTGAAGCGCAGGAAAATTCCGGTGCGCTTCAAGTTCTGTAGAAAAATATTTGGCACCTACTTGCGTCAGCGCGGGTTTGTGGCAGAAATTGTCGATTTGCTTGAAGGCAGAATTGGAAAATCGGTTTTTGCAAGACACTACTTCCGACCGGATATTGACGAGCAGCTAAGCAAGGTCGAACGCTGCTTAGAGCCATTGTATTACGAAGTCCTTGAAGGCTAATACGGAGCATTGGATGTAATTTGGACATGTTTGCTTGTTCAACCCCACCCGCTCCATTTTAATACATCGCCATTTGCTCAATCTTGTCGATATTGGATTTTCTGATTCTGGCTGGCCTTGGCATTGCCGCCTTTGTCGCTACGAACATTGATGATTTGTTCATTCTCATGGCGTTCTTTGCCAACCGCCATTTTCCTGCAGCTCAAATTGTTCTCGGTCAATACGTGGGGATGGTGGCGCTCCTAGCCGTCAGTCTGGCAGGCTCACTCATTGCCTTCGTTATACCGCATAATCTGATAGGACTGGTCGGGCTTTTTCCAATCGCCATAGGAATCAAAGAGCTACTGGAATTGCGAAAGGGCGAGGAGGATGGCGAACCCGCCAAAGAGCCATTAAAGAACAGACTGATAGGATACCTACCGTTCCTGACAGTTGCAGCTGTAACATTATCTGGTGGAGAGGAAATTGGCATCTATACGTCAGTGTTTGCGACAAATAACGACATTACAGAGATAATCGTGATTATCTCGATAGTTATGGTATTGACAGCACTTTGGTGTGGCATAGCAGCCTATCTTGTGAACCATAGCTTTCTGGCAAACCGCCTTCGCCACATCTCCAGCAGGGTGTTGCCATTTGTCTTGATAGGGCTTGGACTATATATTTTAGCAGAGGCTTTCCTTGTCCCCAAATAGGACGCCCGCGGCATTGGAATCCGGCTATGTCCCAAGAGTTCAAGCATGAAGCTGGTGGATTTTGTCCGACAATGACTAAGAATGAAGTCAAGAATAATACCGTAGTTCCCTCGTAATAAGAAATGGACCGGGTGGGATTTGAACCACCCACGACCTCAGCAATGCTTAAGTTTTACCCAGATACAGGAAAGCCTATGACACATCATGATGATGCTGTTAAAGTGGCACCAGATAGCTATAAGGTCTTGCTAGAAAATGACCAAGTACGAGTCCTTGAAGTCCGAATTAAACAGGGCGCAAAATCTGAGATGCATTCTCATCCTAGAAGTGTAGCAATTTGCTTGAATGACCAACGACTCAAGTTTACCTTCCCAAATGGTAAAAGCGAGGATGCCGACCTCAAACGTGGTCAGGCAGTATGGCTCGATGCGCTCTCACACGCTGTGGAAAATATTGGAACAGAAGATGTTAGTTCAGTGGTCGTTGAACTCAAGAAATAGATGAAGCTGCAATAGAGATATCTAGTAATGCTTCGTATAAAGTTTGACTGGTACGCAGGTCACCTTGTAATGTGAAATAAAGCTCTATTGGCATTGCTGCTGAATTTGTCCGACAACTCTCTAGAACAAGCTTAATTTAATACCGT
>CAMLKF010000036.1 GCA_946480575.1 uncultured Nitrososphaera sp. | reverse complement strand
CAAGAAATATGGCAATCTCACAAACACTTGCAAGCAAATAGAGTATGATATCAAACATGGAGTTACCAGCGAGCAAGTCACATTGATGCTTCAAAAAGTCCGTAATCATTCGTCTTTTTCAGATCTCTGAAAAGGCAAAGGTTCAATGGACAGGTTAGCGGAAGTAGAAGTTCACTTTACTACACCCAAAGCAAGAATGCAATGGTACTAGTAGTTGTAGTGCATGACTCGAAAGCTATCACAGAAGGAGCTCTGCGTTCAGGCAATCAAGGTGGATCTTATTCTCTGAAACATAGTCACAATTACTGCATCGCATGTTTAGATTCTGGTCGCATAACGAGCAGCGTGATGCTCCTATTTGCATATCTGAGCCGCATCTTCTGCATAATGTATCTGGCATTGGTCTGAGAACCTCGCGTCAATGGCTTAAAAGAGTTGTGCCTTGATCCTCTATGCGTTGTTCCATGATTCCCGGGCTGCAAAGCTGTGTGGGGGATTGGTCCGCTTATGCAAGATTCCATGGCTTTCCGCGAGATTCTGACAAATCCAGATGATGACGCATATCCTCCCAAACGACAAATTCGAGGGACCCATTGCAGTCTCAGCTTTTCTTACAGTCCTTGTTTACCCTGATCTTGCATCTTGCGCTACTGTGGCGCCAGCTTCCATTCATGAAATACTCGAGATGCGAAGCACCATCGCGGTCTGTAACAGTTCTTTCCTGCTCGTTTTTCGGAGCGCCAGAACCAGTGCGCGGCTGCACAGCGTTTCTAAAACCCAAGGCTATGCAGAATTCCTCTCGTGCGCCTGCACAACTTCCTCTGCACACTTGCTACAGTATCTCTCTATTACTGACATCTCATTTCCTATTGAGTAGACTATTTCCTTTGTGACTGGCTGGTCACACCGCAGGCAGCTCTTTGGCCTCGTTATCCATGTCTTGTCCTTGAAGGCTCTTATTGAAGAAAAAAGCTTGTCTGTCATCATTCACTAACACTCTTCGGCTAATAAGAACGTAAGGATGTAATTTGGATAATGCAAAAATCCGACGCTTTATTCGTGCCTAACGCTGCTGGTCTAGTTTGATAAGGTTTTACAACTATTGGAGTAGGCCATGCTGACTATATATATTCTGGAACTACTTTGGATGGTGTATTCGAAACTACTCGACAACTGGTAGCTTAGCTTGCTTGAAATCCGGACCTCTTTAGTAACGATAGAAAGCAATCGTTCTTAAGGGGAGAAGCAGCATCTTATTCGTGGAAATAATACATAGCCAATATGGCGAAGAGGCGCTAAATAGTTGCAATCCTTTTGAAACTGCCTCTCCTTCTGTCAGCTCAGGTCCTTGGATACCGATAATGCCTGATTCACATGAGGAACCTGACCTGGACAGAAAATGGCAAGAAAATGATGAAGATAATAGCTCACATGCAAGTAGGCGGGAAGATTAAGTCATGAATCAAAATATCCTGCCTCTAAAAGTCCTTGAAGCCTACACACGAGATGTCGGCAGGGGCGTTGCAAGAATCGATTACGAGGCTATGGATTCTTTCGGGGCTACCACTGGCGACATTATCGAAATAAAGGGCAAACGAAGGACAGTTGCAAAGTGTTTACCGCTTTATCCTGCAGACGAGGGAAAGAACATTATCAGAATAGACGGGCTGATGAGGAATAATGCTGGCGTAGCCATAGGAGATACGGTAAATGCCAAGAAGGTCAAGGCGGTTCCAGCAGAGAAAATCATAGTATCTCCCCTTGAGGCCATACCGCCTATAGACGAGCGCTATCTCGCTGATGCTCTTGAGAGCACTCCTCTTGTTAAGGGCGATAACATCATGGTACCTTATTTTGGCGGAAGGATTACTTTTCAAGTAGTTGGTGTAACCCCGCCTGCTGATGCCGTACTTGTAACCAACAAAACTTTGTTCACCATTACTGAAAAAGATGCAGATTTGCGAGGGATGCCCCATGTGTCATATGAAGACATCGGTGGCTTAAGGGACGAAATGCAAAAGGTCAGAGAAATGATTGAGCTTCCACTAAGGCACCCAGAAATATTTGAAAAGCTGGGCATAGAGGCGCCAAAGGGTGTATTACTTTTTGGGCCTCCGGGAACTGGCAAGACGCTGCTTGCCAAGGCAGTTGCAAGTGAGAGCAACGCGCATTTTATCAGTATCTCCGGGCCGGAAATTATGAGCAAGTTCTACGGCGAGTCAGAGGCTCGGCTAAGGGAAATATTCAAAGAGGCAAGAGACAAGGCTCCATCCATAATATTCATAGACGAAATCGACTCGATTGCGCCAAAGCGGGAAGAAGTTACAGGCGAGGTAGAAAGGAGGGTCGTGTCGCAAATGTTGTCATTGATGGATGGCCTTGAGGGAAGGGGAAAAGTCATCGTAATTGCAGCCACTAACAGACAAAATGCCCTTGACCCAGCCTTGAGAAGACCAGGAAGGTTTGACAGGGAAATTGAAATCAAGGTGCCAGACAAACATGGACGCCTAGAGATTCTCCAGATTCATGCCCGCAATATGCCGCTTGACCCTAACGTAGACCAAGGTAGAATAGCAGCAATTTCCCATGGTTTTGTTGGGGCTGATCTGGAATACCTATGCAAAGAAGCTGCCATGAAGTGCCTTCGTAGGTTGCTACCTGAACTAAACATGGAAGAGGAAAAGTTGCCGCCGGAAACACTTGAAAAGCTCATAATAACCCAAAATGATTTTGACCAGGCAATAAAAGATGTCATGCCTTCTGCCATGAGAGAGGTGTTCCTAGAATCGCCTGATGTCAGCTGGAGCGACATAGGAGGGCTTGACGATGTAAAAAGGGAGCTGCAGGAAGCTGTAGAATGGCCGCTCAAGTATCCGGAACTGTACTCAAAGATAGGCCACACAGTCCCAAAGGGCATACTGCTGCATGGCGCCTCGGGCACCGGCAAGACGCTGCTTGCAAAGGCGGTCGCGACAGAGTCAGAGGCCAACTTTATCAGCGTAAAGGGTCCTGAACTAATATCCAAGTGGGTCGGCGAGTCAGAGCGCGGAGTTAGAGAGATATTCAGAAGGGCAAGGCAGGCGGCGCCCTGCGTTATATTCCTTGACGAAATGGACTCTATTGCTCCAACAAGGGGAATGGAAACTGGCGGCGGAGGTGGAACCGAGAGAATAGTTTCTCAGATTCTAACAGAGATAGATGGCATCAGCGAATTGCATGGAGTAGTTGTACTGGGCGCAACTAACAGGCCAGACATGGTTGACCCTGCGCTTTTGAGGCCCGGCCGATTTGATAGAATAGTACTTGTTCCAAATCCCGATAGCCAGACTAGAAAGAAGATACTGGAAATCAATGTGAAAGGAAAACCTATTGGTCAGGATGTGAACATTCAGAAAATAGCAGAAATAATGACAGAAGGGTTCAGTGGCGCAGACACTGCTGCGATAGTAAATACTGCAGTATCGCTGGTTCTACATGAATATCTGGCAAAGTACCCGACACCGGAAGAAGCTGCCAAGCACGCTTCAGAGGCGCAGGTCATGATGCGCCACTTTGAAGAGGCTGTCAAAAAGATAAGGACACAGAGGGACACAAAACCCAAGGAAGCAATGGCGTTATCGCACTACAGATAGAGATAGAACAAACAAGTAAGTGCGACGATATCGAAAGGACGCCCATTGGCTGTATCATCACTGTTGGTAATGTTTTTGCCTGTCGGTTAATTTCTTGCCAAGCGCAGACACGCCGGCAATTGTTATAGGGCAACGATTGCGAACCTTAAAGTATGCATGTGCATTGAGTACAGTGTTTTAAGAGCATGCCATCGCCATCATCTTTGACTGCCCATTCTCAAGTACTGCCTCTTCCTGAAGAAGATGACATTGTTATTGCAACTGTTAGAGATATCAAAGGCCATGGAGCATATATCACGCTAGACGAATATGATGAGCTTACGAGTTTTCTTTCAATAAGAGAGATATTGCTTCTGGCTATCTGCGTAACATCCAGCGTTTTGTAAGACCAAAGCAAAAAGTTGTTCTTAAAGTAATAAAGGTGAACAAAATCAGGGGCGAAGTTGACACATCTCTCAAGCAGATCACTGGCGAGGAGAGAAAATCAAAGCTCATAGAGTTAAAAAGAAATGAAAAGGTTATGGGAGGATTTATGGATTCAATCAGGGCAAAAGTAAATCTGAGCGATATCCGGATGAAAGAAATTCAAGATACTATTCTTAAAAATTACGATGATGTCTATGAGTTTTTGAATCAGTAGCAACAAAGGGGATAGGAGATACAAACAAGAAACTTGGATTTTCTGAAGAGGTCATCAAGGCAATAGGAGAAGAGAGTACCAAGATACGGATTCCTCAAAATGAGATTAGAGGAGTCATGGAAATTTCCTCAAAGGAACCTGATAGGATTGAAATTATCAAGAATATTCTTATGGGCGCGAAAGGAGAAGGCAAGAACGATTCTAGCACGGTAAAAACATTGCATATATCAGCGCTCCAAGATACAGAATTAGAGTCAAAGCAGAAAATTTCAAGAAAGATCGCTGAAAAATACAGCTCTGAAGTAAGCGTTGTGCATATAATAAATATCGACCAGTACCTGCAATCGCTTGGCTTTTACCGGCTGTCATACCCTGACCCGATAAAGAAGAAAATTGAAGAGGCGAAGCAGGAAGCGCAGAAATGTTTTGCAGAGATTGTGAAAAATGCAGAACAGAGAAATGTGCGCGTCAAGACTGACGTGATAGATTCTCCGCTATCAGTCGCTGCAGCAATAGTGAATTATTCAGATCATGAAAAGGCAGACCTTATTGTGATTGGGACAAGAGGGAGGTCTGGCATTAGCAAAATGCTCCTTGGGAGTGTAGCCTCCGGCGTTGTCACATACGCTCCCTGCCCTGTGGTTGTTGTAAAGTAGGGAAAAAGTGTTCTGTGGATCTGGCAGCAGGTTCTGTGGCATCACCGTTTGATCAGGGGGGCTGTTGCGTCGCGTTTGATTAATAATCAGAAAGAATGTTTATTCATCTGTTTCCCATTTGTCAACTATCTCAGACTCAAATTTCGACAGTTTTATAGCCCTTGCTTGGTTGCGGATCAAAGCCGGTACAACCCCTAGTGCCTGAGCCGCGTTTTCTGCTTCTATCATGACCCATCCCGTGTGAACCCCCTCTCTGCAGCCCCAATCAAAATTATTCAGATAACCCATGGATTGGACTAGTTTCACAACCAGTTTGCATTCACGGGCAGTATGAGGCGACTCGATTAAGAACCTTTCCATGGATGCTCATTAGGTTCCGATTATTATATTAGGATTCTCATTATACGCGATAAAGCTATAGCTGAGATTTGTCCAAGTGGAGTAGTAGTGGATGTAAGTCAAAACCAAACAAAAGCCTTCCGGCCAATAATTCGCCAAGCCAGCGCTAGGTGTTTTAGGACAGTATTGGTATCCTGCTGACGACGAAGGCATTCTGGGTAAATAATCACCAAAACCTCAAAAAAGAAACTACATTGAACCTACTCTGCTTTTATTGCGCCGCGTAACAGGATTGAAGCCGAGAAAGCAGGCTGTGAAGTGGCGCTAGCGATTGTCAAGCTGCAGTTTGAATGACCCATCGTTCTAAAGAAAGATGTATCCGCTCCAATTCGGAATAGGTAGTGCGCGGCGAGCCGCTGCAGATGGAATTGAAACTCTGCAAAAGGCTAGCCCTTTTGAAAGGACAAAATTTTGGCACATGCTCTCCAACCAAATATCGCTAGCGATAGACTTATATCTTGTAGCCAAGCATGTCAAGTGTGAAAACAACAACAACTTTCCGCTATCGGCAAGCAGAATCTGATTCTGAACTCCCTTTTGGTATCAGAGTGGCTTCAGCCTTGGGGATTTCGGTAGTTGCAGACGCGCTAGACTATGTCGGCGCTCCCATCTTCGCATTACCTGTCGTCGGAGACATTACTGATGCGATTATAGTCGGCTTGCTGTATCGCATCACAAAGAGCAAGGTCACTGTAGTCATCAATGCCACCGAATTTATCCCGCTCATTGGCGACTTTGTCCCGACTTATACCATATCGACACTTCTGTGGATTCTTAATGAGTTGCGCAAAAGACAAAAAACTGTTCGTAAGGGACAGGGATCATCTACAAGAGCTGACAATAATAATAGGAGGAATACTGCAGCTCGCAATGAAAACCTACAGACAAGAATCATGAGAGCATATGGCATTTTGAGAAGTAAGACAAAGTGAATAAAAAGCACTGCCACTTTCCTTTGTTCTTAGAGAATCGAAATATGCAATAAATCGCTATAATAAGAAAAGATGCTGCTGTCGGCAAAACTCCAGCCATTGCCTCTAAAATACTGCTCGGCCCCAGATCTATTTTTTGGAAACACCTGCAAAATAGCTATTATTAGCAGCACAACAGCTTAACTAGACCGAAATGGCAAATTTAATAATCGTTAGCCCAAGCATCAGGAAAAACATTCTAAATACAGCTAGTGCCAACGCTCTTGGGATGGGGCAACAGGAAGAGAAGATCGTTAGCAGGAGCATGAGCGGCGCCTGCTATCACGGCGGCGTTTATTCCGTTGTTGACTACCGGCTGGTAAAAGTGGACTGCAGCTCCAGCATCAACCCTCTTGGCACGCCCCGCAAGGCGATAGCGGCCATCCAGAAAGGCGCCAAGTCGCTTGCCTCTCAGTACCCTGATCCTGAATGCAGGGAGCTGAAAAAGAGCCTGTCGCGCTATTTGCGCGTCGGCCAAGAGTGGATCAGCGTCGGAAATGGCGCGATGGAAATCATCTACTGGTTTGCACAGGCGTTTGCAAAAAAGCGTGTGGTGGTGCCGGCGCCGACGTTCTGCGAGTATGAGCTTGCGTCGCGCAAGGCCGGCGCGGATATCGCATTTGCGCCGCTGCGCGATTTTGAGCTTGATGCTGATGCGGTAATTGAAAAATCAAGGGATGCTGATGCGGTATTTCTCTGCAACCCAAATAACCCCACCGGCGTTCTTGCCACAAAGCAGGTAAGAAAGATAATTGAAAGCGTTAGCGGCTCGACAAAAATTCTGCTCGACGAATGCTTTGTCGAGCTCGCTGATGATCCGGAAGCTAGCATGGTCGGCAGGATAGGAGAATTTGACAACCTTGTGATTCTGCGCTCTCTGACCAAGTCATTCGGGCTTGCTGGTCTACGCGTCGGCTACAGCGTGTGCAACCCCGCCCTTGCAGAAAAGCTGTTGGCAGGCAAGATCCCTTGGAACGTGAACGGCCTTGCGCAGGCCGCGGGAGTCGCCGCGCTTGCAGACATCAGGCACCTGACAAAGGCAAGGGCACTTGTCAAAAAGGAGCGCAAGTTCCTGCAGAACAGGATAAGCAAATTAAAGATGTTCAGCCCTGTCAGGTCTGATGCTAATTATTTTATGATTCATTTGCAGGGCAGGAATTCCACGCAGTTCAGGGATGCGCTGCTCAAAAAGACCGGCGTGCTGGTAAGGGACTGCAGCACGTTCACCGGCATAGACTCTCAGCATATCAGGGCCGCGGTCAAAACGCATAAGGAGAACCTGCTCTTGTTACAAGCCTTGGAGGCGTTTGACAACAGAGATGGCTAAGCTTGCCAAGCTTCTCATGGTGCAGGGCACCTCGTCAGGCGCCGGCAAGAGCACCATAGCAATTGGTCTGTGCAGGCTGTTCTCCGACGCCGGCTACAGGGTGGCGCCGTTTAAGGCACAAAACATGTCGTCCAATTTTTACGCCACGCCCGAAGGCGGCAAGATAGCCCAGGTGCAGGCGATACAGGCAGTTGCCGCAAGGCAAAAGCCGGACCCCAGGATGAACCCTATTCTGCTCAAGCCGCTTGGTGAATACCGCAGCGTGGTGTTTTTGAACGGCAGGTTCTACTCTGAAATGCATGCCAAGGAATACTATGAAAAGTTCGTGCTCCAGCAGGGCTTTTTGACAGCCCTCAAGGCGCTTGAAAGTCTGCGAAAGGAAAACGATGTCGTAGTAATCGAGGGCGCCGGCTCGCCTTCAGAGATCAATATCGCAAAATACGACATTGCCAATATGCTGCTTGCGCAAAAGGTCGGCGCGCCCGTCTTGATAGTGTCGGACATTGAGAGGGGCGGGTGCTTTGCAAGCATTGTCGGCACAATGCAATTGCTCCAGCCGGCACACAGAAAGCTTGTCAGGGGATTTCTGATAAACAAGTTCAGGGGCGACATCACGCTACTTGCCCCGGCGATAAAGGAAGTCCAGAAGATGACCAAAAAGCGGGTGCTTGGTGTGATCCCGAAAATAGATTTTAACCTTCCGGAGGAAGACTCACTTGTCGGCGGCATTTCTGGCAAGGCAGAGCCTCCGCAGGAGTCGTGGAACTGGCAGATAAACCTCATTGCAAAGGCAATAAAAGAAAGTGCCGACATGAGAAGGATATCGGAGGCCGTAGATCTGTGATGATACCTGTTGTCGTTGCTGCGCTTGCTGGCGGCATTGGCATCGACTATTTGCTTGGCGACCCGCCAAACAGGTACCATCCAGTAGCGTGGCTTGGCCGGCTGATCGGCTTTTTTGTGCCAAGGCTCAAAGGCGGAGCAGAAAAGATCAAGGGAGCAGCGTTTGCAATCTTTATCGTTGCTGCGATGGGCCTGCTGGTTCACTTGCTGGCCTATGTCAGCATGTATCTTGCGGGAGCTGTCGCTCTGGCAATAGTGTCAATAATTATGCTGAAAATCTCGGTTGCAGTCAGAGGCATGGAAAGGCATGCTAAAGCAATCACGTCCTGCCTAGAGGCCGGCGACATGGCAGGCGCACAGCACAACCTATCTATGATAGTGAGGAGAAAGACTGACGACCTTGACGAGCAGCACATCCTATCAGCGACCATCGAGTGCGTCAGTGAGAGCACCGTCGATGGGATCACCGGCCCCATCTTTTACTATTCACTTTTGGGTCCTGGAGCAGCGTTTGCCTACAGGACGATAAACACTCTTGACTCGATGGTAGGCTACAAGGACGACTATTACAAAAACATCGGGTGGATGTCTGCCCGGCTTGACACTATCTCAAATTACATCCCGGCAAGGATAACTGCATTCTTGATGGTCGTCTCTGCCAAGATGCTGGGCGCAGACTGGAAGAATTCGCTCCAGATGCTGCACCGCGATCACGACAAGACTTTTAGCCCAAACGCCGGCTACCCCATGGCAACCATGGCCGGCGCGCTGCGCGTCCGGCTTGAGAAAATTGGGCACTATGCACTTGGCGACGGGCAGGAGCTGGCGACGCTTGAAAAGTGCAAGACTGCGATCTCGATAATGAAGCTCACTATGCTGCTGTTCTGTCTAGTGTTTTCTGTCCCTGTGATGTCAATCCTGTATCTAGCCGGCTGGTGGAGGCTCTTGCTTGGCGTCTCTTAAGCCTGTCCAGTCGGTCCTTGCATTTTTGACGATACTGCCTGCGGCAGACAAGCAGAATCACGACATCCATTACGTCGCCAGAAACATGTATCTATTCCCGGTCGCCGGTGCAATCATTGGCGCTCTCATTGGCGCGATGGCGTTTGGGATATCGCCTTTCCTGCACCCGCTGCTCGTTGGACTTTTAGTCACTGGCGCCCTTGTCATAATCACGGGCGTCCACCACACCGACGCGCTGGCAGACTTTGCAGATGGGCTGATGGCCAAGGGCAGTAAAGAGGTCAAGCGCAAGGCGATGCTTGACCCGGCGGTGGGCTCTGCAGGGGTTGCTGCACTAGTGATGTATTTTGCCGGCATGATAATCGTGTTCAACACCGGCTTTGCCTCCAGCCTGTCGCTCTTTGTCAGCATCGTTGTGGCAGAGGTGATAGCGAAATACGTAATGGTGCTGCTTGCACACAGAGGGCTGTCGGCATGGGAGGGTTTTAGCTCACCCTTTACGGCGGCAATGAAGGACAGGCGCAAGATGCTGGCCGCGACAGGAATAATGGTTGCAATAGTGTGGTTTGCTGCAAGCTACGCTGGCCTTTTCGCGTTGGCAGTTTCGCTTGCGCTGGCCGGCCTCATGAAGCGCGTCTCTGGCAAAAGCTTTGGCGGCATCTCGGGCGACGTGCTTGGGGCGTCAAACGAGGTGACGCGCCTGTCTTCGCTCATCGTTCTGTCGTCGCTGCCCTCATTGCCAATGGTGACGACAATCCTTTGATGGCTGCCATAATGTGCGGAGGCAGGGCAACCAGAATGAAATCTGGTACTGAAAAGCCGTTGCTGAAAGTGGATGGCGTTGCAATGGTCGAGCGCGTGGTTTCGGCTCTAGCAGACTCGCGCAAATTTGACCGCATTGTTGCCGCAGTGTCGCCCAGCACTCCAAAGACAAAGGAATTCCTTGAAGCCAGAGGCATCAAGGTGGTAGAGACTGTCGGCGAGGGCTACTCGCAGGACCTTTCAAGCTTGCTTGCAAGGCTCAGGCCGGCTAAGGTTCTAGTGGTGCCGGCCGATGTCCCGCTGCTGAGCGTGCAGGTGATCAGCGACATCTCTGGCATTGCATCGACAGGGCCGGCGATTTCTGTGGCGATGGAGAAAAAGTTTGTGCAAAGCATAGGCATCAAGCCGAGCGTCTTGCTCACGCTTGACGGCAGGAACTATTGCCACTCGGGCATCACCATTTTTGACACCGCCAAAATAACCAGCGGCACAGTGAAAGAACGCTATGTGATAATGAACAGGATAGAAGTTGCAGCGAACGTGAATACAAAAGAAGAGTTGGAGCTGGCGGAAAAATTACTGGTCCAGCGCGCCTAGGACCTTGCCGGCAATGATGGCTTTAGAGCCTGACCTTATAGCTAAGGGCTCGCCGCACGACTTGCAGCTGACATCCATGGTCGTGTGAGAAAATACTACAGCCTTTTCGCCGCATTTTGCGCACTGCATCGACAAAAACGCGCTTCTCGGTTTTGGTATCATTATGCTTTCCCGCTTCATGTCATATCTCCAGCTTGCGGATCCTCAGGCCTTCCTTCATAGTCTTGTACTGGCAGGTTTTACATGTATAGCGTAAGGTCATTTTCTTGGTAGTTTTGGCGGTCCTCTTGAGCTCGGGGAATTTTTGGCCGCCGTAGCCCTTCTTGTCCTCGGCGTGCCTTCGTGCGCCCTCTGCCACCGTCCTGTCCTTGCCCTTCTTGTACAGGGCGACTGACTGCGCAGTGTGTGTCTTGCACCGCGGGCAGAACTTGCGCATCTCCTTCTGCATCTTCATATGCATATTGAATCCCTGTTTAGGGTTATTTAATGTATATCACAGCATATGCAGAAGACCTTTTGGCTGGGCCGTATCAGTAAATCTAATATACTAGCAGGACATTCTTTCCGGCAGTATATGCCGTTCGAATTCCTGTTAAAGCAAGTAATAGACCCAGCTGCGTTCCCGGTGTGGATACCATTGGCTTTCGGTCTGAGCGTGGGACTGATCTATGTGATTATCTCGGGAGTAAGGCGCAGGCGGTAGGAAGGATAAAAGGCGCTACTACCTTTTCTTTTTATCATGCAGCTTAATAGCCGGCATCCAGCATAATTGCCCTATGGGCCTTTTCCACCGTGAAAGGAACGAGTGCAAAGAATGCCATGCAAGATTCGGGAGCTATGACGAACTGATCCAGCATGCAAAGGATGCTCACAAGCAGCGCCCCATAACGTGCAGCGTCTGCGGCAAGCAGTTCCTGCACGAGAAGGACAGGCTGCACCACGAGAGAGAGGAAAAGGAGAAAAAAGTGGACGCCCGCAGGCACAAATTTTAATCTCTCAAGCTTTTTCAATAAAACATGGATTCCTTTTCAGTCAAGGTAGGCGCCACAAAGGAGCGCAGGATTACAGTGGATTCCAACCAGACGACAAGCTTTCTCTGGGAAGGCGAGAACGTGCTCTCGACTCCCTCCATGATAGCCGAGATGGAAGAGACCTGCAGGCTATTGCTCAAGGAGCAGGCGATACCCGACTCCGAGTGGGATTCCGTCGGCACGATAGTGGATATCAAGCACCTGGCGGCGACGCCTGTTGGCGCAGAGGTGTTCCTGAAAGCCATGGTGCTATCAGTCGACGGCAGGCGAGTCATGTTTGAGGTGGAGGCGCGAGACAAGCTTGAGCGGGTAGGCGAGGGCAGGCACGAGAGGTTCATAATAAACGTCCTCCGCTTCAGAGCCAAGTTCAACGAGAAGCAAAAGCAGCTTGGAATGTGAGTGAGTGAGCGAGAAGTACATCAAAATCTATAAAAGACGCATGAGGAGATGTGTAATTATTCTATAAAGGTGATATATGAGGATGGCATCAATTCAGACAACCGCTGGCGGAATGCCAGTTTTAATTCTAAAGGAAGGAACCAAGGAAAGCAAAGGTAAGGAAGCCCAGAAGAACAACATCACGGCGGCCAAGCTTATCGCAGAGATAGTCAAGACGAGCCTAGGCCCGCGCGGCATGGACAAGATGCTGGTGGACACCCTTGGCGACGTGACAATAACAAACGACGGAGCAACAATCCTGAAGGAAATAGATGTTCAACACCCTGCAGCAAAGATGATGGTAGAGGTCAGCAAGGCGACTGACAACGAGGTCGGCGACGGGACCACTTCAGTCGTTGTCCTTGCCGGCGCCCTCATTGAAAAGGCGGAAGAGCTGATAAACAAGGATGTCCACCCATCGGTGATAGTGGACGGCTACAACGCCGCAGCAGAGCAGGCGCTGAAGCTTTTGGAAAAGATTGCGGTCAAGGTGGACATTGCCGACAAGGACATGCTCTTGAAAATCACGAGAACCAGCATGGATTCCAAGCTCGTGTCAGACGACAGCCCCGTCCTTGCGCAGATAGTGGTGGACGCAACAAAGCAGGTTGCCGAAAAGGCAGACGGCATCTACAAGGTGGATCTTGACGATATCAAAGTGGAAAAGAAGGCAGGCGGCTCGATGCGCGACACAAAGCTGATCAAAGGCATAGTCCTTGACAAGGAAGTTGTGCACGGCGGCATGCCCAAGAGGGTTGAAGGCGCCAAGATAGCCTTGATCAACTCGGCGCTAGAGATTGAAAAGACTGAAATGAGCGCCGAGATACGCATCTCTGACCCGCAACAGATGCAGATGTTCCTTGAAGAAGAAAACAGAATGCTGAAATCGATGGTCGACAAGATCAAGTCGTCAGGCGCAAATGTAGTGCTTTGCCAGAAAGGCATCGACGACATAGCCCAGCACTACTTTGCCAGGGCCAACGTTCTGGCCGTCAGGCGAGTAAAGGAAAGTGACATGACCAAGATGGCAAGGGCAACTGGCGCCAGAATCGTCAACAACCTTGACGACCTGACTGCAAAGGACCTTGGCAGTGCAGATCTGGTCGAGGAGCGCAAGGTAGAGACTGACAAGTGGGTCTTTGTCGAAGGGTGCAAGAACCCCAAGGCAGTCAGCATCCTGATACGGGGCGGCTCACAAAGGGTAGTCGACGAGGCTGACAGGTCGATGCATGACGCTCTGATGGTCATGAAAGACGTGCTAGAGCACCCGGCAATTGTTGCAGGCGGAGGGGCCCCAGAAGCCTACATCGCAAACGAGCTAAGGCAGTGGTCAAGCAGCCAGGAAGGCCGCGCGCAGCTTGCAGTACAAAAGTTCGCCGATGCGCTAGACGCAATCCCACTTAACCTTGCAGAGAACGCAGGCATGGATCCGATAGACACCATGACGGAGCTTCGCGCAAGCCAGAGCAAGGGCAGCAAGTGGACAGGGGTCGACTGTAGGAATACCAAGGTTGCAGAAATGTACAAGCAGAACGTGCTAGAGCCTCTGGTGATAAAGCAGCAGATAATCAAGTCTGGCACAGAGGTAGCTGCCATGATCCTGAGGATCGACGATGTGATCGCCTCAGGCAAGTCCAAGATGCCTGCCGGCCCGCCAGGTGGAGGCATGGGCGGAATGGGCGGAATGGGCGGAATGGGCGGAATGGACATGGAGTAGAAAAAACTACTCCTCCTTCACCACCACCTTCTTTCTTCCTTCTTTTTCGCAAAATATCCAAATACAACTCTCTACTACTTTGAACAGGCGTGGCGATAATTGAAAAGCTGAAGCAGTTGAGCATCGTCGGCTCGATAGCAGTGATGCCTGACTTTTTCATCGACCGCATTATAAGGCTTGAGTCAAAGGAAAAGCTTTTCGACGCGCTGGCTGAAAAGGCAAAGAGGGGAGGCGGGAGCGTCAGGGGCGTGCCGACTGCCGATGTCAAGGGTGGCAATGCTGTCAACGTGGCTTACTGCCTCGCCAAGCTGGGCGTCAGGGTCACGCTTTTCACGGTCGCCGACGAGATAGGTGCAGGCATAATAAGGCAGGCATTTTCGCAGTTTGGCGACAGGGTCACTTTGAGGATCAGCGCCGGCAAGTGCGGCCTTACCACCGCCTTTGAATTCCCCCACGAGGACACGCGGGTGAACGTGATGATGAGCGACATTGGTGATAACGCAAGTTTTGGCCCGGAAAGGATTGACTCCGAAGCTGACAGGGCGCTTTTGAAAAACGCCGACGGGGTCATGGTGGTCAACTGGGCAAGCAATCAAAAAGGTACAGAGCTGGCAGAGCATGCGTTCAGGAACTCGCCGAGCGCCTTTCACTTTATCGACCCTGCCGACGTTGAAACAAGGAAGAAGGATTTTTGCAATTCGCTTGAAAGGCTTGCCGGAATGACGGACTGCCTGAGCATGAACGAGAACGAGTGCAACTCGCTTGCCGATGTGCTTGGGCTTGGGCACGTCCTCGGGTCTGCCTATGGTGCAGACGAGGTCAGGCTCGCCGCCAAAAAGCTGGCAGAGAAGATAGGCATCAGCACCGACCTTCACACAAAGGCCGGAGCAGCGTGGTCAAACGGCAGAGAAAGCGTGTTCGTGCACACCATCAGGGTCGATGCAAAAAACCTGACTGGCGCCGGCGACTCGTGGGATGCAGCAGACATAGTGGGCCACCTTGCAGGGCTCGACCCGCAGGAGCGGCTATTGTTCGCCAACTGCTGCGCCTCGCTCTACGTCAGAGACACTCAGGGCGAGCCGCCGACTATGAACAAGGTTTTCGAGCTTGTTGAAAGGGTGCAATAGGAAGGATATATGATTAGGCCATCTTGCCTGCGTCAAAAGGCTCCTTGATGGAATGCAGCATGTATAGCATCTTTTGGATATATCTCTGCTTCGATGGCACCTCAACCAGCTTGCGCTCGTAAAACTCTATTAGGTGGTCTATGACGCAGTCGTTGCCCGGCAGGTTGGCAAGTATCATGCCGTACCAGTATTCGACCAGCGCGTCCTCGCCATGCTTTTCCTCAAGCTCCATGAGATACGCAAAGCTCGAGTGGCACTTCCTGCACAGCCCGTGATGCGTCTCTGCGTACGACTTTGAGATGAAATGGCCGCACCTTGCCCGAAGCATACTACTACTATTATTATATTATTACGCGCTGATGGTATTTGAACGCCTGCCTGTACTAGTTTTAAATGACACATGGTGCTAGCAGGATTGTTATGATAGAGGCTGACGACGCCGCCAGGGTTGTAGATACGGTTGCCAAGAACCTCAGGGTTGTGGCAAACAGTAGGTCGAATTTTGAGAGGTTGCCGGATACATTCTGGGGTTACTACGCAAGGGGGCATGACGGCAAGGGTAGGTTTGCAGTCATTCTCTCATACTCGGAGAACAGCGCCGACGTTGACGAGCTTGTAAAGATGTACGAGCAGTGGATCGCCAAGAGCAAAAAGTCTAGGTGACTTGCTCGATTATCCAATCGCGGAATTTCGCCATCGCAAAATCCTCAGACTGCTTCACAAATGCCGGGTCATTAACGCGCCACTGATCCTGTGGTATGCCGTCAAAGAACTCCTGCATGCACAGGATGAACCGAAGGCGCAGGTTGCGCGGCTTTTCTGCCATGCCGTAGCGGTAGAGTATGTCAGCTATCCTGCCAAACGCCTGATCATAGTCGCGCTTGAACGGCTCGACCCTGAAAGTCTCGTTCAGGATCAAGGTTATTGCGTCGAGGTCATCACGGAGCGTGATGGTGGTCATGCTTTTGGCGGCGCGGATTTGAGGGTTTCCAGCTTTTTGGCGTAAACAGCCTTCATGTTGGCGTCCAAGTCAAGGCCGTACTTTGAAGCCAAGTAGTAAAGCAGGGCCGCTGACTCTGTGATCTCCATCTTGGCGTGCTCTACGTTGTTCTTTTCCATCGCAAAGGCTATCTCGCCTATTTCTCTCACTAGATGGATGAATGCTGCAGACCTGTCATCGCCAAATTTCCTGTTATAGTATTCAACTCCAACAGAGCTCATATAGCAACCGACAGCATTACTGGATATAAAAATTAAAGGACACTGATTTTAAAAAAGAAAAGAGGATCAGTAGCTAAAGTTGAGCTCATGGTCTGAGCCCCTTGCTACCTCAAAGTCGCTTACGACTTGGTTGGTTCCATCGGGGTATGCAGCCATCACGATATAGTTGCCCGGCTGCACATCAAGGTAGTACCCGCCATTGATTGACACAAACGCGTTTGTCGTGAATCCCGATGTCTGCTCTGCAGCCACTACACTGGCACCGATTGCAGGCAGGCCCCCGGGTCCTGTCACAGTGCCATGCAGGGCCGCCGGCTCGGTTAATGCACCGGTAACAGCAGGGTTGTTGGCATTAGGCAGAAACCCGCCACTGATTATGAAGCCTGCAAGGGCTATCGCGCCGACTATTCCAGCAGCAGTATAGGCCGCGATTCTATAGTTCTTTTTGTCCACCTTCCTTTCGACCACTTCTTCGACTTTGTCATTTGGCGCGTTGGCAGCTACTGTTGCCTTTGGCGAGGCCGCCCTCCTTTCGGCAGGAAAGTGCCTGTCGCCATGTTCGTGGGAAGCGCCCCAGCTCCCAAGGCCGCCCGTGTATTCGCCTGTTACCTCTATCACGTCGTCCGAGTCTGATATCTCCTTGAGGATGTCCAGTGTGAGCTTTTGGTTCGTCACGTAGTGAGTGCCGTTGTCATATATCGCGGGGCTCATGCCGGTCTTGCCGATTATGTAGCTCCTGACCTCCTCGGTGTTCAGGCCCGGCTTGGTGAACGCCTCGAGCATATACATCGGCACGACATCAGGGTTCTCCATTTGGCGTAGCAAAAGGTCGTGCACAAGGCCCGGGTCAACCTTGGGGAGGTACTGCTTGTACCTATTTTGCAGCTGTTCAAACTGGTTCCGAATTTCTATTGTTTCAGACATAGGTGTAATATGCAAGCGGTATTCTGATATCCTTAGTTCAACAAAGGCGCTCAACTTTAGTAGATTTGTTGAATTTTCACAGTTTTGGTGAAAATCTTATTTATTGCTCTCACATTATTTTCTTGTGGACAATTCTCCAGACAGGCACATACTGGCGTCCGATCTGTTCATGGAGCTGGCTAGCGAATTGAGGTGTTCTATACTGGTGTCGCTTGGCAAAAAGCCGGCCAAGTTAAGCTCGCTTGCAAGGGAGCTTGATACAACCGTTCAGGACGTTCACAGAAACGTCAGCAGGCTTGCAGAAGCCGGTCTTGTCAGGAGGGATGACAGCTTGTTCCGGCTGACCGAATATGGCAGGATAGTGATAAAGCAGATCTCGTACTTTCTCTTCATGAAAAAGCACAGCAGATTCTTTGAAGATCATACTCTGGGCAGCATGCCGGAAAAATTCGTGCAGAGGATCGGAGCCCTGCAGAATTGCGAGCTTGTAAGCAGCATAGCGCCGGTTCTAGAAAGGCTGAAGAAGCTGGAATCCGGCGCGAAAAGGCAGCTAAAAATAATTATCTCGCAGGCATGGGCGGAGGAAGGCGGCATCCTTATTGAACTGTCAATGCACGGCGTCGATGTGTTCAGCATAGTAGGGCGCAACACTATCTTCCCCAGAGAGATCGTTGAATCGACCATAAAGACCATGGAAAGACTGGGCGTCAATGAAAAGATGAAGGTCAGAATGACAGAAAAGATAGATGTTGCGCTGTACATAGCGGACGATCAGGCCGCAGTTATGTTCTCAAATATGAAAGGCGAAGTAGACATGAGCGCGCTTTTCGTCGGGAGCGACCCGGCGTTTTACGAGTGGTGCAGCGACCTTTTCGATTACATGTGGGAGCGCGCGGAGGGCCGTTTTGATGTCAAGAAGACGAGGATAGTATAATAGTATCTAGTAGAAATTATCGGCACCTTCGTTCTGGTATACGCAAGCAATGTGCTCTGCTGCCGCCGTAGTCTACAGGTGCTTTGATAACTAAGCTTTCAACGCTTCTGCTACAATGTCAAGACGGGTAATTCAGCGAACATGTAAAAAGCTTGGGGCAAAGAAGCGAGTATTGCAAGAGCAGATAGATGAGGTTATGCCGCAGGAACTTAAAGATTATATGCTCATGAGGCTAG